>CAJUGR010000008.1 GCA_910586285.1 uncultured Erysipelotrichaceae bacterium
TATCAATGTATGAAATTTCATTCTTGACATTTGAGCGTTTTTTCCATAATATATATACGAAACAGACAGCTCACATGGTATGCAAATACACACAAAATCAGTTCATTTGCTTCATTTTGTATGTTTTTGTAGAACATGAATGTTTTTCACAGAACCTATCTGAAATCGTGTATTAAAGTACATAAGAGGTAGCCATGTCACTGCTTATAAAAGATATGTTCTGAGTCATTGAGCAAAGATCTGGATCGTAAGGAGATGAAAGTATGAAAAGAGCAGTAAGATTGTGCTCCGCTTTCCTATTATGCTTTTCTATGACAATGGTTAGCGGTTGCGGCGGCAGCGGAAGCTCTGATAACAGCGGTGAAAAAGTGTTCCGCTTTGGTCAGGCAAATGCGAAAATGGGATTGGATTTACAGAAGAGTACCAACTCCGGTTCTTCCTCGATTGCCGACAGTATCGTAGAAGGATTGTATTGTTTTACGGAAGAAAATGAAGAAGTACCGGTTTTGGCAAAGGATTTCCCGACCATTTCTGAAGATGGATTAACCTACTCCTTTGAATTGAAGGAAGGCGTGAAGTTCCATGATGGCAGCGTGTTGACATCCAACGATGTAAAATATACGTTTGAGCGTATGTTTACACCGGAAACCGGCGCTACGAGTACTTATATGTACGATATGATTGAAGGCGCAGAAGAAATGTTGGCCGGAAAAGCAACGGAGTTAAGCGGTTTTGAAATTCAAGATGATACGCACTTCACCATCAAATTAAAATATCCGTTTACACCGTTTGTGAAAAACTTAGGTATTGACTATGCACAAATTTTCCCGCAGGCAGCTTGTGAGGCCGCCGGTGATAAATGGGGATCCGGTATGGATCTGATCGGTACCGGACCGTATAAATTAGAATCCAATGATGATCTCACTAAGGTGGTTATGGTTAAAAATAGCGAATACCATGGTGAAGAACCGAAACTGGATCGTATCGAAGTCATCTTTATTGATGATAACAACACTAAGATTTTGGAATATGAGAAAGGCAACATTGATGCTTGTGACTTATCTGCCGATTTCTTAGCACAGTATCAGGACAGCGATTTAAAAGATGAAATCAATCCTTATATGGGATTAGGTACTTATATCGTTAACTTGAATCTAAACAGTGACAAGTTAAAGGACGTTCGTGTTCGTGAAGCGATTTCTTTGGCGATCAACCGTGAAGAATTTGTGACAAGCGTATTGAACGGTGCCGGTGAACCGGCAAGCTCCTTCTTGAATCCGAAAGTTCCCGGACATGACGATTCCTTAGACGTTTACGAATATAACGTAGAAAAGGCAAAACAGTTGTTAAAAGAAGCAGGTGCTGAAGGCTTAACACTGAGCGCAAAAGTTCGTGCCGGTGATCAGCAGAGAATGGTTGCGATTCAAGGTTATCTGAAAGAAATCGGCATTAACATGGATGTTCAAGTTCTTGATAACGGTGTATGGGCAAGCGAATGGCAACAAGGATCTCTGGAAGTTACCATGATCGGCTGGTTCCCGCTGTATGCCGATGCGGACAACCAGATGTATACTTATTTCTATTCCGGCAATGCTTCAGGAAAGAGTTCTTTCTTTAACAACGCTGAGTTTGATAATTTAATGACACAGGCAAGATCCGAATTGGATGAGTCAAAACGTGCCGAATTGTACAAACAAGCTGATAAGATTCTTTCTCGTGATGAATATGCGACCATCCCGGTTTACTATCCGAAGAACCAGTTCTTGGCAAAACCTTGGGTAAAAAACATGAAGGTCGGGAACTTGATTTATCACTTCAACGATATTGATATTGACTTGGACGCAAAGAAATAATTGCTGAAATAACTATCATGGAATGCTTCTTATGAGGCATTCCATGTATCGTTATAGCGAAAGATAAGGATGATATTATGAAACAATATATTGGGAAAAGAATTTTACAGGCTATCGGTGTCATCTTCGCCATTTCTTTGATCACGTTTTTCATCTTAAATATCATGCCGGGTAACCCGGTAGCGATGATGTTGGGAGAAATGGCTGATGTGGATACGATTGCCCGTGTTACACATGAAATGGGATTAGATCGGCCGATTGTCGTTCAATACGTTGACTGGCTGACTTCCATGTTTCATGGTGATTTCGGAATCAGTTATTTCCAGAACCGCCCGGTTTTGGATATTATGATTCCTGCTTTTTATGTGACGGTGCGATTGGCATTACTCGCATATGTTATGGCTGTGATCGTAGGTGTTACTATGGGAGTGGTTGCCGCCGTTAATCATGGAAAATGGCAGGATCAGATCATTATGAGTATTGCCGTATTGGGAATATCCGCTCCGGTATTCTGGCTGGCCATTATTTTACAAATTTTCCTTTGTGTGAAGTTGGATCTCTTCCCCCTGTCGGGTATTGACAGTTTCTACAACTTCATTTTACCGGCCATTGCCTTGGGCGCACGCTATGCCGCAAGCATTGCCAGAATTACCAGAACCAGTATGCTGGAAGTAATCCATCAAGACTATATCAGAACCGCCGAAGCAAAGGGATTGAAAAAGTGGACGGTCATGATCAAGCACGCCTTACACAATGCGTTGATTCCGATCATTACCGTTTCCGGCGCTCAGCTCGGCGATATTCTGACCGGATCGATATTGATTGAGTCCGTATTCGCAATGCCGGGCTTAGGCAAAATGTTGTTGGATGCGATTAATACTCGCGATTTGCCGATCGTGCAAGGTGGCGTCATGTATATTGCATTTATCTGCGTTGTGGTCTATCTGCTCGTAGATGTACTATATGCGGCAGTAGATCCGCGTATTCGTTTGGGAAAGGAGGCAGAAGAATGAGTAAACAAAAAGAGGAACAAGCTTATCAAAGCTATTGGTCATTAAGCTGGAAGCTTCTGCGTAAAAACAGAATGGCAATGTTTTGCCTTATTGTTGTCATACTGCTGGTTCTGATTGCGATCTTTGCGCCATTCTTGGCCCCCTATGATCCGGACATACAAAATCTCTCCATCAAATTACAAACCCCAAATGCAGAACATCTGTTTGGAACCGATGAATTCGGACGTGATATTTTATCTCGAATCATCTACGGTTGTCGAGTATCGTTGAGTATTGGTATTATTTCGCAAATTATCGCATCCGTCATCGGTTATGTTATGGGTGTATGTGCCGGCTATTTCGGCGGAAAAGTAGATGCGGTGATTTCCTTTGTCATTCAGGTATTCTCTTCGTTCCCGTTCCTGTTGTTCGCCATGGCAGTCATGTTTATCTTAGGCCCCGGCTTGATTAACCTGTATATCGCTCTGGGATTGTTGGCATGGGCCTCTACGGCACGATTAATCCGCGGAGATGTCATGAAGCTGAAAAAAAGTGAATATATTGATGCCTGCAAAATCAGCGGAGGCAGTAATTTTAGAATTATCATGAAGCACTTATTACCGAACTGTCTTTCTACAATGATTGTCACGGTGACATTAGGTATCCCTTCTGCGATCATGAGTGAAGCCTCTTTAAGCTTCTTGGGGCTCGGTGTCCAACCGCCGATGTCCAGTTGGGGCGCAATGATCAATGCGGCACAACCATATATCCGCTCGCATATTTATTACAGTATCATCCCGGGTATCGCGATTATCATCACCGTGTTGGCATTTAATATGCTTGGTGACGGTCTGCGTGATGCACTGGATCCGAAATTACATTAGAAGGGGTAGATGATATGAGTGAACAAAAAGAAAAATTACTGGAAGTCAAAGACTTAGGCATTACCCTGTTTACGGATCGCGGGGCATTGCCCGCAGTGCAACACTTGGATTTTACCATGTATAAAGGAGAGACTCTGGGCGTGGTCGGAGAATCCGGTTGCGGAAAAAGTATGACGGCGCTTTCATTGATCCGCTTGATCCCTTCCCCTCCCGGTAAAATCACCAGCGGTGCGATTAATTATAAGGGTAAAGATCTGACTTCAATCTCATTAGATGAAATGCGCGAGATTCGCGGTAATGAAATCTCAATGATATTCCAAGAGCCGATGACTTCGTTAAATCCGGTCATGACTGTCGGTAAACAAATCATGGAAGCCATCTTGATTCACCAGGATAAAGATAAAAAGCAGGCAAAGGAACACGCCATGGAAATGATTAAGATGGTCGGTATCGCAATGCCGGAAAAAGTATTTGATTCCTATCCGCATCAATTATCCGGAGGAATGCGGCAGCGTATTATGATTGCGATGGCACTGGCCTGCCAGCCCTCCTTGTTAATTTGTGATGAACCGACAACGGCATTGGATGTCACCATCCAAGCACAGATTCTGAAGTTAATCAATCAAATGCGCGAGGAACTGGGAACCAGCGTTCTGTTAATCACCCATGATATGGGGGTTATTTCCGAAATGGCCGATCATGTGATCGTCATGTATACGGGAGTAGTGGTCGAATATGCGCCGGTACGTTCGCTGTTCACTTCCCCCATGCATCCGTATACAATCGGCTTAATGAAATCCATCCCGAACTTAGATCATGACGTAGAAGAATTGGAAACGATCTCCGGCTCCGTACCGATGTTGCATGAATTGCCGCAAGGGTGCTTCTTTCATCCGCGCTGCCCTTATGCTAAAGACATTTGTCGTAAACAGATGCCCTCTTTGTATGACGTAAATGATCATCAGGTACGTTGTTTCCGCTACAGTGAAATGTGGAAGGAGGATCAGGATGTCTGAAAAAGAATTATTACGAGTCGAACATTTGAAAAAATATTATCCTTTGAAAAAGGGATTCATGAGTAAAGCAGGGGGATCGGTAAAAGCGGTAGATGATATCAGCTTTTCCGTTAATGAAGGGGAAACCTTTGCGGTGGTAGGCGAAAGCGGATGCGGGAAATCCACAATGGGAAAATGTGTCATCCGTTTGGTTGAGCCAACCGAAGGCAAAGTAATCTTGGATGGCGAGGATTTCACGGCGTTAAAAGGGGCGGATCTAAAAAAAGCAAGAGAAAAGATGAAACTGATCTTTCAAGATCCGTATGCCTCTTTAAATCCGCGTATGACCGTCAAGGATATCATCGCAGAACCACTGGACATAGCCGGTGTAATCAAGGACAAAAAACAACGTGATGAACACATTTTGAATACTATGGAACAAGTCGGTTTGAACAAAGAGTATTTAAGCCGGTATCCCCATGAATTCTCCGGTGGTCAGCGACAGCGTATCGGCATCGCCAGAGCCATTGTATTAAAACCGAAATTAATCATCTGTGATGAACCAGTTTCCGCTTTGGATGTTTCGATTCAGGCAAAGATTATCAACCTGTTAAAAGATCTTCAGAAACAGATGAAGATGGCATATATCTTCATTTCTCATGATTTAAGCGTAGTAAAGCATATTGCGGATCGGGTAGCGGTCATGTATTTAGGCCACATTATGGAATTGGCCGATACCAAGGAAATTTATGACCATCCTTCACATCCGTATACCCAAGCTTTGTTTTCCGCCATTCCGAAAATCGGTGAGGGTAGGATTTCTGATAAAATCGTATTAAGCGGCGATGTGCCCAGTCCTGCCGATCCACCGCAAGGTTGCTGCTTCCACACGCGCTGCCCCAAGGCATGTGAGCGGTGTACGAAAGAAGTACCGCAGTTAAAAGAAATTGCACCAAATCATTTCAGTGCTTGCCATTTATATGATAAAGGAGAATAGAAACATGACATTTGAAATTGATCGTGATCTGCTTGTCAAAGATTTAAAGGATTTAATTGAAACCCCGAGTACCGTAAGTTATTATGATGAAATAATGCCGGTGATTGAAAAGAAAGCCGCGCTTTACGGTTATAAAGTTACTTATGATCGCAAGCGTACGGCTTATATCACCATTCCGGGTGAGGATACATCCAAAACAGTATGTCTGGGGGCCCATTTGGATACTATCGGTATGATCGTCCGCAATGTGACAAAGGACGGTGCCATTACGATTCGTCAGCTGGGCGGTTTAAATTATTCCAGTCTGGAAAGTGAAAATGTACTGGTTCATACTAGAGACGGAAAGTCTTATTCGGGTATGGTTATCTGTAAGTCACACTCCGTTCATGTGTTCGATGATGCCCGTACCTTGAATCGTGATGATGAAAGCATTCAGGTTATCTTGGATCAGGATATTCACAGTGATAAAGACGTATACGCCTTAGGCATTGAACACGGCGATATTATCTCTGTGGACCCGCGCTTTCAATATACGGAAAACGGCTATGTGAAATCCCGCCATATTGATGATAAGGGAGCAGCAGCTTGTTTGTTCTCCTTGTTGGCTTATCTGACCAAGAACAACATTAAGCCGAAATATAATACGCTGTTAGCATTCCCGATGTATGAAGAAATCGGACACGGCGGTGCATATGTGCCGAGTGAAGTCAGTGAGTATGTGGCATTGGATATCGGTTTGATCGGCCCGGACAATCATGGTGATGAGTACACCTGCAGCATTTGCGTGGCAGATGCTTATTCCCCATATGATCGCGGTTTAACAACAAAGATCATCAATTTAGCCAAGCAGGAAAACATCCGTTATTGCGTTGATATTTTCTATCGTTACAGTACGGATGCCAATGCGGCGATTCGCTCCGGAAACAACGTATATGCGGCCGCATTCGGTATGGCTTGTATGAATTCCCATGGCATGGAACGTTGTCATATTTCGGCATTGGAAGAAACGACAAAGTTGGCATTGGCCTATGTGTTAGCAGAATAATTTCACCAACAATAAAGAACAGATCGTATCTAAAAATGATTTGTTCTTTTTTTTATCTGCTTTTTATTCTCAATCAAATAATGAAAAGAGATTGTTAAAGACATTGTCGGCAATAATGGAATTGGACTTCCATACTTTTTTATTTCTTTCTGTTCCATTTAAGCACCTCCATGAAAGTATTAAATCATGGTCCTTTGCTAATGATCGTTACTTTTTTCTGCTTTATATACGCACGCAAATGGAAAATCCAATAAAATATGATGTGACAGGAAAGCAACAGAAAAGCACATCCGTTTTACCTAAGGGATGTGCCTAATTCATTTTTCATAAAAAGTGTTTGCCTTTTTAATGATTACGATCTTTCATATGCGGGAACAACAGTACTTCACGGATCGTATCGCTGTCCGTTAGCAGCATCACCAAGCGATCGATGCCCATGCCGACACCTCCTGTCGGCGGAAGTCCGTATTCCAATGCTTCCACATAATCCTGATCCATCTCATTGGCTTCATCATCACCGAGATCACGCAGCTGTAACTGCTTTTCAAAGCGCTCCTTCTGATCAATCGGATCATTGAGTTCCGAGAAAGCATTCGCATATTCATGACCGGAAATAAATAATTCATAGCGATCTGTATAACGCGGATCCGCCTTACTCTTTTTTGCCAAGGGACTGATTTCCACCGGATGCCCATAGACATAAGTCGGTTGAATCAATGTATCCTCCACATACTTCTCGAAGAATAAATTGACGATATGCCCAACGCTGTTATGCTTTTTCTCTACCTCTAAGCCATGTTCGCCGGCCAATGCACAAGCGTCCTCATAACTCATGTTCTGCCAGAAATCCACACCGCAGGCTTCTTTGATCGCGTCTACCATATGAACCCGGCGAAACGGCGCTTTTAAGGAAATTTCCTGACCGCGGTAAGCGATTTCGGTAGTATGACAAACATCCAATGCCACCGTTTCGATCAAACCCTCGATCAGATCCATCATTCCCTGTAAATCGGAATAAGCTACATATGCCTCTACGGTCGTAAACTCCGGATTGTGGGTTGTATCCATTCCCTCATTGCGAAATAACCGGCCAATTTCATAAACGCCTTCCAAGCCGCCAACGATTAATCGCTTCAGCGGCAATTCTGTGGCGATACGCAAATAAAACGGCATATCTAATGTATTATGATGAGTAACGAACGGCCGCGCCGCTGCGCCGCCTAAAATCGGCTGAAGCACGGGTGTTTCCACTTCCACCAATCCCTTGCCATCCAGATAACGCTGAATGGAGCGAATAATACGCGGACGGGTCAATGCGATACGTTTCGCATCTTCATTGACAATCAAGTCCACATAACGGCGACGGAAGCGCTCTTCCTTATCCTGTAAGCCATGAAATTTTTCCGGCAGCGGCCGCAAAGCCTTGGTTAAATGCGTATACGTTTCCGCTCTCACCGATAACTCTCCGTGATTGGTCTTCATGATCGTTCCGGCAATGCCGACAATATCACCGATATCGCTCTTTTTAAATACTTCATAAGCTTCTTCTCCGATGACATCTTTGCGCACGTAAATCTGAATCTGTCCGTCAATATCCTGAATGTGCATAAACCCGGCTTTCCCTTGACGGCGTTTGGTCATAATTCTTCCCGCAATACTTGTTTTTACAGCACATTCTTCCAATTCTTCTTTGGACTTTTCCCCATACAATTCTTTCAGATTTCCTGACTTATCCGTTCGCTCATAAGCACTGCCAAACGGGTCGATACCCATCTCCCGTAATTCTTCCATTTTGCGGCGGCGAACCAATTCTTGTTCTGTTAATTTCTGTTCCATTGATAATCTCCTTTCATAAAAAAAACTCCCACCCGTCGAGGGGCGAGAGATTCACTGTCGCGGTACCACCCTGCTTCACCGTATGTTCACACAAACGGCCTTCTACTTGAATGCAAGTAACTTCGTAACGGGAAGCAGCGTCCTAACGGAGGACTCCAAGGCTTTATTTCATCCTATCTTTCACGAATGCGTTTTCCAGCCTGTGAGCGCATCTCTCTGACGTTTCCGATCGGATTACTTTTCTTATCATCGTCCTTATTCGTTTAGATTATAAAGAGTTGCGAGCGCTTTGTCAACAAAAAATGAAATTACTACATAAGTTTATCGTGCCAGTTCGAAGCCATCACCAAATGTCGTTTTTTCATATTCCGTAAGCAACTGATCCAATTCCGCCATCGTGGTAATCATGGTCAGCGCCAGCTTCAACTTGTGGGAACGCGGCAATCCTTTTACATACCACGCCGCATGACCGCGCATCTCCCGCATGCCCACTATTTCTCCTTTTTCCGCACACAGGCGTTGCGCATGAAGACGAATAAAGTCAAAACGATCTTGCAGGGATGGAGTGGGCAGGATATCTCCGCTTTTCAGATATTCACCACACTGGGCAATCAGCCATGGATTTCCTAACAATCCCCGGGCGATCATAACCGCATCACAATGCGTCATCTCCAACATGCGTTTCGCATCCTGCGGGGTACGAATATCACCATTGCCGATGATGGGTATCGTACATGCTTCCTTTACCTTTTTGATATATGACCAGTCGGCTTCTCCTTCATACATCTGTGATCTGGTTCGCCCATGAACGGCAATCGCCTTGACACCGATCGCCTCCAACTGTTGCGCCAATGATACGCAGTTGCAATGTTCATGATCAAAACCGATCCGCATTTTCACTGTGATTGGCTTATGCACAGCCTGTACTACTTCTCGCATCATCGCCACCGTATGCGCTTCTTCTCGCATCAAAGCACTTCCGGCTTGGGATTTAATCACCTTATTGACCGGGCATCCCATATTCACATCAATGATATCGCATTCGCTATGCGTATCCAAATAACGTGCCGCTGCCACCATCGTATCCGTGTCATGCCCGAAAATCTGCATCGCCAAAGGATGATCATTTTCTTCCATCTCGGTCATTTTCAATGTTTTCTCATTGCGATAGTATAACGCTTTATCGCTGATCATTTCCGTATAAACCAAACCGGGCTGAAACTGCCGGCAAATGCCGCGAAAAGCCGGATTGGATATTCCCGCCATCGGCGCTACCACAATCCGATTAGCAATGTTCACATCGCCGATCATCCATTCACCGTCGATCATGGGCATCAATAAAATCCTCCAGTTCTCGCAATTCGTTTTCACTGAATTGATAGCGTTCATTACAAAAATTACACGTAATCTCACAACCGTGATCTTCTTCAATCATCGCCATCCGCTCCGCTTTGCTTAGTGTTGTAAGCACCCGTTTCATAATCGTTTTATCGCAGGGACAGTGAAATGCAATCGGCTGACAAGAAAGAATTTCCACATCATCATAAAGTGAACGAACGATTTCCTCTAGCGCTTCATGCTCGCTAACCATCTGCGACATCGGCTTCAGCTTCGCAAGCAAATTCTCCGTAGCGACAATGTCCTCTTCCCGTGCATCCGGCATCATCTGAATGATCATGCCGCCGGCCGCGCAAACGGATTGATCAACGTCCACCAATACCCCGACAGATACCGCCGTAGGAGTTTGTTCACTAAGGGTAAAGTAATAGGCAAAGTCATCTCCGATTTCACCACTCTGTAAATCCACCGTACCTTTCCAGTTCTCTTTCATATGCAGATCTTTAATCACAGACAGCGTTCCCTGCGTTCCCACCGCGGTACCAACCGCCAATTTCCCCGTGTCATTATATTGTAACATTATATGGGGATCGCTCACAAAGCCACGAACATTCCCATTACTGTAAGCATCCACCATGATCGTTCCGATCGGACCGCCGCCATTGATTGTGATGGTTAATTGTTCGTGATCACTCTTTAACATACTTCCCATCATACTGCCGACGCTTAAAGTACGTCCCAGTGCCGCAGCTGAGGTCGGCCACATATCAAACCGTTGTCGTGCTTCCTCTACTAAATGAGTGGTCGCATTACTATAAATACGCACTCGCCCCTCTCGAGCCAGTGCTTTGATGAGCTCATCTTTCATTATCTCACTCCTAACTGACTGTTTTAGTATAACATAGCCGATTAAAAATTGCACTGCGTTCCATGTTTTTACCGTAAAGAGCGCGAAGCTTTTATATCGAAAATCTTTAAATAGCGTATTTTAAAAATGTAGTTTTAACGATAAAATTCTTATTTTTTTACTTGTCCTTACACTTCATTATCTTTCCACTCATTTCTTCCCATGTGATGCCATGGTCTTTGCTTACCTTGATGCTTAAGGTGAGGATTGCATCTTTGTTTACCCATTATCCACTTGTATAGGAAGTATGAGAACCATCGTCCAGCTCCGCTTGAATCGCCACAACCGGCAATACTGCCACAACATCAGTAACTTCCACTTCTGCCGCTGCTTTCTCCGACACCATTGACCATCTCAAACATAAAAACCGTTGTTCTTTGCTCGATATGGGCAGGTTAATGGAATAGATACCAATCCTTCACTTGGGGTTTTTACCCAGCAATTCCCCATGTGCCACTTTAGGTTAACTTTTCGCCTGACCAACGCTGCCATCATAATTACTTGCTTTTATTCGACTATATGATAAATTGATATGCATGACTGCACTTTTAAGATAATTGGTTCTCATCACTGCATCTGCACGAAAGGAATTGATCGGCATTACACTAGTTTCACCAATAGATATAGTGCCACATGTACCGTTGGGATAGGTACTGATATTACTTGAAATTGTTGTTTTCTTGATTCCCGCATCTGCTGCTACATTCTTCTCATCCACAAAGCTGGCACGATTGGTTGAGGTATTAGCATCCTTTAACCACCATTTTTCGGCATTGATACCAACAAAGAATGCAAACTGATTGCTTGTCACCAGCTCTGATATCCCTTGTAGTTCCGACTTTGAAATCAAACTAACACCATTACCAGTTATAGAAAGGTGAGCATTTCCCACTTTACCGAAATTCGCATCACTTTTATAAGCATTGCATTGCTTAACGCCATATTATAATTGGTCTCAGACCCCACTGTATTCTTCTTTAACAAATAAAGATATCCGCCATTTTATCCCAACACTATAAAGGTATCATACTGGCTGTGCCAAGATGAACCTCATCGCCTGTGTGTAAAGAGTTTGCGGCACCACCACTTGGTGTATTATCGATCAGCTGTTTAAAAAGGTGTACCTTTCGATACACCTTTTCCCTATTTTGTATGTTTTTTTGTTTATGGAAATATACATAAAAAATCAATTCCACCCGAATTACACAAACTATCGTATCGTGTTTCCATTTACTGGATCACTTCTTACTGCGTGCGGTTCGTCCCTTAAAATATTTTTTCCCTAAAATTATTAAAATGCTCTTAAATCTACTTGTAACCGAAAACTACATATCATATTCTGCTATGGGTCTCATTTCTGTATTCTGAAAAAAACCGCTGCTTTTTACGGCAACAGTCTTTATCATTATTCTTCAGTATTTTCCGGTTCTTTTTTTGCTTCAACTTCTGCTTTTGCCTTTGAAGCTGCACTCTTTTTGGCGACATTACGCTTGGTAGCGGATTTCAACTTCGCTTGGGCATCTTTCTCGGTGGCATCCTCTTGCACATCGCTTTTTTTCTTTCGACCACGTTTTTTCACCGGTGCGTCATGTTCTCCCATAACTTCCTTCATCGCCTCTTCAAAGGACGGTTTTTCCGCCGCTTTGCGAGTTCGCTTTGGTTTCGGTTTGGGCTGTAAATCACTTTGTGATTCCTTTTCCGCCGTTGTGCTTACCGTTTCTTTTTCTTGAAGTGATACAGTGCTTGCCTCACTTATCGCTGCCGGAATTGCGGCTTCCTTTACCTCGGAAGTTGGTTCGGCCTCAACACTTTCCTTCTCCTGATCATCATTGGTTGGAAGCGAAGCAATAGTACCATGATCCATCAAATTCATGATTTCTTCATTCGTTAATGTTTCTTCTTCAACCAGTGTTTCGGCAATCAGCTTCAGTAAATCCATATTTTCACTGATAATCTTTTTACAATCTTCCAGACAGCCATTGATAATACTGCGGATTTCCTTATCGATTTCATATGCGATCTCACCGGAATAATCATTTCCTTTGCCGTAATCACGACCTAAGAATACATTACCGTTGGGATCATCATACTGTACCGGTCCCAGATTGGACATCCCGAAACTCTTGACCATCATCTTCGCAATCTTGGTAGCGCGTTCAATATCATTGGATGCGCCGGCTGAGATTTCATGGAAGACAAGATCCTCGGCAACCCGACCACCCAATAATCCGGTAATCTTCGCCAAAAAGTCATTCTTTGTCGGAATCAACTTCTCTTCCTCCGGTGTCATCAGGTTGTACCCGCCGGCATCACCGCGCGGAATGATCGTAACCTTCTGTACCATATCGGAGTTTTCCAATTTCAAACCGATGACCGCATGTCCGGCTTCATGATAAGCGACCATGCGTTTTTCACTTTCAGTATATTTCTTTGATTTTTTCGCCGGGCCCATCATGACACGATCAATCGCTTCATCCAAATCACTCATAGTGATTTGATGACGATTTCCGCGAACCGCCAAAATGGCACCTTCATTCAAGACATTCTCCAAATCAGCACCGGAGAACGTAGGGGTACGTTTCGCCAGATTTTCCAGATTTACATCGTCTGCCAGCTTCTTATTGCGGGCATGAACCTCCAGAATTTCCAAACGACCTTTTTTGTCCGGCAGGTTAACAGTGATTTGACGATCAAATCGACCGGATCTGAGCAATGCAGGATCCAATACATCAGGACGGTTCGTTGCCGCAATGATGACAATTCCCGTATTCTCGCTCATTCCATCCATTTCTACCAACAGCTGATTCAGCGTTTGCTCACGCTCATCATTACCGCCGCCCATGCCGGCGCCACGCTGTCTTCCGACCGCATCGATCTCATCAATAAACACGATACATGGTGCGGTTTGCTGCGCCTTTTTGAACATATCACGCACACGGCTTGCACCGGTACCGACAAACATCTCTACGAAATCCGATCCGGAAATCGAGAAGAACGGAACATCCGCTTCTCCGGCCACTGCTTTGGCCAACAACGTTTTTCCGGTTCCCGGAGGGCCGACCATCAGCACACCCTTAGGAATCCGTGCGCCCATTTCCGTAAAACGCTTTGGATTCTTCAAATAATCGATAATCTCTTTGACTTCTTCTTTTTCCTCATCGCATCCGGCTACATCATGAAAGCGCACTTTGACATTACCTTCAATCCTAGCCCGCGATTTACTGAATTCAAATGCTTTGTTTGATCCGCCGCCGTTCATTCTTGTAAACATGAACAACAACATACCGCCCAATAGCACAATCGGTAAAATCAAATTTAGCAATATGCTTGTCATCATTTCACCATGGCTGGGATCACTTGCTTTGACAACTGCCTCATTCTTTAACAGTACACTGTCCAACCAAATCTGGTTCTCCGCCGTTTTCGGCAACGTCACGGAAAAGCTGCGTATCGTTCCATTATCTTCGTACTTTCCGCTGACATTGATCACAACACTGGTGATCGACATATCCGCTTCCGTGATTTTCATCTTTTCCGCCGATTTTTTAAATTCATTATAATTCATTGTTTTTGTATTATTTGAATTTACCATGGAGAACATCACAATCAGAATGGATAAGACTATGACATATGGCAAAGCATTTTTAAATTTGGAATAATTCATACTGCCTGCATCCTCCTTACCGTAATACTATTCGTAGTATTCACGTTTTAATACGCCGACAAACGGCAGATTACGATATTTCTGATCATAATCCAAACCGAAGCCGATCACAAATTCATTGGGAATCTCAAATCCGACATAATCCGCTTCAATTTCCACCGTTCTTCGGTCGGGCTTATCCAATAATGAAACGACTTTGACATCTTCGGCCCCCTTATTTTTTAATAGCTTCGTAACTTCTTTCAATGTGCGCCCCGTATCAACGATATCCTCTACCAATAGAATTGACAGTCCTTTGACCGAACAATCCAAATCCTTATTGATTTTAATATCACCGATCGATTCCGTACCTTCATAACTGGATACATCCATAAAATCAAATTGGATATCCAGATCAATATGTTTCACCAATTCGGCTAGAAACGGAACACTTCCCTTTAATAACGCAACCACATAGGGCACGGTATTTTTTTTGCGATAATCATCACTGATTTCTTCTCCCAATTCTTGACAACGTTTCATAATCGCTTCCTGTGAAACAAGAATTTTATCGACAGCTTCGTGCATTCATTCTATCCTCCTACAAACATATAGTTTATTTTAACACAAATACGTTCGGATTGTTAGAAAAATGTGCAATATCACAGCCTATTTTTGAAACAAAGATGATTTTTCCCGATGCATTCACCATAACCGGCCAGATTCGGCGCTGTTCTAACGGAATTTTTCGATCAATCAGCCATCGAGCGACCTTTTTCGTTCCAAAGCGCAAAGATATCGCATCTCCTGCATGGACATTGCGAATCGTTAACGGAAAGTCCGCTTCAGTTACCGTGACACCTTCAATGATTTCTCCGTGATCACTTAAGCGAAAATAAGGCGTTTCAAGATATTGAAAATTCGTAAGTGTGTACGCGTATGACTCCCCTTTGATTTTGATCAGGTGAAGCATTCCATATTCTTTACGAACCATATAAGTATCACTGCAGGGACGATTTCCATTACCGCCTTGGGCAATCCATATACGTAAGGTATGAATCATTTTTTTCGATGGAGTAACACCACATGATTCATGAAGCCACCGATAAAGAATATAGAACTGTTCATCATCATTGCGTTCACATAAGGAAACGCAATCATACTGCCATTCTTGTAAAAAGCGTCTCGCGGCATCTTTTAACCGATCGTGTCGTTCATTACATTTTTTGATTTCCTCTTCTATTTGATACTTTTCCGTCATACTCAACGGGTCAATTCGTGTATGACGAATACGATTGCGGGTATACACATCCGACATATTGCTTTCATCCACCCAATACGGCACATCGTGTTGGCGGCAATAGGCTTCCAACTGCGCTTTGGTATGGTGAAGCAGCGGTCGTATAACCCGACAGCCATAGATTTCGGTATCAGTGCTTAATCCAAATGTTTCCGCCACAGCACCTTTTTCCTTTTGCATGAGGTAGGTCTCCAGATGATCATCCAACTGGTGGGCAACCAATACTCCTGCCGCATTATATTTTTCAATTAATTCCCCAAAAAACAGGTAGCGCTTTTCTCGCGCAAACGCCTGAAAGTTTCCGGTACATTCTTCCTCTTGCATACGAATCTCTAAAGGAATGTGATACTTAGCACAAAAAGAGCGAACTCCATTCATATCCCTTTGGGCACTGGCACGCTTTTGATAATTCATGTGTGCCGCCACCACCGGAAGTTCATAAGCGATGCACATATGTAACAGTGCCATCGAATCACTGCCGCCGCTCACCGCAACAATCCACGGCTGTGTTTTTTTTAAATCTTGGATTTCCATATGCTCATTATACAAAAAGATGATACGAACCGCAACCCAAGCGCCCGAACCGTTTCCACCGCATCCATATAATCGCAAATATACCATGTAAGAAAAATGTTTTGTGATACCTTATCCGGTTGTCATGATTAGACAACCGCAAACGATTATTTATCACTATGTGGAAATCCCAAAATTGAGATTTTTATTGAATTCATTATTTGGTTCTGATGCAATAATCAGTCATCGCTTATTGGATGATAAGAAAATGTATGTCTTTTTGAATGAGATTCAAAAAGTTCCCGATTTTAAAAAAAACTGTGGATAGCTTATTTATAAAAGAGAACATCAATCTTATGTACGAGGTTTATTAATAAATGGCATATCGTTGATTAGGGCTTACGAATTTATATATGACCGAAGAATCATCCTATTAACGCATGAAAGGCGCAAGAAAACATTTGTCCTGCACCTTTCATCATTCTTATATTTTATTAGAATAAACTTTATTCAATACTGCCGTAGAATCATCCAACCGCTGTCGCTGCCGCAGTACTTCCATAAGTCCTTCCATTGAGGCCTTCACACTTTTGGTATCTCTTGTATTCAGCCATTCATAGATTTCATCCAAAAAGATGCCATCACTGATCATCAAATATTCATCGCCTTCCTGTAAATCTGCCACAAAACAATCCGGTTCGATCGAAGCGATAATCCCCACCGGCAGAGAACTTCCGTTTACCTCATATAGTTCACCGCCGCGAATCAAAAAGGTCGGACAGGCAGCGGATTTAAATATATAAGCCTTTCCCATCGAGCAGTCGAAACAGATGACATCCAAGGTCGCATATGCATCGCTCTGTAACAGCTTATTAATACATTTGATAGCCGCCATCTTGGAAATACCGCTCACCACCATACGCTGAAACAAATTGGTTATCAGTCGCGAGGAGGCGGCGGCGTGTTCGCCGCTGCCCATACCATCTGAGATCATGGATATGATGGTATTGCGGTAGCGGAACACCGAAAACGTATCGCCGGAACTGTCAAAAATATTCTTTTGCGTATCAGCATAAGAATCCACCGTAAAGGGAACGCGATTTTCCATGACGATATGATGACAACCGCTGCGGAACCGTTTGTGTTCCATTTGTACAATTTGAAGATGTTCATGTGTCAACACTTCCAACAGCGGCAACAAGGTTTGATGAACTTCACTTTTGCGGATATTATGTATTTCGGCTTCCATCATGATATCGCCTTCTTCTCCCACTTCCATATCAAAGCGATCCACTTTATATTGATAACCCTCCAGTGCTTTTAAAATCCGCTCTTTTTGCGTTTGCGTTGTATCAATTTTCTTTAACGTATCGGAACAATACTTCAATGCTTTGGCCATTTCTGACAGCATCTGTGCTTCCACATCGGATATCTGTTCATAATAATCCGAAAGTGCGGAAAAGATGCCTGAGAAATGTTGAATCTGTTTATTCAGTGTTTCATGAGTGGATGGGGAGCTTGCCGGCATCCGATAACGGGCAATATGAAACGGGAGCTTTTTATCGTCATATACCAATGAACTCATACCGCCGATCAAATACAACGATGCTTGCGGCAAGGAAAGAGAAAGCCATCCTCCCAACAATGCCAAGCCGATCCAAAGTTCACGTTTTTGATGTTTCCATGCGCTGATCCACAGCGCACCCGCAATGGCATACAATGGCAATGATGACATTGGCATCACCAGTCCCACCAACATTAAAATGACAGCCAATTCCAGCGGTTCACAAAAAAATGCCGTAAGAATAAGCACGACAGAAAACAGCCATTCATCCAAAGGGGCGCTGTTCCATGCGTAAAGTGATGTTCCCAGTGTCACCAACAGGATGCCGTACATCGAAGAAGTAAGCACCAATTTCTTTTGAATCCAAGATAAATCCTGCAGGTTCCATTCCGCCAACAAATAGGTTAAAAAAGCAACGCATAAAACCCGAATATCCAATCCGAACGCATAAAGGGTATAAGGAACACTCAAGGCTGCGCTCATAAACGGAAATAAGCGATAAACATTTTGATTCAGCAGTTTTACGACATGAATCATTAAAAACAACATAGTCATTCCCAGCGCATATAAATAGACAACAAAAATTCCGCACAGCAGAGAACCGCACAAAACACCGACACAAGCGCAAATACACTCTTTTTCATCTCGCATATAAAAATAGGCCAAAAATATAAAAGAAAAAACAAACGCATAAACCGTACCGCTGCTTCCCAATAAAAACGCCGCAGCTGCGATGAGGATAGATTGCGTATGGAAATACTCCTCAAGTTTTTCTCTTCTTTGTACAACCGTTCGTTCCACAATATCACCTCTTGGCAATATTGTAGGGAACACCGCTCGGATATTTTGTCACTTTGTGCTTTGATTACAGGAAATATCAATTCACAGTATATGCAAGGACTATTCATTCTATGATTCCTGATGGATAAAAAAAGATCGCAGGATTATACAATTACATTTTTATATCAGTATCATAAGCATTAAAAAATACGCCTTTATCATTCAGACGTATTCTTACATTTACTCACATTTTCGCCGATCCATGATTACAATACCATCATGAGATTATTATAATTCATATCACGTGTGTTTTCTGTACTGAAAACCAATCCACAATGGTTAAAATTCCACATAATCCCATAGTAACCAATTTCAAAATTCCCATTGCGGTATCTCCCATCATGAAGCGATCGACGCCAAACGAACCGAGAAAAAGGGATACCAATAAAATCGTAGTAGGATCTTTAAATTCAACGGTAGATACAAGAGAAAACTTTTCCTCATCAATTTCTTGTAATTTTTGTTTGATAAATATGATCTTTTCTGCCGGTAAATATTTCTGGTCTGTCATAACGTACATATCAATTTTTTCCTGTGTCATTTTCCTATCTCCTTCATTAATCATGTACCAATGAAACAAATCAAACGATAACCAGCGGTCAAAAAGGCAAAAATAAACAAGGAAAGATCCGTGAGAAAATGATAATATACAGCCCTCCATTGAGATGTTAGAAAAGATCGCAAAAGTATTTTCCGTATCTGTGGATTATTTGCTGGGAAATGAAATGTAGGAGTACATTGATGTCAGTGGTCTGCCCAGAGATGTTATTGCGCATCTTCGTCAATTGGTGGAGGATCTGCGAAAAGTTGAACGACCCTAAAGAAAAACGACCTTCATTAACGAAAGCCGTCATAGGAGTTGCTCATTAAATTTCATGTTCCGGTAATTTTTCATCCAGTTTTTCTTCGATTTCCTCTTCCAAAGAAGGCTTTTTAAACGCCCTCAGAATGGTATCAATTACCGATAGTATCGGATGATACTGTGGGGAAATCATATGCGAAATTTCCAAGAACAATTCTACCCCGATCGCCAAGATCAATAAAGAGATCAAACC
This sequence comes from uncultured Erysipelotrichaceae bacterium, assembly GCA_910586285.1. Classification (GTDB taxonomy): domain Bacteria; phylum Bacillota_I; class Bacilli_A; order Erysipelotrichales; family Erysipelotrichaceae; genus C-19. The sequence continues at coordinate 19,763 of CAJUGR010000008.1, forward strand.
GATCGTTTTATTCACAATATATAAATAAGCAGTCATTCCAAACAATCCGGTCACCGCGTATAAGATCAATACGGTGTTACGATGGCCGAAACGGCGCATCAATACATGATGCAGGTGATTTTTATCCGCATCGGAAAAACTCTTACCCGAAAGTTTACGTCGGATTATCGCACTAATTGTATCCAGAATCGGAATTCCCAACAATAAAATCGGTAACCCCAAAGTAATAATCGTGGAGCTTTTGAAGCCTAACAGTGAGATCGCCGATATAACAAAGCCGAGAAACAACGCACCACAATCGCCCATAAATATACTGGCCGGATGTGAATTGTATAACAAAAAGCCTAAAGTGCTTCCGGCTAAAATCAATGACAGCATCATAATATCACTGCGCGCTTCCAATACTGCTAAAGAAGCGATAACCACCAGAATAATTACGGATATACCACCGGCCAAGCCATCCAAGCCATCAATGAGGTTCACCGCATTGGTAATGCCGATGACCCAGCCAAACGTTATCAACATCGAAATAATTCCCAAATTGATCGATATACCGAACGGTAAACGAATTGCATCCAGTGTCACACCGCCAAAGGATATAAGAATCAGTGCAGCAGCGCATTGAAAAGCCAATTTATACTTTGGTTTCAGATTTAACATATCATCAACCAAACCGCCGATAAACATCACGGTAGCGCCAAGCAAAATGCGATTCAGCGCGTCATCCACTTTCACAAATATCGCCATGGTAATAATAAAGGCCACATAGATGGCAACACCGCCGATCCGTGCGATTTTTTTCGTATGTACTGTCCGCTCATTCATCTCAGCATAAATATCCAGTCGGTAAGCAATTTTTTTCAACACCGGCGTGATGAGCGCGGACATCAGAAAAGGAATGAGCAGGTATTTCAACCAGTCCATTTCCTACACCTCCCTTAGATCACCTCAGCCAACCAGATGCAAATTCTCCAGCATGACTCCGGTACCTTCCGCTACACAGCGAAGCGCATTATCCGCCACATAAACCGGGATGTGCAGTTCATTACGCAATAATTCATCAATCCCATGCAACAGCGCACCGCCGCCGGTCAGCACAATACCGCGGGTAACAATATCGCTGGCCAATTCCGGAGGGGTTTGTTCCAACACAGTTTTACAAGCCCGCACGATCTCCTGCAGCGATTCGCGGATACTTTCCTCCACCTGTTCGCTGGTCAAGGTAATCGTATGCGGTAAACCGGTGACCAAATCACGTCCGCTGACCTCAATGGAATCATGACGGGACCCCTTCCAAGCCGTTCCGACATTTTTCTTGATATCCTCAGCCGTACGATCTCCGATCAATAGTTTCTTCTCTTCTTTAACAAACTTCAAAATATCTTTATCCAGTGAATCTCCTGCCACCTTTAATGACGTGGAAGATACAATTTCACCTAACGACAATACTGCCACATCAGTCGTACCGCCGCCGATATCCAATACCATACAGCCGCTCGGTTTGGAAATATCCAATCCGGCTCCGACCGCCGCCACCTTCGGTTCCTCCTCAATGTAAACTTTTTTGGCGCCGGCTCGATACGCACTGTCACGAATTGCATTGCGCTCTACCGAAGTGATATTACTCGGGCAACAAATCAAAATGGTAGGACGCTTGAACATCCCTTTCAACTCCAGTTTCTTCAAAAAGAAATTCAGCATGATTTCCGTCACTTCAAAATCCGCAATCACGCCGTCTTTCATCGGACGAATTGCCATGACACGTCCGGGGGTTCTCCCCAACATATCTTTGGCTTCCTGTCCTGCCGCCAAACACTTCTTTGTACTTGCATCTATCGCCACAACGCTGGGTTCGTCAATCACAACACCCTCGCCTTTTACATATATCAGTAAGTTCGCAGTACCCAGATCAATACCGACCTCTTTGGAAAAAAAACTCATACGTTATGTTACCTCCATTCGCATTTATTAGTATTATATCACACTTTCATAAAAGAATATAAAAAAAGTGAAAAGAACCAAGCGTAGAGCCGATGATCACGCCTTAAATCATTATTGAAAAGGAAGTACTAATCCTTTAATCAATCATATCAATAACCTGTAATAAAAATAGTGCCGTATTCACAGCACTACTTCAATTCTGCCAAGCTTTTACCATAAATCTCTTCGGGATCGATCAATCGATCATTGAGGGATGTCACGATATGAACGTGATTGCCCAGATCTTTATTATAGATGTTCACCGATGCCAGCGAAATAGCATCCCCTTGTTTGACTTGATCCTTGACCTTGAAACGAACATCTTTTAAGCTTTGATATGTAATCTTCAGATCTCCGCTTTGAATTGTACATGAATGTCCGAATAACGGATCATCTTTCACATCAACCACTTCGCCGCTGAAGATTGCCAACACATCAAATTCTTCATTGTTATAAGCATAATCAATTCCCTGATTGGCGCGATAGGTTCCTTCGAATTTTGTCATGCTCGCAATTTCTGATTCACTGCCGTCATAATAATCCAAAACGATAGTTCCCTCTACCTGATATGGACGCTTCGCTTTTTCTTCTGCGGCCGGCAGAGAAATTACGGGAATCGCTACGTCTTTGGTACTGACCGGAGTATCATCAACGTCTTCTTGGGTTAACAGATAGGAAGTTCCGGCGGCAATCACTGCCAAAACAAATGCCATTATCCCGATCAAAATTCCTTTTCTATGATTTTTTTTCTTGGTATAGCTCACCATTTTCATCACCTCTATGAGTGATTATGGACGAAATGATTAAGGTTTATACCTAAAGCGCGGTAATTTCAATCCCCTGATAATAATGCTTCAGGATTTTCTTATAGTCAGAGCCTTCGTTGGCCATCGCTGCCGCTCCATATTGAGACATACCGATACCATGCCCAAAGCCTTGGGTAGTGAAAATGATTTGATCTTTCTTAACGGTAATCGTAAAGGCACTGGAGCGAAGTGATAATGCCTCACGTATTTCACGACCGCTAAATTTGATACCATCAATCGTAACACTCTTAACGTAGCCATTGTCATAACGCTGTGGTTTCCCAATGGTTTGAATTGGTTGTTGAAAGCCAAGCAGTTCTGCTAATTGGGCATCGGTAAAGCTCACCTCTTGGGCATAACCCTCAATGTTTTGATCCCATGGACTTTCAACACTGCGCAAATAAGGAACGGCGCTCTTCCAATAATCTTCAGAATTATTGGTCGCACCGGCACAGGAAGAAAAAAAGGCTGCTGTAATCAATTCCCCCCGGTATCGTAACACTTCGCCTTTGGTTTGTGCTACTGCTTCTGCGACTTTTGCGCGCTTTTCATCATAATTGGTTCCCCATACTGCCAACAGTTGACTGTCATCCTGATAAACCTGAGAAGCTACCGTATCATCCACCACAAACTGTCGCTGTGCCACAAATGTCCGTGAGGCGACTGCCTGTGCTTTTAATGCCTCCAAGGGAAAATCAGCACCCATTTCACTGGCCACCACCCCAACAAGATACGCTTCTAATTCCACCTCGGCGGTGCTGCCATCCTTTCGTTTGATATGTACCGTTCGTTTCGGTTCTTCCTTGGTTTCCTTCTCCTTGATTTCTTTTTGTGATGACGGATTCATCGCCGCAGGATGAGATCGATCTAAATTCAACCACATGAAAAAGGAAACCATTATCAGCGCCATTAAAAAGCAGACGCGGGCTGTATCTTTCAAAACACATCACCTTCCCCAAATTATATGAAAGGGATGGGATAAATATGTATCATGTTCAAGCTTAATCATTAACAGGCTGAAAACGCCGGCGATATTCAGTCGGAGAAACACCGAAAAAGCGTTTAAATAATTTATTGAAATAAAACTGATCGTCATACCCGACCGCATAAGCTGCTTCCTTGACCATCATATCCGGATCTTTTAACAGTTCGCGTGCCTTGTTCATTTTCTTTTCATTGATAAAATAAATCAGATTTTTTCCGGTTTGATTTTTAAACATGCGACTCAAATAGCTTTCATTCATCCCAAAAGTATCTGCCAACATTCGTAAAGTAATTTTTTGTGTATAATTTGCTTCCACAAAATTAATGATATCAATAATATCTTTACCATAGCGATTGCCGGTTTCTTCTCTGAACCACTGTTCCATATGTGTATAAGCTTGGCGCAGTACGCTGTCCAGTTCTTTGATATCTCTACATAAACGTAAGGAAGCAATCACTTCACAGAAGTTAAATAAGGTTTTAACACCTTTGGTACACTCATTGCCTTCCATGTTATTCAACACAAACACTTCATAATCCAACAGTGCCTGTGGATTTAAATGATGCTTTTGTGCATCGTCGATCAATTCCCGATGAACCCGTAACAGTTCTTCAAAATCTCGTATTTTCAATGCCTCCCACAGCCGATTATGATAATCCGTCATTTCCGGATTCAGCGCTGAAAAATCAAAGCATTCCCATGTCTTAACGATACTGTTCGCTCCCATATAAAAATGTCGATCATGGGCTTGTAAAACCGCTTGAAATTTCTCAGGAATTGTCATTAGATCACCACATACATCGCTCAGTGTTATTGATAAGCGCAATTCCAATGTTTCTTTTGCTTTTTGAATGATTTCCTGTAAGGTATCAATCATCGCATCTATTTTTGATTCCGCTATGAAAAACACTCCCGAATGATGGTTGAGTTTCACGTATTCATAATCCAAATTGTTTGAGTTCCATGTTGGTAACAGTGCTAAAAAACGTTCGTCAATTACTGAATTCGCCTCATGCGATAAAGCACGATAATCGAATTGTATATAAGCGATACGATAACCGCTGCGCAACGATGGCTTAAGCGGAATATGCTTAATCACTTCCTCATACGTTTGTCGCACAACGCCGCCTTCTTGGATAGAGCGCAGCAATTCTTTCAGTGAATGCAGCGCTCTTTGATGATATATTTCCCCGGCTTGTTTCGCTGTGTTCAACACCTGTATCAATTCCGCTTCACTCAAGGCCGCTTTGGATAGATAATCCAATGCCCCGGCTTTCATCATCATCCGCATGGAATCATAATCATTCGCATGAGTGAGAACAATAAGCGGCGTCACGGTTGCCATCTCTTTGATTTCACTTAAAAAGTCCTGTACATTCCAACCCGTCAAGCTTGTTTCGGTTATAATAATATCCGGTTGTATTTCACGCCATAGCCGCCTTGCCTGTTTGCGATCATGCGCAATCCCCGCAATCCAAAAATCCCCACCCTGTTCCTGTAAAATATTGTTGAGTCTGACTCCCACCTGCTCCTCCTCATCCATGACCATAATCCGAATCATTGTGATACCTCCGATCTATGCCATGCAGGGTAGATGGAATCGAACGTAAGTGCGGATAGTTCGATTCAAAAACATCTTGATGCCGTTTTATTTAATCTTTTCAATTCTCTTTATCATGAACGAAACGACCGCAAAATAACAAGGAAGCTTGAAGTCCATCAAAAACGCCTGTTATCATTCAGCGCTTTGCTTACTTGTTCCTCACCATGATCATCCGTTTCTATTCATGAAATCCCCGAATTCGGTTTTCATAACATTGCGGTTCATTTTATTTTAAAATGTTTACCATCGGTTAAATTCATATATGAAAACGGCTGCGTAACGCCTATTCCAAAATGGGCGGCCAAATTCTTCCAATATGATTCCACCGTTTATAATCCGTTAAAAACCGTTAAGGTTAATAACAGCTGTGCTGCCAAATAGCCCAGTGCCATAGAGAATAAAATGAGCAATGCTTGTATCTTCAATGGTTTGCGTATATCACAAAATTGATCAAAGCGAATTGCGCTCAGCGCAAAAAAACTCACAGCGACACAGAACAGATGGATACTGAACTGTAAGATACCATAGCTCATAATATCTCTCCTTATTCAAGGAGTATTATACGTTGTTTTACGGAAAAGTGCAATTTTTATATTGTCGTTTTTGATGATGATGTTCTGTCGGCAACCAATCATATTGCTGACATACTTGGGCGCTCCTCAACCTGTCCTTTCTTATCCACTCTTTTCAAGCGCTCTGTAATAGGCTTGTTCCGGCGAATAATCTGATCTTATAGATCATATCACAAGGGTGCTATGGTCGCTTCTTTTCCATGCCGTACCATATAAAATTTGCCGCGACTTTTCTAATTTGCCGGCACCTGTTCTGATTTAATTCATCACAATACAGCACAACGGTGTCTTTTCAAAAAAGACAGATGTTTCCCCATCTATCTTTTCGCTTCTGATTCTGTTGGATATTCCAAATCTTCCCCTTGGGTTTCAATTACATGTCGGTACCAATAGAAGCTGTCTTTACGGTAACGATTCATCGTGCGTAAATCAAATTCATCTCGATCCACATAAATAAAGCCATAACGCTTACTGATGCCATTATGGGTAGAAATTAAATCAATCGCACTCCAAGGTAAGTATCCGATCACCTGACACCCGTCTTCCATTGCCAGCTTCATCTGTTCAATATGAAGTTTTAAATATTCAATTCGATAGGGATCATGAACACTTCCGTCTGTTTCCAATACATCAGCGGAACCAAAGCCGTTCTCAGTTACCATAATCGGTAAATGATAACGAGAATCCAATTCCCGAATCGTTGTACGGAAACCAACCGGATCAATTTCCCATCCATATTCACTTTTCATCAAGTATTCATTATGTACCGATTCGTACATATCTTTTTCCTGCATTCCGTTTTGTTGATCCAAGGCAATGGTATGTGTTTTATGTGTATATTGTTTCGCCGTGGCACTGACATAATAATTCAAACCGATATAATCCGGTTTTCCCTGTTTAAATGTTTGTATATCTTCTTCCGTGATTTCAAATAACGCATCATTCTTCTTCAGAAATGACAATACAATGGCGTTATATTGCCCATAAACGGCCACATCCAGATATAACCAATTACGAATTGCATTCATATTTTGTGCCGCCAATACATCCTCCGGTTTACAGGTTGCCGGATATACAAGTGCAATATTAGGCGCAGAGCCGATTTTAGCATGCGGGCACATCTCGTGGCATAGTTGAATTACTTTCGCCTGTGCCAATAGCATATGGTGATTTTGAATGTATTGTTCTTTCAATATATTATCACAATCATCCGGAATCACGGTTGTGCCAATGATCGTTCCGGCTAAGGCCATCGTATTTTGTTCGGCAATCGTTTGCCAATACGTTACCGAATCACCAAAATTCTCAAATAAAATGCGGGCATAATTGACAAACCAATCAATACTATCGCGCTTGGACCATCCGCCCAATTCATTCAAATGGGTCGGCATATCAAACTGCATCATCGAAATGACAGGCTCAATATGATATTTTAAACATTCTTGAATCACCTCATGATAATGGTCGATTCCCTTTTGATTCACGGTGCCGATCCCTTGCGGTAAAATGCGTGTCCATGCGATAGAAAAGCGATAAGCTTTCATTCCCATCTCTGCCATCAGCGCAATATCTTCTTTAAAACGGTGATAATGATCTGCACATACATCCAACAAGCTGGTTCCTTTAGGTACTTCCTTCACATCTTGACATGAAAGTCCCTTACCATCTTCTAAATGCGCTCCTTCCACTTGATACGCCGAAGTACTGGCTCCCCATAAAAAATCCTTTGAAAATACTGGTTCTTTTTTTTCACTCATCGTTTTATTCCTCCAGATAGACTTCTAAAGAAATCCTATCAAAAAAGTAACTTCTTTTCAACATTTCTATAACGAAGAGTACGATAACTTTTATCCTTTGGCACCATTATAAAGATTCCTGTCAGTTATCACATCAAGAAAAGCGTATTTGCGAATCCACCACTACAAAAAAAGTGTATTTCATGTTATGATAATAGGCAAGGAGGAATGTCTATGAATCGTATATTCCATATTGCCGATGAAATATCCAAAGATGTAAATGCCTATAAGGTGATGACCACCAAAATTGAATATCATTGTGAAAGTGAAGAAGATGCGAAAAAAATCCAGCAGAATATTACCAAGATCATGCAGAAGCACTTAGAGGAAGTTCCGCTGGCTAAGATTACGTATGACTATCATGCGGCAGATAAAATCGCAGAGGTGGTTATTGACGAGCATATCAAGCAGAAAAAAGATATGGCTTTCTAACAGCTGATGTCAGCTGTTTTTTTATTACTTTTCTGTTTGGTTTTGGGTAATTTTATATGATATAAAAAGGCGGGACAAGTTTTTATAAATGATTTTCATCTTCTTGTTTTATACCTTCGGAATGTATATTTTTCAGAAGCCCTTCTGCCCGATATTTAACACGTAAGTTATTTCCTTCCCTCATAACAAAGGTAAGAAGTTCCTCGCAATCTTTTTGTTTGTCCAGCTGCATCAAGCATAGCCCTTTCCCAAAAGCAAACAATACCCTCCATAATTGTGTGCCTTCATCCTTAATGGTATTATAT
>CAJUGR010000009.1 GCA_910586285.1 uncultured Erysipelotrichaceae bacterium
CCTGAGGGGTCACCATTCGAAAAATAAGCGTTTCAGCCCATAAATAAAGGACGAGACGCTTTTTATATATTCAAGTGACTTATTCTCGGAAACTTTTTCACATTTTTGTATCCTTGTTATAGTCAAAGTATAGTCTGTTATTATCAAAGTTATTATCAAAAACAAAAGGACTTTACGAACAGAAATAAGATAACTTAGGGCAATATCAATATATAAGTGAGTAAAAGACTGGCGATAAAATTTATTCTTATATGAACATAAGAAAAAGTAAAATATATACATAAAGTAAAAATAATACAATATATTGAAAGAAAAAAAAGACCCTTTTTAGGGTCGATATAATTTTAGATTCATTGAATAGGTGATAGTTCTACCATCTCACCAGACATAAGCCTGTACAGACCTATCAACAGCATATCAAAAAATTTGGTATGGTAAACGCATGCGGTAGCTATTTGAATTGCTTTTAAGAACAGAAAGACAGTTTTCTAAATTGCCGCCCACTATCAACAACTCTGCGGATGCGATATAAGAGATTGATCGCTCCATCACTTCCCCATTCAATGCCTCCCCATATAGCACCACTTCCGGCTTTAATAAATGATGACATTTCGGACATGTTGGTATCACATTTTGCTGTACCAACATCATATCCAAACCATAAGGTGTATGACAATGCGTACAGCGATTGCGATGAATCGAGCCATGCAGTTCTAATACTTCACGACTTCCTGCCGCTTGATGTAAACCATCAATATTCTGGGTAATCACTGCCTTCAGTTTTCCCATTTCCTCCAATTTCGCCAATGCACGATGAGCAGCGTTAGGTTTGGCATCGGAATAAATCATTTCATGAAAATAAAAATCATAAAACTGATCCGGATGTGCATAAAAGAACTCAGCAGAAATCATATGCTCGGCCGGATAAGGATAAGTCTTATGACTGTAAATTCCGGCACTGGAGCGAAAATCGGGAATGCCTGATTCCGTACTGACACCCGCACCGCCAAAAAAAACCGTAGCTGTACTTTCCGTAATCATTCTTGCCAATTCATCAATCATCTATATACCTCTTTTCTAAATCAGCATGCGACATCTGCTGCCTTCTTTTTGCTTACACACTTCTATACCATAGGGAATGTTCTCTTTTAGCAATTCCACGTGAGAAATGATCCCGATCCATCCCTTTCCCCCAGTCATGTGATGAAGCAGTTGCAGAGCATCCGCAATGCTTTGCTCATCCAATGATCCGAACCCCTCATCAATGAACATAGTCTCCATGACAACGCTACCGCTACGTGCCTGTACCACAGTGGATAAAGCCAATGACAAAGCCAGTGATACGAGAAATTTCTCACCGCCTGATAAAGATACAACACTGCGTAAAGAACAGGAATGGCTGTCATAAATACTGAGTTCCAATCCAAACTTTCGCGTTCTTCCCGTTGCTTCATCACTGCGATAAATCGCATAACGGCCGCCATGCACATGACGCAACAATTCATTCGCTGTCTGGGTAATACCTGAAAGCATGACTCCCAGCACATAGCGTTCAATGCCAATTCCCGTATCCCCGCGCATTGCCTTTACAAAATCACTGCGTCTATTATATTGCAATAACAATTCTTCATAATGATCCTCTATCTTTTGATACTGCTCTTTTAACTCCTTGATGCGTTCATGCTGCTTCGTCAATTCCAGCTTATGCTGAAGATGCTGTTGAAGAGCTTGTTCACTTTCCTCACATTGTTGCTTCAACGCATTCAGATCCGTCAATTCCTTTCCCTGAAGTTGTTCCTCACATTCATGAATAGCGCCTTGAATTCGTTCCAAAGCCAATTCATAGGCATTAATCTTTTCTTTCATCTGCTGTGCTTCCGCAGGTTCGGAAAATGAATGATTCCAATCCAATCCAGCTTGATTTTCTTTATCCAACACTGCTTTTCGCTGTTGTACTTTTTCGTGCTGACGGCGCCATTCTTCCTCATAATGTTGACAGGAAGTTTGTAACTGAGCTAGTTCTATTTGTACGTGTTCCCATTCTGATTTTCCTTCGGCAATCTCATTTCGGGCTGTTTGAATCGCTAAGCGCTGATCTTTAATTTTCTCTTGCAACAAGGCTTCTTCCATCCAATTTTCCTGCGCGAATCGCTCTTGCAGTTTCGTATGCAAAACTGTATATTGTTGACGATATTCCTGTTCTTGTTTTTGCAATTGCTCTTTTTGCTGTTCCCATTGCCGACAACTGGCAATACTTTGATCCAATGCTTTCTTTTGCTTTACCAATTGCTCCTGCGCCTGCTGTGCCGCATGTATTTGTGTCAATATTTGTCCATGTTCGCTAGCGGAATAGGGCGTTCCCAATGCTTTTAAACGTGACTTTTGTGCATCGAATTGCTCCAGTAACTCCTTTTGTCGAAGTTTTGCTTGCGCCAGCCAAGTTTGATGGAACTGCGTTGCTTTTTGACATTGCTCCCACTTCTCTTTGGCTTCCTGCAAGCGATGATGCTCCACCAATTGAGTCCGTACTTCCTGATGCATCGGATGATTTCGAGAACCGCAGATCGGACATGGTTCACCATCCTTTAAAAGAGAGGACAACAAGGCGGCACTATCATCTAAATACGCTTGATATAGCTGATCATGAATGTGTTGTGCAGCCTGTTCTGCTTCCCTTGCTTGGGTTAGCGCCTTCATATGTGCTGCGATCTGCGCATTCCATTCCTGAAGCCGTTTTTCACATTGTTGTTCGTTTACCTGCGCTTCTTTTCTTTCTCGCCATAACAGTTCTTCCTTCAGCCATTGTAAATAATTACCATGCTGCTTTTTCAATCGCTCCTCTGCTTCACGATAACATCGTTCTTGTTGATGAGCAGCCTGAATTTGTTGATCCAATGACGCTTGATTATGCAGATTTTGATCCAGCTGCTTTTTCTGCATACTTGCCTGTGCTTCCCACTCCCGTCTTTGCTGCCAGAGCTGTAATTGTTCTTCCCACTGAGCCTGTAATTGTTCCGCTTGCTGACACCACTCTTTTTTTGCCTCCCATTTAGGCAACTGCTTTTGCAATATCGTCAATCTTTCTTCATAGCGGCTCTTTGCTCGATAAGTTTTTGCTTTGCGCTGTATGATTTCCTGAAGCCGGGTGGTTTCTTCCTGCCATGCTTTTACATACGGAAAGATATGCTGATAGGCTTCCGCCAGCGCTACCTGTTTTCGCATCTGCTCCATCATGTGCGCCTGTTCCTTTAACTCCTGCAACTGTTTTTGATTGGCCTTTAAACGCTGAGCGCTTTGATGTAATGACAACTGTTCCTCTAGCTTTTTACGCAGTGTTTCCCACTTTGCTTTTTCTGTCTGTAAGGCGCTGCTTTCTGTCTGTTCCTGTGTTTGCAAATGAAGACATTGCGTATCCAATTCCTCCCAAGTTGACACATTTCCCTGCACCAAAAGGTCTGCCCTTTGATGTTGAAGCAAATCCAATTCTTCTTTCCTATGCTTACATTGTTCGCTCATGGTTTCGCACAATGCCGCCCATCGCTCACTTTGAAACAGCGTCTTTAAAATATCCTGTTTTTCTGCACTGCTTGATACCAATAATCGTTCAAATTTTCCCTGCGGTAACATTACGGTACGGATAAACTGGGCATGAGTAAAACCAATTAACTGCTCCGCTTGCTTTTCCAATGCACTTGCTTTGCAATTTTCAAAAAACGGGTAAAATTCATCGTCAATCAATTCCCCGCCGTTCACACTAACCTTATACAGCGGCTCACCGTTTCGTTTTTTTCCGACTTTGACTTCACGATAAAAACGATAGCGCTGCGAATGAATCGAAAATATTAATTCAACGATTGTCGGCAGAGAATCGGGAGCTGATCGTGATCGCATCGCTTCCAAATCACCACGCTCTCCACCACTGCTTTTGCCATATAATGCATAAGTGATCGCATCAAGGATGACGGTTTTTCCCGCACCAGTCGCACCGCGGATCAAAAAAAGTCGATGCTTTGCCAATTCCTCCAAATTTAATTCTTGCCGTTCCACATACGGTCCAAAAGCCTGAAAAGATAACCGTTCTATTCGCATGACATCATCCCTTCCTTTGCTTCACGAAACCACTTTAATTCTTCATCCGAAATATCACGACCATGATAATCATGAAAAAAACGAGTTAAAATTTCTTCATCCTTTAATTGATCCAATTCATTCACCGGCACGGATAAGCTTTCTGTCCGGCCATCTTCTTGCCATGCTTGTAGCGTAAGCAAATAGGGACAGCGTTCGCGCAAGAATTCCAATAATTCATATTGAATTCCCTGATCTTTCAATATGATTTTCACATAGTCATTTTGATGTTGCGATAATGCCTCTATCACATCCTCATAATTACCTTCTAACGTCACCAACGGATGTAGCGGCACTAACGGCATCATTTTGATTTCCATCGTATCGCTGTCAAGCACCGTCACGCTTTTCTCTTTGGCTTCGGAAAATGCATAAGCAATCGGAGAACCGCTATATCGAATATGATCGGAACATGATTGCGCTTTATGTAAATGTCCCAATGCAACATAATCAAGATCGTGAAACACCTCACATCCGATTCGATCTGCACCACCCACCATTGCCAAACGATCACTCTCGCCGATAGTCGCACCGCTCACAAATGCATGAGCCAATACGATTTGACGCCGCGTAGCTTTATGAGCGCGAATATCTTCCATCAACCGGTCAAACGCATCCTCATAGGTCGTAAATGATTGATCATAAATTCGCGACAGCGTATCTTTATGAACAAAGGGCACTCCATAAAAATCCACATCTCCTATGGTTAATGGTTTAGGAGATTCTTGTAATAATCCAAACAGATGCAGTCCCTGTTCCCGCAGCAATTCCTGCATTGCGGATAATCGCACATGGGAATCATGATTTCCCGCTATCACAATCACCTGACATTTCAATGTTTTGCACAACATCTTCATGGCTTCATCAAACAATATAATGGCATCCTTGCTGGCAAGCGTCGTATCATAAATATCACCACAAATCAAAACCACATCAATCGCTTCCTGCACTACAATTTGATACAGTTGTTGCAGCATATATCGCTGATCTTCCAACAGTGAATGACGATGCAGCTGAATTCCCAAATGCCAATCCGATGTATGTAATATTTTCATAAAAAACCTCTTTTCTTTCCTATTTTATCATGATTCCTTAACAAAGCAATGGGATATTTATATAAGAGTGATAATTTCACGGTTATTCTCCCGACCGCTTTTCAATTCCTACGAAAACAATTTCTTTCTTGACTTTTATCAGACAGCTTTTTATAATATCAATAAGCATTATAAGGCTTATCCTCATAATGCTTGAAAATTTCAAATCAATTCAACTCAAACACAAATTCAATTCAATTTCAAATCAACAACTACTCAAACGCAAATGAAATAGATTACTTCCAAATAGAACATTTGTAAAAGGCTAGAATTCCAATGAACTAAGAACAAGATCAATGATGTGAATACAAGTAAAGATTAGGCAGAAAACAATCAAGGACAAAACTTTTTAAATTCTAAATTATTATAATTCAAACTAAAGGGAAACGAGTTAAATCTTCATCTCAGTCGTATTTGGCTATGGATATAGAAGGAATAACTTTTTTTAGTGTTATTACCTGTCTTTAGCTTTTGTTTTAAAGGAGAGTGATACATACAAATAATAAAAGCATAATCATGAATAAAAATCAGTAATTGACAAGCCAATAACCTTTTTATAAGTCAATTACGAATACTTTTTAAATACCAAAATAATACCATTAAGACGAAAGGAGAATAAAATATGGAACATTTTGGATTGACGTTAAAGAAAAGTAAATATTCCTTTCATATAAACAAAGAGGAGTTTGCGCCAATCAGTACCAAACCTTCATTACGGATGTTTGATGGTTTGGCCAAAAGGAACGCTTATACGGATAGTACCGGTACAGAATACCGGAAAGAATGGTGTGAAGAGTATCGGAAGTTATGCTTACAAAATTATGATTTAAACATGAAATACTTTCATTCTCTGGACAAAGAGAGCTTTAATGATGCTCTCAATACTTATTTAAAAACAAATACCGGTTTTTGCGAAGTACATGATCTAAAAGAATATGAAGATGTAAGCGGCTATTATATGATGGTTTTAGATGAGTATAAACAGGTATACATAGGAAAGACTGATAATATCTGTAGAAGGATTCGTCAGCATTGGACAAAAACAAAATCGTTGGATCGTACATTAGCTCCGATGTATGCAGTCAATAAATCAGTTTTTTCTATCGATTTCTTTCGTGCGTTGGACACGACAAGAATATATGTATGGAAAAGAGATTTGGGAATTCAAGTAGAACGTGATCTGATAGCGTCCTTTCCCGGTGAATATCAAACCAATCGCATCGGCGGGGATATTGAAACGCTCATCGGTGCATTGGCAACTCGCAATACACGTGATTTGAACAAATAAAGCAACGACTTTTGCTCTTATCCTATGTTCTTCTTTCCTTTTCTTACTCATTTATGGTAAAATAAATAAGATAATGAGGCGACAATCATGAAAAATAAACTGAATCGAAAAACTCAAGCATTAGCATCCGGATTAACCGGTGAATATCAAAAACTGTTTACATTACTGTTGGAAAATATTCATGATGACAACTACACCAGACATGAATGCAACTTCTTTCTGCGCAAGTCCATCCATGAATTATTGAAGCACCAACAGAAAAACAGTGATGTAGAAACTTTAACACATCACAATGCAAAAAAATGGGCTGTTGAAGAAAACAAAAAATACAAGAAATGGCATGAACGATATCAGATAAAATTGAAAGAATGCGATCAGATTACCTATGCAGGATTCTTTGCCATGGTTGCTTATTCTATAACACTGATTACTGTTACCGCCTTCACCAAAGGTGCTTTATCCACATGGTTCTGGATTTTGATTCCGGCTTTGATTACGGTAATTCTGTTAATTACCAAGATCTTATTTGCCCGACGGCAGAAACTGCCTTTCGTTTATACCTACGGTGATATTCTCATGTTTGCTTTGATCAGTGTCATATGCTATTTCTCCAATGTGTACTTCATTATCTTTTTATGGGTTTATGAAGTTTCCTACATGTTATATTTACAATTTCATATCGTAGAAGAGGATTGTTAATGCAGAAGCATTTGCTTCTGCATTTTTATTAGCGAATTCATCGTGTTCCCAATTTGTCGATTCCCATGCTTTGATCGGTTTTATTTCATGGATAGTTATGATAAAATAATGCAGAATAAGGATAATGTGTCTTGCTTTTATGCTTTGAGAAGGGAATGTTTATGAAGAAACTGTTGCCATATTTAAAGCCATATAAAAAACAATGCCTCATCGGGCCGCTGTGTAAATGGATCGAGGCATTATTGGAACTGATTTTGCCTACCATCATGGCTTTTATGATCGATCAAGGTGTACTAAAACAGGATCGCTCCATTGTTTTTACTTATGGCATACTTATGATATTCATGGTATTTATCGGCTTCTGTTTCTCATTGATTTGTCAATATCAGGCATCCATCGCTTCGCAGGGATTTGGGACGGATATGCGTAATCACTTATTTGAACGAATCATGCGCTTTTCGTTTGAGGATTTGGATCGTTTTTCTCCTGCTACGCTGCTTAATCGCATCGGCAATGATGTCAATCAGGTACAATTAGCGGTTGCCATGCTGATCCGGCTTGCCATTCGCGCCCCATTCATTGTGATCGGATCCGTATTCATGGCCATGATTTTGGATATGGAACTGGCCCTCATCCTGTTGGCAGCCATACCGTTAATTGTTTTAACTTTATATTTATATAGTCGAATCACGACACCATATTACCAGATCTATCAGGAAAAATTCGATCGTTTCCTAAACATTTTAGAACAGAATTTAAACGGTGTTCGGGTGATTCGTGCCTTTTTATCGCAAGCGGTTGAAAGCAAACGCTTAGATGAGGCCAGCATGGACTTACAAGTTCAAATGACCCGCATTTCCCGTATATCCGCGTTATTAAACCCCATCACTGCCCTCATTATCAATGCGACAATCATTTTATTGTTAGCTGCCGGGATTCTCTCCTTGCCGGATGCCATACCGGCGGGAACACTGATTGCGTTCATTAACTACGCAACGCAGATTTTGTTGGCGTTGGTCGCCACTTCCAATCTCATAGTGATATTTTCCAAAGCGAGTGCCAGTGCGCGGCGTATCAATGAATTATTGGCAGTGGAAGTGATGACCACAAACGCTCAGGCACACGAAAAAACTGATGCCCAACACGCGCTTTCCTGTTCTCACCTGCAATTCACCTATCCCCATGCCGCTCATCCCTCGCTCATCGATATTTCTTTTACTATTCATAAGAATGAAACCATCGGTGTCATCGGCGGAACCGGCAGCGGAAAATCCACTTTAGCAGCAGTGATGATGAATTTTTATCCTTGTGCCGAAATGAAATTGTTCGGTCGTAGCGTTGCTGAGTATGATGCCACAATATTACAGCGTCTGATTACCCTGATTCCACAGAAGAATGAACTGTTTTCCGGCACCTTGAAAGAAAACTTATTATATGGCAATCCATTGGCTAGCGAAGCAGAAATGTGGGAAGCCTTACGTCAGGCACAGGCCGAAGATTTTATCACAGTCAAGGGAGATGGCTTAGCCTTACGAATCGAGGCAGGCGGCAAAAATTTATCCGGCGGTCAGCGTCAACGTCTTTGTATTGCTCGCGGTCTGCTGCGCCAATCTGACATTATCATATTTGATGATTCTTTCAGCGCTTTGGATTTTGAGACCGATGCCAAACTGCGCCAAGCTCTGGGGGAACATCATGATATGACCAAAGTGATCATCTCCCAACGTGTCGCGACCATATGGAATTCCGACCGCATTCTTGTCATGGATCAAGGTCATATCGTCGGCGAAGGAACTCATCAAGAACTGTTTGATTCCTGTGTGGTTTATCGGGAAATCTGTCTCTCGCAAAACATCGCAAAGGAGGGAATCGCATGAACATTCAAAAGATATTGCAGCGTATGCTTGCCGATATCCGCCATTTTCGATTTGCCTTTCTTTGTTCATTAGTTTTTGCCATCGCTGCAACGCTTTTAAACCTGTATGCCCCTTTATGTATCGGTACGATCATTGACAGGATCACTGCCCAAAAAACGCCTGCGGACATTTTTTCACAGTCGTTTCTGTTAATTATTGTTTATCTGCTTTACTCCCTAACCATTTGGGGAATGATGCTTGCAACCAATCACATAGCCTATTCCTTTGGTTATGCAATGCGTACAGCGCTGATTAAGAAGTTAGAAAAACTGCCCGTTTCTTTTTATGACACGCAAGATCACGGCGATTTGATGACACGCTTCAGTAATGACGTTGATCTCATGGCCGATGGCCTGTTACAAGGCTTATCTACCTTGTTAAGCGGTATTGTCACCGTGATTGCTGCGATAGCTTTTATGTTCAGTATCAATCTCACGATGACGATCATTGTCATTCTTTGTACCCCGCTCACTTTCCTTGTCGGCAAGATCATTGCTCAGCGTTCCCATAAATATTTTGTGGCACAAGCAAATGATCTGGGACACTTAAATGCCCATACCCAAGAAATGTTGCATGGTCTTCGCACTTTAAAAATTTATGGACAGGAGGCAGCTGCTTACCAAAAATTCCAATCGCTCAACCAAACGCTGTATCAATCCGGTCAGAAATCACAATTCTACGGTTCGCTTGTCAATCCTTCTACACGTCTGGTAACCAATATGGCTTATACGATTGTGGGGGTAAGCGGTGCGATACTGGCGCTGTCACAACGCATTTCGATCGGCAATATCTCCAGTTTCCTGTTATATTCCAATCAATTCTCCAAACCCTTTAATGAAATCAGCGGTGTTATGACCCAACTTCAAAGCGCAATGGCCAGTGCTCAGAGAGTATTTGCATTACTGGATACAGGGGAAGAAAGCAGCGCAGACAGCGGTACTATCACTTCCGTTTGCGGTCATATCAGCTTTTCTCATGTATCGTTTGGTTATGATCCCTATCATTTGTTAATGCAAGATCTTTGCTTGGATATTCCGGCCGGAAGTCGAATTGCGATTGTCGGACGTACCGGCGCAGGTAAAACTACCTTTATCAACTTACTGATGCGCTTTTATGAATTAAACAGCGGTGTCATAACCTTAGACGGCACGGATATCACCAAAATGAGTCGAGAAGACCTTCGATGCCATTTCGGTATGGTTTTGCAAGATACATTTTTAGGAGAAGACAGCATTTATCAAATCATCGCCTATGGGAAAAAGAACGCAACCAAAGAAGAGATCATTCAGGCAGCCAAACAAAGCGGTGCCCATGAATTCATCAAGAAGCTTCCCCAAGGCTACGATACTCAATTAAACAGTAACTCTTTTCTCTCGCAAGGACAGCGTCAACTGTTATCTATTACCCGTGTTATGTTAATGGATCCGGCAATCCTTATTCTTGATGAAGCTACTTCCAATATGGATACCCGAAGCGAGGCTCATGTCAATGCGGCAATGGAAAAGCTGATGCAGGGAAAAACCTGCTTTGTTATCGCTCATCGCTTATCCACCATTATTGACAGTGACCGCATTCTCGTCATGGAACAAGGAAGTATTATTGAACAAGGCACTCATGAAGAACTCTTAACCAAGCAAGGTGCCTATGCTTCTTTATATAACAGCCAATTTATACATCCTACGAAATGAGAAAACCACAAAAAAAGTCAGATTACAGAAATCGCTGCGTGAATGATGTCAGCGGTTTTCTCTCTCTGACTTCCATATTAATTCATTTCAATGCTTGCTTGAATCTGCCATTGTAAATCAAATTGTTGATGTTCGATTTGTGACAACTGCTTTTCCAGCTGATTCAGAATTGTCCGTACTCCGGAATAACATTCATTCAATTGATCAAACGAGGTATTGATCATTTTGGCACTTCGCTGTTCTTCTTGGAATCCTACATCAGAGATATTCATAAAGAAATTGCGATCAAAATGTTCCGGCAACGTAACCTTTGTGTATTTTAGTGCTTGTTCAAAATCCTTCCATAGACCGTTCAATTTCTCCATTTCTTTGATCGCATCTTCGATATGTTCCTGATCAACAGTGGGGTACCAGAGTCTTTTGGCATCACTTGTATCCTCTACCAATTCACTCAGACTGTCTAAAAGATAGTTAAATGAGGTACAAAGCTTCTTCCCGCTCTCCCATGCCGCCTGTGTTGCTTCCTTTACTGCCGTACACTCTGCCAGTTCCTGTTCCAATTCACGAATCTGATTGAGGATCGGTGTTTCCAACATTTTTCGTTTCAGATCCAATAACGATTGATATTCCGAATTCACCATATCATAATGTTTTAATTCCTGTTCCAATAAATTCTTTTGATATTGCAAATCTTCAAGGTCATTCTGTTTTAATTTGTAATCCAAAGCAGCACGAAAGGCTTCTGCTTTTTCTTTTTCCAACCGCAATTCTTCACGCGAACTGAAAGCTTTTAATAAACGAGACAGTGATATTTGACGCAGACGAGCCACATCTTCATTTTCTTTATCCAATTCTCGCTTCAAGCGCTCCAATGTCTCGGCTTCACGCTGTAATCGCTCCGTGATTTTCACCAATTCCCCTTCTAAATAGGACTTTCTGAGCTGTCGATATTTATTTTCGACTAATTTCTGATCAATGCTTTTCATAGTTATCTCCTATCCTCTTGCTATCATGCTATCGCCGATTACTTTTCCACCGTAATGTTATAATCCTTCGATGTATTCAAGCCTTCAAATATCCAGCGAATCGTCACCGGATACTCTCCCGGTGCCAACTGTTCCGTATTGAGTTTAAAGACGGTTTCCGCTTGGATGATACTGCCTGATTTCTTTGTGTTGGTTTCCTGATAGAAAACAGTAAACGGTGTATTATTGCCATTGATGAACTTCACTCGCGGTACGCTGACCGGAGTATTTTCATTATACGAATAGGTCAGCTTCAGATACAATCCGTCCGCTGTCGGTTCCGTCTCCATGTTAATATTTAAGATATAATTAATGAACACACTCACTTCTTTTGTCACTTCATTTCCATCCGCAAATTCTGCCTGTAAAACAAACTTACAGTCACCGGGTGGAAACTGATAGATGCTTTGTGCCATCGCAAACGATGTCAAGTCTTTCATTTCACCACCGATCATGCGATCATCCTGATATAGCTTCACACTTGTTAATTCCTGATTATCACGATCAATCGACCAATTAAGATATACGGTAGCATCATGGCCGTAATTCCCTTCGAGCGATGTAATCGCCGGTCCTTCCTGAGGTGTTTCTGACGGATCAGGGGTTGAAACCACAGAATCACCCGGCCGCTGCATCAGCGCATAAACACCAAAACCGATACAAGCGCCGATGAAAACCAAAAGCAGTCCCACAAACATGGCATTTTTCCGTATATATTCTACCAGTACTGACACTCACATCCTCCTAACTATAATATCATTATACAATGTTGCGGAATAATTTACCATAGTTTTTATTTGCTTTCCCACATACATCATAGTTGGCTAAAAAGGCTTAAACCACTGCATGAAGTTAATATTCCTTTCCTATTTTCCTATCTATCCTGTGTACCTTAAAGAAAAAGCATTCCAACTCGGGAATGCTTCCATGAACATTGTTACTATTTTGCCGGTACGACAACACCGGAGAATTCGTTTTCGATGAAAGTCTTGATCTCATCGCTCTTCAATACTTCAACCAGCGCCAATACGGCTTCATTCTCTTTATTGGCCTCCGTAACCGCAATGACATTGGCATAGGTTTGAGCCGCCTCGTCCTCTTTTTCTTCGGAACAGATCAACTTATCTGTAATTTTTGCGTCCAATGCATAATTACCGTTGACTACCGCCAATTTCACATCTGCCAATTTGGTCGGAATTTGTGCCGCATCCAATTCATACAACTCAACATCTTTCGCCTTGGACTCGATATCCTTTACCGTTGCATTGATACCGACTCCCTCTTTCAATTTGATAATTCCGTATTTCTCTAACAATAACAGTGCGCGTGCTTCATTGGTCGCATCATTCGGTACGGCAATTTTATCACCGTCTTCTACATCATCCGCAGAAATCTCCGTGCGGCCGTTAGGCTCCTGGGCATAAATTCCCAGCGGTTCAAAGTGAATGGCGCCAACACTTACCAAATAGCCTTCTGCGCCGCTTTCGTAGCCGCTGTCGCTGTTATAGCCATCCAAATACGGTTGATGCTGGAAGTAGTTCGCATCCAAAGATCCATCAGATGTCGAAGGATCCAAACGTGCCCAATCGCTGAATTCCACGACTTCCAAATCATAGCCTTTTTCTTTCATTGCGTCTTTCGCTTGATTCAGAATCACAGCATGAGGAGAACTGGTCGCCCCGACTTTTAGTTTTACCAATTCCTTTTCGCCGTCAGACTGTGAATTACCGCATCCGCTTAATCCGACACATACCAATAATGCTAATGCACCTGCTAATAATTTTTTCATTTTCTTTTCCTCCTGTTTAATGGGTCGTTTTTTTAACAATATAATCACCGATACTTTGAATCAGTGTGATTAACAATAAGATGATGATCACAACGACATAAGTAACATCATACATATAACGGTTATAACCGTAACGAATTGCCATATCGCCCAATCCGCCGGCTCCCACCGCTCCGGCAATCGCAATCAGACCGACTAACGAAATCAGTGTAATCGTGACCGCTCTTGCGATGCCCGGTATACTTTCTTTTAAGTATACCCTTGTAATAATCTGCATGGGTGTTAATCCCATTGCTTGACTGGCTTCAATGACGCCTTGATCAACTTCCGATAACGTACTCTCAATCTGCCTTGAGAAAAACGGTACCGTTCCGATCACCAATGATGGAAGCGCTCCGGTCACTCCAATCGATGTCCCCATGATCAAACGCGTAAAGCCAACCAGCAACGACGTCAGAATAATAAAGGGAATAGCACGAAACAAGTTCACCAATTTATCCAAAACAAAGAAGATCACGCGGTTTTCCATAATGCCGCCTTTTCGCGTCACAACCAGCATAATTCCAAACAAAGTTCCGAAAACAAAGGAGATCAGACCCGGAATCAGCAGCATTTGCAGTGTCTGCATTAAACAGATGGGAAACTCATCGGCTAAATCGATAACATTGGGAATCCAGTTTTCCAATCCGCTCATGATTTGATCACCTCAATTTCTACTCCCTGATTCTGCGCATAGGCGATCGCCTGTTGAATATTATGTTCTGCTCCGCTAAAGATGACCACCAAATCACCTAAAGGGGTGTCTTGAAGCACTTCTACGTTGCCAAAGATAATGCTTGTCTCTACCGCCATTTCCCGTGTGATATGAGAAAGCAGCGCTTCTTTGGTCGTATTTGCGCCGTATTTCAAATGCACAAGGTACTGACCCGACTGAATTCGAGTGATCGGTGAATCTTGTTCCACCATTTCATAAATTCGTGTCAGTGCTGAGGTGGTGCTGATAAAATTCTTCGTTACATCGCTTTGCGGATGCATAAAGATATCTACGATATTCCCCATTTCCACAATTAAACCGTTTTCCATAACCGCTACACGATCACATATTTCCTTAATTACCGCCATTTCATGAGTAATTAAAACAATGGTAATGTGCAGACGCTGATTGACTTCCTTCAGTAATTTCAAAATGGAACGCGTTGTCTGCGGATCTAATGCACTGGTCGCTTCATCACAAAGCAGAACCTTTGGATCATTGGCGAGAGCTCGAGCAATCGCTACCCGTTGTTTCTGTCCGCCTGACAGTTCGGAAGGATACGCATCACGCTTATCAACCAAATCTACCAACGTTAGTAACTCCATGACTTTCGCTTCGATTTCCGGTTTGGAAAGCTTACTGTCTTTTAACGGAAAGGCTACATTTTGAAATACGGTGCGAGACCGCATCAAATTGAAGTGTTGAAAAATCATACCGATCTTTTTGCGCACTTCCCGCAACTGCGGATCGCTGAGTTTTAACAGATTATTGCCATCCACTGCCACGGTTCCTTCATTAGGCCGCTCTAACAAATTGATACAGCGAATCAGCGTTGATTTTCCTGCTCCGCTAAAACCGATAATTCCAAAAATCTCACCGGCATTAATGTGGAGACTGACATCCTTTACGGCGTGAACATCCGTTTGTTTGGTTTCAAATGTTTTTGAAACATGATTCAATTCAATCATGTTGCACTTCCTTTCTCATTATGCCATTCAACATTCGATTGGTCTTCCATTCCTTTAAACATTTCATTGCTTCCCTCCGTTCAACAAAAAAAGCCTTCTTCCATAAGGACGAAGACTTGCTCGTGTTACCACCTTAATTCATGAATCCCTCACAGGAAACATCTCATCAAGTACGTCCGCACAAGCGGATAATACCCTGGCGCTTTAACGTGCGCACACGTCATAATCTTAGTATCACCTCGATTATGATGGCTCCCAGACCATATTCAACAGGTACTCCCTTTATCCTTTTTCACCGTCCAAGGACTCTCTGCAAAAGATTTTGCTGTTTACTTATCTGTTCGTTGCCGATTCATTTATCTGTGTCATATGATATCCCATTTTTTTTATTTCGTCAATATATTTTTTAACTTTCTTGTTTTTTATGACTTGTGCTCCTAAAGTTATTGAGAGGATTTTCCATCCATCCCTACCAATAGCATTCAAACGTCATCGTTATCATAGGCGTTTTAATGCTTTAATTCATACTTCAGTCGATATGTCTTCCCTTCGCTTTCATCATCGAAATATTCCGTATAGCTAAAAGTAATTCGCTTGGTATTGGCCGCAATGATAAATACCAAACAGCCTCGTTTTTCTTCATCCGGCTTGAGCGCATACGTATCCGGAAACTGATGCATCACTCCGAATTCCTCCTCTGCTTCATAGGGGCCTTCTCCGTCAAATCGAATATAGAAGTCCTCTTTAAACATACTGATGACTTCATTGGTATGATTGCGCAACGTCAAATGCAGTAATAAAAACCGCGCATTTTGCGATACGGTATAATCGTTCAATTTTTGATTACATAATTCAATACGCCTTAAACTGCAAGTAAAAAACTGTGTTTGAAAGGCATTCTTCATAGCAGGATTGGGACAATAATCACTCGTTAACAGTATTTTTTCACCACTTGCTTCATGTGCGATGATTTCCATTCATCACCACCTCCATACACATAAGTATATGAAAGTAACGCAAGCAAATTGTGTCGAATTCTTGGCTAAATTAACAAATAGGGCCATAACCGCACCCCGTCTTTGATGATTTGCATGGATTCATCTCCATGAAAGCGATGCAAAACCGATGCGAAATCATTCCCCTCAAGCAAAATAATATTGGCATACCCACCTCTTTTTAACTTACCCAAGTCACGAAAGCCTAAAGCCAATGCCGGATAAAGGGTACATGCGGCCAAAATTTGTAAGGGATGAAGATGCGGATGATGTAACGCACACATCTTGGCAACGAGTAATTGATCCAAACAATCGGTATACGGATAATCACTACTGATACAAAAGCGAGGTGAATTTATCGTCTTAGGGTGATGAAGATCATAGATCAGCATAGGATCTTTTACTTCCGTGAAATGCGCATCGACAACACGACCCGGATGCAATACATTGATAAATTTTTCCGCGAGCGGCTGTGAATGAACAATCATCGTTCCGCGACGAACGAGCAGTTCTCCGATTTCCCACAGTTCCCTCATGCTGGAACAATGATGCAGATCCAGATTCACATCTATCATGCCGGGAATCGCAATGTGACTGCGCCCCTCTACAATTCGGGTATCCTTGTCAACACACACACTCCCCGTACCTTGACCAAGAGCCAGTATCCGATCGTGATGAATCGCAATAAAGCCATTGGATACAGATGTCTTAATGGTAGGGATCATCGGATAAATCTGTTCAAGATTGCGTATTAACAGCGTTGCCTTTTTCGTCATAGCCACCTCATTCCTATTAACATTATATAATGTTTTTAAGCAATATCCTATCAAAATCATTAAACTTTACAAATTTCTTTTTGCACGCAACATGAACTTACCGGCCAATGATGAAATTTCATGTATTAAAATACCTTAAAACAAGTCATCAGAAGCTGATTCGACCTTTAAATATGGGAAAAGCAAACCGAATGATTCACTCATCAGTTTGCTTTTTTTGTTCTGTGATTTTGAATGTTCAAAATATAAAATTTCTCGCACAATCGCGTAATAAAATTATCGTGATGATGGCGGTATGCATGAACGATACATAGCGTCACCAACAAACCCCCGACTCCTGCGCACATCATATCCGTGATACTGTCATGGACTCCTTGCGTATAGTGATTGATACAATCATTTTGGAAAAAGATCAGCATCGCATATTCAAAGAATTCCCAACATACCGCAATGGCCAAATTCATTGCGTTGATAAACAGTAAGAACAACCGATAATCATCCGGATCATCAATATGCGCACTCTTTTTAATCACCATAAATAAAATCACGGCAGCGATCGTTAAAAGCAAACCGCTGGAAAAATGTAGCACCTTATCAAATCCAAGCACGGAATAGCCATGAAAACAGGAGCCGATCAATGATGCAAAATAAACAAATGTAATATTACAGATCAAAATTTCATATATTGGTTTCCAATGAAACAGCCGAAAGATTACCGGGACAATCCACGGGGTAATACAAGCAACCACACTCATTCCCAGAGCATTCATATCCTGTATTTGCCAACTGTGATAAAAGCTGTACAATAAAGTAATGACATAAATGGCTGTTTCAAAGTAAAACAAGCGTTTGCCTCTTACCTTACTTTGATTCATTATGCTTCACATCCTCTAACATTGATAATTTCAAATCCAACAGTTTTTTACTGAGATCGACATAATATACCTGGGGAAATTCAAAACGCAGAATTTCATCCCATAAGCGATCAAATTCCTTTTCACTGTATTCACGAATTTCCGGTAAAGAAGGTACATCATAGACAAGCTTTCCTTGTACAAAGATCGGCTCTAACAGCGAACGCACTTCAAAACTGCCGCCGGGAAGTGTTTTATTCTTCCACGAATTCATCTGATGGTAAATCGTTAAGTCCGCTGTGGGATCAATAACTTCATCAAATAATGTCATCAAATCACCGAGTGCTTTTCCACTCTTTTTATCATATAAGCGATACAAGTCTTTGAAACCCGGATTGGTCACCTTTTCCACGTTCTCCGATACTTTGATTTTGGGAATCATGCGCCCCCCTTCAAAGACCGAAGACAGCTTATATACGCCCCCAAATACCGGAGCGCTCTTACTGCATACAAGATTTTCTCCCACTCCCATGCTGCTGATCTGGGCTCCCTGGGAAATCAATGATTGAATCAGATATTCGTCTAAGGAATTGGAGACGACGATGTTTGTTGACTGCATTCCGTTCTCATCCAGTTGTTTGCGAATTTGTTTTGATAAATACGCCATATCACCCGAATCAATCCGTACCCCGGCCAAGTGATAACCGTTTGGGGCCAAGTATTCTTTTTCCAAGCGAATGGCATTGGGCAGCCCGCTGCGCAAAGTATCATAGGTATCTAACAATACCGTACATTGACTCGGATACGTTTTCGCATAGGCAAGGAACGCATCATATTCATGATCAAACGATTGGATAAATGAATGCGCCATTGTTCCCAATACTGGAATGCCGAATTGTTGACCGGCATAAGTCGTCGCTGTACCGGCAACGCCACCGATGTAAGCGGCACGGGCACCGTAATTGGCCGCATCGAAATTATGCGCCCGCCGCGCTCCGAATTCCATGATTGCACGTCCCTGCGCCGCTTTCACGATACGCTTAGCCTTGGTCGCAATCAAAGTTTGATGATTGATAACCAATAACATTGCGGTTTCAATAATCTGAGCTTCGATCAGTCTTGCCTTAACGCGAATTAACGGTTCATATGGAAATACCGGAGTTCCCTCCCGTATCGCATACAGATCACCGGTAAAGATAAAATGGCGTAAATATTCCAGAAACCCCTCACTGAACATGTCTAAGGAGCGCAGATAAGTAATATCCGCATCCGTAAAATGTAAGTTTTGAATATAACCGATGATTTCCTCTAAACCGGCAAACACCGCATATCCGCCATCATCAGGATTTTTACGATAAAACAAATCAAAAGTAACGATTTTATCCTTTTCGGCACTGTTAAAGTAGCATTGACTCATCGTAAGTTCATAAAAATCCATACACATACTGAGATTTCGCGCATCGCGAAAATCAAATTTATCATCATAACTTCTCATGACTCTATCACCTCACCATTGATGCTACAATTAAAATGCCGTTGGCCTGCATGTTTGTCAAGGCAAATTGGTTATTTGTTTGAACGTCATGAAGTTCCTCTATATGATAAGTATCCACACAATCCATCGGTATGATGATGCGATGGTTTGTTTTATTATGCTCGTTCAGCCAGGCATTCAAACATAAAGAGAACTGCATAATGCAAATATCTGTACAGCATCCGGTGATGATAATATCACGATACATATCCAGATCAGATCCTAAGAAGGTCTGAAAGTCATCTGCGGTAAATGCATTGGTGCTGTTTTTATAAAACAGTTCCTCGACATAAGGCTGTAATTCTGAGATGACTTCGCTTTCGGCTGTTCCGATCACGCAGTGAGATGGATAAGATTGAAATTCTCTCGTTTTGGGTGGGTGCGCATCGGCAACGAAGATACGGCGACAATCTATATCTGTAAGCAATCGTTTAATCGCATCCCCGCAAGATAAGATTGCCGGATCATGCAACGCTCCTTCCTTAATAAAACCATTGATCATATCGACCACAAAGACAATCGGCTTTTGTAATTCATGCTGCGAAAGAGGGGCAAACTTTTGATAAAACTCCTGTTGTACTCTTGCCATCGTCGATCTCCTTTCCTCATTTTCTTTTTCTATTAGAATTAATTATACCCCTTTTTCATAAACTTGACAAACGATAAATCATCCCATCGTATCCCTGTCATTGATAAATAAAAATCACTTCCGCTGCGAAAAAACCACAATCAGAAGTGACCAAGACTTATCCGTATTACAACATTACAGCCACAGAGAACATAATTGAAAGATCAGAAATGAAGTGAGATAAGGAACCACAATCATCAGCGCGATCGAAAGCAACATCATCTTCCACCCAACCTCTCGGCGCAGCGCCTGTAAAGTCATGACACAGGGTATCGATAATAAGATATATACCATGAATGAGTAAGCACGAGCATTGGCCTTGGAATCGCTCCATAATTGACCGATCGCTCCCACCAATGTTTCATCACCGCTCTCTTGAATCGGATGTGGTATCCATGCCGTACAAAACTTTCGACAAGCAAATCCGAAAGCAAAGGCAATTTGTTTTGCATCCTCTAAAGGAGCGATGGGGGCAAATTCAGACTCGTTTTCCTGAAGCAATATCTGTCCCATAAAGCCAACAACGGTTTCTTTAGCCACGATGCTCCCCGGCAATGCCGCTACGCTTTCCCAACGTGTACCAAAACCCAGCGGTTCATAAATCGGTGCCACAGCTTTTCCGAATCGGGC
The DNA here is from genome assembly GCA_910586285.1 of uncultured Erysipelotrichaceae bacterium. Classification (GTDB taxonomy): domain Bacteria; phylum Bacillota_I; class Bacilli_A; order Erysipelotrichales; family Erysipelotrichaceae; genus C-19. The sequence goes on from CAJUGR010000009.1 coordinate 20,767, forward strand.
AATATAACTGGTATCTATGCGACCCTCGGGAAAATATCCCAAAGCCCACAAAATAACCATCGCCCATAGAACCACACCGGTAGCCTTACGGATATAGGCACTGACCTCTTGGCTTACTTTTTTCACAATCACCTGCCACGCCGGGCAACGATAAGGCGGCAATTCCATCACCATGATAACCTGATCGCGGAATCCATCACATCGGGCACATACAGAGGCAACCACTAGTGCTAATAAAATGCCGATTCCGTAAACACTGAGAATCATTACCGCTTTTTTGCCTTTGAAAAACGCTGCCGCAAACAACATATAAACCGGTAAACGCGCACCGCAAGACATAAACGGGACCAACAAAGCGGTTATTTTCTTTTGCTTGGGATGATCCAAAGTGCGAACGGCACTTAATGCGGGAACATTACAGCCAAAGCCCAGCAATAAACACACAAAACTTTTGCCACTCATATGAAAATGCTGCATGGGATGATCCAACAAACATGCAATGCGTGCCATATAGCCGCTTTCTTCCAACAAAGCCAACGCAAAATACAAAAACATCATCAGCGGAATAAAAACCAATACGCCGCCCACACCGGCAATAAGTCCGTGTAAAATGAGATTTTTAGCCGCATCGTTAAGAAAAAACAAAGCGGCGCTCGCATATTTCATCACCATTTCATTGATACAAAAATCAATAAAATCATTGAATGGAGCGCTTCCCTGAAATACCCATAGCATCAATAATATCATGACAAAAGCCAAGGCGATTCGACCATACAGCGGATGCAACAAAATGCGATCCGCTTTCCGTGTGTGTTGCCAACGGGCATCATTTTCCTGTACATGTTTCATCAATACCTCATTGATATAACGATAAGCATATTGTGCCTCATTGTTCTCTACACCGGCAACAGAAAGTTCCATATTCCATGCCTGAAGCTGCTTTATCGCTCGAGGCTGCTGAAACATGAGGTCATAAGCCAGCCACGCCACTTCCTCATCCCGCAATTTCTGATAAGCCGGAAGCCGCTTTCTTAATTCAATTACCAATTCTTCATAAACGCCTTGTTGAGATGAACAAATACATGGCAAATAGGCAACGGAATCATCGACATGGCGCATAATTCCCTTACGCACAACTGCCTTTCCTTTCACATCCAAGGCACTGTGGGGATAAATCGGGATTTGTAATGCATTCGCAATGGCTTGCGGATCCATTTCGATATGAAACCGTTCCACCTCATCCATGAAATTGAATATGATCATCATCGGAATTTGTAAGCGTCGTAATTGTAGCGTCAAGTAAAGATTACGTGCCAAGTTGGTCGCATCGACAATATTGACGATCAAATCTACCGCTTCATTTTCTAAATAACGAACACTGATCGCTTCCTCATTTTCCCGATTTTCCAGAGCATAAATACCGGGCAGATCCACCAAATGGTATTGTTGATCATCCCATGTAACAATGGCTTCCTTTTTTTCCACCGTAACTCCCGGCCAGTTTCCTACCTTAAAATGCGCATCTGATAAAGTATTAATCCAAGCGCTCTTACCGACGTTCGGATTACCGACAAATGCTATTTTCTTCATTTTGAATCACCTCAATCTTCTCCCCGTCCCGATAACGAAGCATCAAAAAATTACCGCATACGAACAGTATTAACATACCGCTGCGCGGCTCATTGCGCTCTACCATAAACAAAGATCCTTCATAAATACCTAATGTGAGTAAACGTCTGCGATCCGTTTCTTTCAGGTTGATGCGAAGAATTCTTCCCCGCTTTCCTGCTTGCATTTCTGTACATTTCATATTGATCACCGACATCACTATACCAAACCAAAATGAAAAAGTGGCTCATAATAATACGAACGATTATGGTTCTTTTTCCAGTACTGAGGGAATAGAATAAAAGGGATTTTCTAATGTCATGAAAAAGATTTCTGAAAATTCTTGTAAATTATTCTTTTATTTGAAAATCTTTTGATATATAATAGTAGCAGTAAAAGGAGGCACATTATGGCAAAATTAGATTTTGTGAAAGAAATGGTGCGCAAACGCAACCCAAATGATGCAGAATTTATTCAAGCAACGGATGAAGTCTTAGCATCACTGGAATTGGTTGCACAAAAGCACCCAGAGTATATTGAAAACGGCATATTTGAACGAATGATCGAGCCGGAGCGGCAGATCATGTTCCGTGTTCCGTGGGTCGATGATCAAGGAAAGGTGCAAGTCAATCGCGGTTATCGGGTGGAATTCAATTCCGCCATTGGGCCTTACAAAGGCGGTCTGCGCTTTCATCCTTCCGTGAATATCAGTATTATTAAATTCCTCGGTTTTGAACAATGCTTCAAAAATTCGCTGACCGGTTTGCCAATCGGCGGTGGTAAAGGAGGATCGGACTTTGATCCCAAAGGAAAAAGCGATGGTGAAATCATGCGTTTCTGCCAAAGCTTTATGACCGAGTTGTATCGTCATATCGGTCCCGATACCGATGTACCGGCCGGTGATATCGGTGTTGGCGGTCGCGAGATCGGCTATTTGTTCGGACAGTATAAACGCATTCGCAATGAATACAGTGGTGTATTGACAGGAAAAGGCTTAACTTTTGGTGGTTCTTTGGCTCGTACCGAAGCAACCGGTTATGGTCTGTGTTATTTCACCGAAGCGATGTTAAATGATAAAGGCGATTCCTTTAAAGGCAAGACGGTCGTCATTTCCGGATCCGGTAATGTAGCGATTTATGCGGCAGAAAAAGCTACGCAGTTAGGCGGCAAAGTTGTTGCCATGAGTGACTCAAATGGATATATCGTAGATCCAGACGGCATCGACTTGGCATTGGTTAAGGATATCAAAGAGATTCGCCGTGCCCGTATCAAAGAATATGCGGATCAAAGACCCAACGCTGTCTATTGCGAAGGATGCAAAGGCATCTGGAATACCCAATGCGATATCGCATTGCCTTGTGCAACCCAAAACGAATTGGATGAAGCAGCTGCGAATGCATTGGTGAAAAATGGCGTCATCGCTGTATGTGAAGGCGCAAACATGCCATGTACTCCTGAAGCTATCAGTCTCTTCCAAAGCAATCATGTATTGTACGCGCCGGGTAAAGCCAGCAATGCCGGCGGTGTTGCGACAAGCGCATTGGAAATGTCACAGAATTCCTTGCGTTTATCTTGGACATTTGAAGAAGTGGATCAACGCTTAAAAGGAATTATGGAAAACATTTATCGGACATGCGCCGATACTGCCAAAGCCTATGGCTTAGCGGATGATTTCATGGCGGGAGCCAATATCGCCGGATTTGAGAAAATCGCGGTTGCGATGATGGCACAAGGTATCGTTTAATATTAAGTATTAAAAGACCTTCTCTATCACAAATAGAAAAGGTCTTTTTTATATAGTTTTGATTATACTGATGTCGCCTTTTTTTGAGTGTAAATTGAAGAAGATGAGAGTACCATCAGAAAGATCAATCCGGTCTGAACCCAAAAAATCGTATAATCCAGAATCCCGTGAATCATTACGGTTAGGAGAAAAGCCAAAATGAGAGAGAATAAGCGCATGTCACGATGTTGTGAATAAAGATGCCATATCTCTTTACCCTGTTCCCAGAAATACGGAATCAGCAACGCCACACCGATCACCCCGAAACTCAAAAGAGGATCAAGATAAACACTGTGTGCATGTTGCGTCGGTGGTCCTTTATATTTCATGAACGTGTGAAAATAGGTCAACGGCCCCTGCCCTAATAACGGATGATCCGCAATGCCGCGAACCGCTGCCGCCCAAATATCTCTGCGAACAACCAAATATCTTAAAAAACTGCCGCCGCGCGGAAATAGCTTAGGATCAATCCACAAAGCAATGGCACATACCGCAATCACAGATATGCTGCCGATGAAAAATCCCTTATGATTATTTAACAGAAACAACAACGGAATGGTGATCAAAAAAGAAATCCAAGCTGTGCGGCAACCGCTTAAATACAGTCCTGAAAAATTGCATGCGATAGTGACAAGATAGAAAACAACGCGCCTTGTCGTTTTCACATTCATCATTTTATACACACACATCAGAATGAGAAATTCGACCATCATACCGTAATAATTCGCATTGAAAAAGGTAGAATTCACACGATACATCGGCTCATCGGCCACTTCAAAGGTAAAAAAGTCATATTCCAACGTCTGTACAATCGAATAATATTCCATTAGTGCCCACACAAAGCAGAACAGCGATATGATACAGCACGCATCCACACATAATTCAAATAAGCGCAGCGTTACCTTTGATCGATAAAATAAAATAAATAAAACAACAATCGCAATGCCTAAGGAACAAACAGTTCCCAAATAATTATGATAAATCAATGATACGATTACGTTGATTCCGCAAAATCCGAATAGATAATACGATTTAGGGTATGTTTGAATAATCTTAGGCAATCTGCCTTTGATAAGCAAATAGAGCAATATTATCACAATGACCGTCAAAGAACAGAAAAAAGGAAGAAAAATACTGCACAACGCTATCATGATCAAATATTCTTCTATATCATAGCCATCAAACTTACGATGGCAAAAACCAATAACTCGATCAATCAGTGACAAATTCAGTCACATCCTTCCCGCAAACTCTTGTGTTAAAGTTATTATAGCATTTCA
>CAJUGR010000010.1 GCA_910586285.1 uncultured Erysipelotrichaceae bacterium
GCGCAAAAAGATCATGATGTATGTGGGAGTGTTGGCAGTTGTCGTTGCATTGCCGATGTGGCTCATCATAACGGATAATCCGCACGATATGTTGATTACGGCGACTTATATTGTGTTGGTAATCGATACATTGGGAGCGCTGATTATACCGATATTGCAATTTCGCTATTTGATGAATCAGCGAGCCTGTGATTTGTATCTGCCGTTGCCGATCAAGCGTAAACAGATGTTTTTTATGCAATTTGGAACGGGGACTATGTGGTTGTTTTTACCCAATCTCATGTATTTGATCGCTGCTGTGGGTAATGCGGCGGCACGATCATATTGGAAGGGCTATGTATTTTTGATGATCATATTAATGTTTTTTGCATTCGTGCAATACAGTGTTGATACGTTTTTGGTATTGCAGTGTCAAAATTTAATAGATGCAATTTTCGCTATGGCTGGCTTTTTGCTGACCCAATTCTTGGTGATTGCGACCATTGAAAGCTTGTTAAGCAACACGGTCAATGCGGTTGTGCCCAACGGCGGAGCGATTTATGAATTCTTCCCTAATTGGCTGAATTTACTGTTATCGCCGATTTACAGTGCATTGGCAAGTATCAATGCTTTGGACGATATGGTCGGTCGGGAAACCATTCTATATGGATTTGCGAAATGGCAAGAATACAGCGGAATTCATCCGTTTTTCATCGTTGCGGATACCTTGTTGGCAGGGATTGCCGTTTACTTTGCCCAATCCACATATGAAAAGCGCAAAGGAGAAGACGGTGAACAAAAGACAACCTCAAAATGGATTTATCCGTTATTGATTACCCTTGTCAGCGGATGTTTAATCTTTGAAAATATTCTCTCTTTGAATTACTTTATTTTTACGGTGATTCTATATTTCATTATGAACTTTGTTGCGCAGCGCAAAATAGTAGTTCAGCTGCGGATGGTGATTCGCTTTGTCGTATTGGTGATAGCGGCTCTGGGAATTTCCCGTTTATTGATTGATACAAAGGGGTTTGGTTTAATTCAAGATTCATACACACGCAATGAGTTGGTTCGGGTACAACTGGATATCAACTTTATGGATATGGATTATTCGATTCCCGAATCAGAACAGGAAACATTGGGAGCAGAAACAATCGAGTACTTGACAATGTCAGAACTGCAGGATGATGTCTGGCTGGTAGATCATGTCTATGAGCTGCAAAAGGATATCACAGCGCATAATGAATATTCAGATACACCGGTTGCCTATATTAATATCAGCTATGAACTAACCAATCATAAACAGATTTATCGCTACTATAAGGTAGATCAGAAACACCTTGATCAAGTTCATGAAATCGCCGATTATTTGATCGAGCATCACTATTGTGTAGAGGGATGGTATTGATAATATGTAATTCGATTTAACGCTTTGATATAATTAATGCGAAAAGTCAGACTTAAGCAAAGCAGTTCAGTGTATTTAAAAATCTTATTTTTCGTGTATACTTAGAGAAAAGATTAGACTGAGAAATCGGCATTTATGGAGGAAGCAGGAATGGATGCGTAAGCTTTTTGGAATGTCATTGGACAATATAACCGAAATACAATTATTATTCAAGTAATACTGCTTAATTTAATTGTTATTGTATTGTCGCTGTCATATACCAACAAGGCAGCGTATTTAGCAAAATTGATGTTGTGAATAGCAAATTTATTCATAGGAATGCTTTTCTTCGGATACTATTTCTTCATAAGCGGCAAAAACTACCGATTTCATTCCTGTCAATCCCCATATTGTCAATAGTGAAAGCAACAACTTATTTTATCTGTTATATCCGGTATTCACAGCTATGCTCAAGCTAGATATTATTCTTTTAATATGTGGAATATATGGGCTATATCTTTGACTGATATAAAAAATGTGAAAATTCACTTGCGATTTTCAAAACCTATGCTATAATGTTATAGCACTTACTTTAGATTCGCATGAAATCTAAGGCGGAAGGAGAAAAGACTATGAAAAAAGGAATTCATCCGGAATACCACCGTATTATGGTAAAATGCACTTCTTGTGGTAATGAATTTGAGACCGGCTCCACGGCAAAAGAACTGCGTGTGGATACTTGTTCTAATTGTCATCCGTTCTATACCGGACGTCAGCGTTTTGCGGCAGCTCAGGGTAGAATTGAGAAGTTCAATAAGAAATACGGCTTGGGTCAATAAGCGGAATTCATGTGGACAGTGTTATCAGATAATGATGGCACTGTTTTCTTATGTCAAAAGCGTTTGATGGGTGAAGAAAAAAGCATCGCATATAGTGTTTCATGAATGTAATATGCAAAGGACGATATCATTACAAAGAAATTCTTTCTGTTGATAAAATGATTAACAACTTATTTCGGTAGACAACTATCAATTAATACACGTTCATATCCATTATTTCATATTCAAAAAAAGCCTTGTAGAATCCTTTTTGTTGCATATAATATAAGTGTAAACAGCGAATGCTGATGTGGAGAAATAACCGCCCTTCTCCAACCTGGAAGAAAGAGAAGAGGGCAGTTATTTTTTAATGATTAAATACAATATCCTTTATCTTTGAGATACAGATATAGTTTCAATAAAGCGATGAATTGCTTCAACCGATCATAATAAATATGAATGAAAGCAATCGTAATTTCTATTATAAGATAACGGTAGAAGTGCAGAGTAAAATATAAAGAATCAGACAGGGGCGATATTTTAAGAAAAGCGGTTTATTATTTCGGCAATTTTTTGTATAATGTTGGAGAAAGTATTTGAGGTGACAATCATGTATCAGCAATATCGTGAGGGGTGGCTGGAGGTGATCTCCGGCTGTATGTTTGCCGGAAAAACCGAAGAATTGATCCGCAGAATTAAGGTGCTTCAATATGCGAAAAAGAACATTGTAGTATTCAAACCGCGGATAGATGATCGTTACAGTGATGTGGATGTGGTTTCCCATGCCGGAACCAGTGTAAAAAGCATTGCGGTCAGTACTGCTGCAGAAATGATGAAATATATTACGCCGCAAACCGAAGTCGTTGCGGTGGATGAAGTACAGTTTTTTGATGAGGAAATGGTTGCGATCTGTAATCAGTTGGCCGATGAGGGAAAAAGAGTGATGGCAGCCGGATTGGATATGGATTTTCGCGGGGTTCCCTTTGGGATTATGCCGCAGTTGATAACCCATGCCGAATTTGTGACAAAGCTGACAGCCGTATGTATGCAATGCGGCGCTCCTGCTACCCGTACGCAGCGATTGGTAAATGGGAAGCCAGCCAGCTATCACGATCCGATTGTAATGGTCGGAGCCAGTGAATCCTATGAGGCGCGCTGTCGTCATTGTCATGAGGTGGCCGATCGGCCCCATCCACAACAAACCGTGAAGAAAGGATGATTTTATGCCGTTAACCGCAGGAATTGTGGGACTTCCCAATGTCGGGAAATCCACGCTATTTAATGCCATAACCAAAAGTCAGGTAGAAGCCGCCAACTATCCGTTTGCGACAATTCAACCCAATGTGGGCGTAGTCGAGGTACCCGATGAGCGGGTCGATCGGCTGCGGGAATTGTTTCATCCGAAAAAGACGATATATTCTACCTTTGAATTTACCGATATTGCCGGTCTAGTGAAAGGCGCATCGAACGGAGAAGGACTGGGAAACCAGTTTTTAAGCAATATTCGCTTGACGGATGCGATCTGCCATGTTGTGCGCTGCTTTGACGATGCCGATATTACCCACGTAGAAGGCAGCGTTGATCCGTTGCGAGATATCGAAATCATCAATCTGGAGTTAATCATGGCTGACTTGCAAACCGTGGAAAATCGCATTACAAAAATTGAACGCAAAGCCAAGACCAATAAAGATAATGAGGCGCTCAAGGAACTGGCATTAATGGAGCGCATCAAAGAAACATTGAATGAGGGAAAGTCTGCGCGCAGTGTCGAAATGGATGAGGATGAAATGGCAATGGTCAAGGCATTCTCGCTGTTAACGATGAAACCGATGATCTATATTGCGAATATGGCAGAGGAACAGTTGAGTGATCCGGATAGCAATCCTTATTTTTTACAAGTCAAACAATATGCACAGGCTGAGCATCATCTGGCGATTCCGATCTGTGCTAAAATAGAGGAAGAACTTTCGCAGCTGGAGCCGGAAGAAAAACAGGAATTTTTGAACGAACTGGGGATTGGCGAAAGCGGCTTGGATCGTGTTGTCAAGGCCGCTTATCGCATTTTGGATCTCTGTACGTTCTTAACTGCCGGTGAAGATGAGTGCCGCGCTTGGACGTTCCATAAAGGCATGAAAGCACCGCAATGTGCCGGAGTCATTCACAGCGATTTTGAAAAAGGATTCATCCGGGCGGAATGCTACCATTTTACGGATATTGATCACTATGAGAATGAACAGGCAATTAAAGAGGCCGGGAAGCTACGCCTGGAAGGAAAAGACTATGTTGTACAGGATGGCGATGTATTACATTTCCGCTTTCACGTATAAATAAGAAAAGGATAGGATGAAGAAGGAGTGATGAGCGATGTTTGATAGTTCGATCGCAGAAAATATCAGTATGATCACAGCGTTCATTGAAGGATTGATTTCCTTCTTTTCTCCTTGTGTGCTTCCGCTGTTGCCAATTTATCTTGGCTATTTGAGCGGGGAACTGGAAGATCAAAAACCATCGGCACGCAAAACGATTGGCTTTACGCTGATCTTCATTACGGGTATTTTTACTGCCCTGTTATTATTGAATCTTTCCATGACGGGCATCTCTGCCTTTTTTAAGGGAGCCGGGGTCTGGTTCATGCGTCTAGGCGGTCTGCTTATTGTACTACTGGGAATTGTTCAACTTGGGGTGTTGAAAGTACCATTGTTAGAACGCACATTTCATATTCATTATGATTTTGCGGGCAAGCATATGAGCATGACGATTGCTTTTTTGATGGGATTCACGTTTGCGTTTTCTTGGACTCCGTGCATTTCACCAACCTTAGCGTCAATCTTGATCATGGCTTCGGCTTTTGACAGCTTGTGGCTGTCGCTGTTTCTGATTATCGCCTATGCGGTCGGCTTTTCGTTACCATTTTTGGTGCTGAGCTGTTTTGCCCGTCCGGCGGTGAAATTTTTTCGTACTCATGATACACTGATGCAGGTAATCGTCAAAGTGGGTGCGGTTATTTTAATCATTATGGGGATCGTGATGGGAATGGGCGGCTTGAGCGTACTAGGTGGTGGAGGAAGAGCGGTCAGTGATAATGATGCAGGAGGAAGCGATACGATGGACACCGGTTCTCTTACCTTGAGAGATCAAAATGATAACGAAGTCAGCTTATCCGATTTTGCGGGGAAAATTGTCTATATCAATTTTTGGGGTACTTGGTGCCCGGTTTGTTGCCAGGAGTTAAACGATATTCAGCGACTTTATGACGCCTATGCCGACAGTGATGAGGTTCAGGTATTGACGCTGGTCTATCCCAACAGCGGTCAAGAGGGAAGCGTAGATGATATCAAAGCATTCATTCAAGAAAACAATATTACGTTTCCGGTGCTGTTTGATGAGGAAGGCTTATTGTTTGCCCAGTATGGCATCACTGCCTTTCCGACCGTTGTTGTGATTGACCAAAATCAAAATGTATACGGATATTTATCCGGCGGCATTTCCTATGAGACAATGGAAAACATTCTCGAACAAGTACGAAATGATCATCAGGCAAAATAAAAGATAGGGGAATGAATATGTTGGAGTTTATCAGGGACGACGGCATTCGTGAAACACTGCCGGAAAAAACCGGTATTCGTGAATTGGTGCGGAATCAGGTAGACGGCGATCAGATCTACGCAGTTGTGTTAAACGGAAAACTGCATGATTTAAACTATATTCCGCGACAGGGAGGCTCGCTAGCCTACGTTCGCAGTGACAGTGAAATCGGGAAAATGATTTATGAACGAACCCTGTTGTTTGTTTTTATTGCGGCCGTTTACACTTTGGCTCCGGATGCACACGTCAATATAGAACACACTTTGTCCTCGGGACAGTATTGTGAAGTGGCGCGCCGACCCTTCTTGACCCCGCATGATGTTTCACTCATAGATGCCAAAATGCGAGACATCATCGCTGCTAAAACCAAAATTACCCGTTTAGTGATGGATACCAAAACGGTCATTGATCATTTCCGCAAACAAGGGATGACAAACAAAGCGGAATTGCTGGCATGTCGCAAAAGTAAAAAATCCAGTCTTTATTCCCTTTGCGGATGTGAAGATTATTTCTATGGAATTTTGCTGCCCGATGCCGGGTATATCACTCACTTTGCGCTTCGTTATTATGCGCCGGGCGTGTGGTTGTCGCCACAGCCGTACTTTGTCAATCAACAGAAAATGTTTAAGGTTTTTCAGGAATATGAGCATTGGGGAAAAGCGATCGGAGTATCCAATGTCGCACAGTTAAATCAAAAAATTGACCAAGGTAAGATGGATGAATTGGTTTTGATGTGTGAAACGATGATGGAAAAACAGCTGACCAAACTTGCTGCTGAAATTGTGGAAAAGCGGCCGGCAACGAAGTTTATATTGATTGCAGGTCCCAGCAGTGCCGGAAAAACAACGTTCTCCAAGCGCTTGGCCATTCATCTGAAAATTCTCGGAGTGGAATCCGAGCCAATTTCGATGGATGATTTCTATAAGAATCGTGAAGATACGCCCAAACTGCCGGATGGCTCTTATGATTTTGAAAGTATTCATGCGATTGACTTAAAACTGTTTGAAGATACGATGCGAAAACTTCAACAGAGACTGCCGGTCAAAATGCCACATTTTAATTTTAAAACCGGACTTTCCGAAACAAGTGATCGAACAATCTGTTTGAAAGAAAATCAAGTATTAATCATGGAAGGAATCCATGGTTTGAATCCATATATCAGTGAGGCATTATCGGCGGATGCGGTATTCAAAATTTATATCAATGCGCTGACACATTTGAATTTAGATGAACATAATCGTATTCCTACATCGGATTATCGTTTGATTCGGCGGATTACCCGTGATCATCAAACCCGTGGTTGGAGCGCGGCCGATACGATTTCCTTCTGGCCCAATGTCCGAAACGGGGAAGATCGCAACATTTATCCATATCAAGAAAGCGCCGATTATATCTTCAATACCTCGATGGTCTATGAGTTGGCGGTGTTAAAGAAACTGGCTTTGCCGCTGCTGAATGACGTCAAAAAAGACAGTGACCAATATTTGGAGGCCAATCGGCTGAAGAAGCTGCTTGCCTATTTTGCGGATGGCGCATCCGATGCGATTCCCCGCTATTCCATCTTGGCTGAATTTGTCGGCAACAGTATTCTGGATGTCAGTTGAATTGATAAAAAGAAGATGCGGGGTTGAATTGAGGACGTTGAAGCATCTCTGACTTAAAGAATTTCGGCATAGTCATTTTAGCAGTGATATCGTTTTTATATGTCATAAACAAGCATGGATTGTAGCCTCGATAAAATATTGAAAAAACGTGCAGGAATGAGAAACGCTCGTTACGTTAACGATAGCGGAAATAATAAGAGCCTAAAACTTGGGTCTGAGCTTGAACAAGATACTACACAACTTTACGTAGAAAGAAGCGGTCGTAACCGTATCACATAAGCATTTATTGCATGTGATCATGCGGCCTTTTTCTTTGTGCTGATTATGAACAGAATAAAGGAAAAGATGACTATGTTCAGTGAATTGGTTCATCTTTTTTCCTCATAGGAATCCTCAGTGGCAAAGATTATAAAAAGATGTCAAAAATTATCACCGATACGGTTTCCTAACGGGGAAATTTATGGTATGATAGATACGAGTAAAAAATCAAAAACATTTAGAAAATTGAATGCTTTACTCCAAAACACTCAAGAGTGGTAATGCTATCGCTTGGATGAAAGTAAAAGCCCGCTGTTTGATTTTAAAAAGGAATCGGATTGATAACAGATGAGAGGAAAACAATGAAAAAAATTGATTTTTATTATGTAAGACATGGTGAAACGATATTCAATGTCACGAATCGATCACAAGGTGCCTGTGACAGTCCATTAACCGCGAAAGGTATCGCTCAAGCCAGACAATGTGCGGAAAATGTAAAGGATATTCCCTTTAATAGAGCCTTCTGTTCGACTTCGGAAAGAGCGGTTGATACCGCAGAAATCATATTGGCGGATCGAAATGTTCCTTTGATACGAATGAAGGGACTAAAAGAAATGGCGTTCGGTATGTTGGAAGGAGCGAACAATGACGATATCCGCTCCCCTATGGGACAAAGCTGGATAAACAAAGATTTTACGGCATATGGCGGAGAAAATCGTGATCAGTTCGAGAAAAGAATTCAAGCGGCTTTCGATCAGATTGTCGCTGAATGTACGGATCATGATACTTGCCTGATTGTCAGTCATCGCGGTTATTTCTATTACATGCTGGAGGCGTTATTTGGCGAGAATTTGGATGCTTTGGAAAAAGAAAATCCCAATTTTATGGCAACATTGATTCCCAATGCATCGGTTGCCAGATTTCAGTATAATGATGGAAAATGGATCTTGTTGGAGATGCCAAAATAAAGGAAAGGAGGAAAATTTATGGGCTTATTTTCAAGATTAAAAAAGGAAGAGGTCATTTATGAGGACAGCGATATTGTGGCCATAGCCGATGCGGCGGTTGTTCCGACTGCGGAAATCAAGGATCCTGTGTTTGCACAAGAAATGCTGGGACAAACCATCGCCTTTGCGTTAAAGGGTAATACTATCGTGTGCCCTTGTAACGGTATTTTAGAGGTAATGTATCCTACCGGGCATGCATTTGCGGTACGCCGAAGTGACGGCATGGGAATTCTGGTTCATGTCGGAATCAACACAGTGAAGCTAAAAGGAAAGGGCTTCAAGCTCTATGCCAAGCAGGGGGCGGAGGTAAAAGCCGGACAGAAATTGTTAAGAATTGACAGTGAACTTATTAAAGAAGCAGGCTATGATTTAACCACTATGTTGATTATTACCGAACAAGTTCATGAAGGAGAAAAGATATCGTTCACTTGCGGTAATCAGGTGGAAAAGGGTCAAGTGATCCATTCATCAAAAGCATAAGAAAGAGCCAAGTCATAGGATCATATATTTATGCGGAAATAGAAAAAGGAAGGTGTCATCTATGGCATTCGTGATTCATAGATAAACATCTTCCTTTTTATATTATTATACGTTTTTTTAGAGGTGCTTCAGAACCTCAGCCATATCAAGCAACACTTCCTCCGCCTGTGGTAAGACTCCAACCTTTTCCATGAAACCGTGATCGCAACCGAGATAACGCAACGATCGTACATTAACTCCTTCTTCTGTGGCCCGTTTTACAAAGGCGTCAGAACAGAGCCGTAAAAAATCGTATTCTCCACACACTACCGTCATATCCGGTAACCACGACAGATCCTCACATGATAGAATGGACACAATCGGTTCATCCTTGGATATTTTTCCTTGTAAATAGAGATCATCGGTAACACCGCTGAAGCGGATGCGATCAATGCGATTTTGTGCATAGACCTTGTGTTCTTCAATGACCGGGAATAAATCATCTGAATAGATGGCCTCATATTTTTCAAAATTACTGTCAAAAGCTGCGTAGTATTCATATGCATAATGGATATGATGCAGCTCCTTATCCAAAAACAGGCAAGAATTGGTCAAACCGCCGCCGGCACTGTCGCCGCCGACCATGATTTTATTGCGGTCAATTTCCAAATCGTCACCATGTTCATAAACCCATTCAACAATGGCATGACAGTCCTCAATACCGGCCGGATAAGGATTCTCCGGAGACAAGCGATATTCCGGAAAAATGACCTTACAGCCGGATTGTTCACAGACGAAACGCATGGCCATGCGAAACTCAGCCACGTCTCCGGTCATGTATCCGCCGCCATGTAAATAGACAAGCACCGGACGTCCTGCTTCATACTGCTTAGGGGTAAATGTATAAACATCAATATAATGATCATCGTTAATCGCAACGAGATCTTCTGCTTCTTTGACATCCGTCGTTGTAATATCATGGCTTACTTTATCCGGACGAACGCGTTGCCCGGATAAAGAGAATTTGGCATTGCGATCCAATGCTTTCACATTCATTTTAATTCTTGTGGTTTCCACAACTCTTGGATCGACAACATGCAGACGATCATCATCCGGCACCGGTTTCATAATAATATCAATGCCATCCACATTTTCCGTATACGCTTTTTGTTGGATGAGACTGACTAATTTTTGATCATATTCACGCATCTATGTTCCTCCTTTACTATTGTATCAACCTCTTAATTTATTTATTTTATAAGTGTTCTTTTAACCAGGGAATCATTTTACTTAACAGCTCATATACTTTGGTGTAATCTTTTGTTTTCGCATTAAAAGTATGATTGGCTTTTTCAATGACAAGCAGATCGACATTATTCATCCCGCAATTTTCGACAAAAGAATAACTTACTTGCGGATCCACTGTTGGGTCATCGGCGCCCACACATACCAAAATCGGATTGGCATAGTTGTAAATGGCATCGGAGTGGATCTGCAAATCCTCGACAAATTTAGAGAACAGTAGTTCTGAACGACCATCACTGGTATGATAAACGGTATATCCCCGTGCTTCCATTTCCTGTGTGTTCAATCCTGTCAGTTTCATAGCACCGCGCTTGGCTACATTCACGGCACCGTTCAAGGTTACTAAGCATTTGGACGGCAATTCTGAACTTAAAAAAGTTATTCTTCCGCCCATGCTGTGACCTAAAATTCCGATGCGATCATGGAGAATATGTTCATTGGTTTGTAAATATTCAAAAGCGACTTTTGCTTCTTTGATACAGATTTTAGTGCCATAATGCACACGGGAATAGCGGTTTTCACCCATACTGCAGAAATCAATGCGGGCACTGGCGATGCCGGCTTCGGCTAACTTTTCCGCTGTTTTGGTGAACAGATATCCATCACCTTCCTTATAAGACATAAATCCATGCAGCAGCAACATACATGGGAATGGACCTTCCCCGTCAGGACGGGCGATCACCATAGGAATATCATGATCATCACAAGGAATAAACAAGCGTTTTTCAAGCATATAATCACTCCTTCCTTATATATTCTTTTTTATAATTTTTATTCTTCACCTTTTGTCTTTAAGCCTTCATGATGTAAATTGGTAGCGATGGTTGTAGCACGCTGTATTTCATCAATTCTTTCCGGGTTTTTTTGCGCATATGCTTTGAAAATCATTTCAAGCAGAAACTCCTGAATAATAATACCTAAAGAACCGCCGTAATAGCTTCGATCATTAAAGGAGATCGGCGCATGAAACAGATTGATATCGCCATAAGCCGTTAACGAACAAAGCGTTCGTCCGGTAATTGTCACAATCGGACAGTGATTTTTCTTTACCCTTCGGGCAGCGTGAATGATATCTAAGTTATCCCCGCTTTGTGAAACCGCAATGACTAACTCGTCTTTTTTAACCAAGGCAGATTTCATTGCCATCATATGAATATCGGTAATCGCTTCACAGGATACACCGGCACGGAAAAAACGATATGCGGCAATTTCTGCAGGATACCCTGAGGTTCCGTTTCCGAAAAAATAAATATATGAAGATTGATCAATAAGGTCTGCGACTTTTTGAATGTCGGCTTGTTCGTTTGCCTGAACGGTATCCAGCATCAGCTTATATACGCGCTTCGCATAGGATTCCGGCGATTCATCATCATCGTCCATCTTTTTATTAATGATATTTTCCCGTACCACGGCAATTTTAAACTGGGCGAGGTTCTCATACCCTAACTTATAAATGAAACGCATGATCGTTGCTTCGCCGACCCGTGCGGTTTTTGACATTTGGGCCAGCGTTTGAGTACCAAGGCCTTCCATATGCTTTAAGATATAATCAGCCGCTTTTCTTTCTGATTTGGTTAAATTCGGATATACCGATTGAATTTGACTGCCTAAACTCATCGTTACTGTCATAAAAGAACCTCCATAATATACCATAGGTAAGTATATCATATTTTTCGGAGTAAAATAAATACAGAGAGTATGACATTATAACATTTCATTTACGAAATGAGGAAAGGCTTGAAGCTTTTCTTCAAGCCCTCTGTTTCATATTATTTCTTTTTGAAAAAGCTCATTGTAGGAAGCGTTCCGGCTTCATCATCTTCTGAGTATTCCCATTTGGTGAACATAACACCAACGAAGGTTATTACTGCAACGATTCCGATACCGATTAGGGCTTTATATAAGTTGCCCGGGTCTGCATCAGAATAGAACAACGGCAAGTTGGTTAAATAATAAGCACCATATGCATAAGCTTTAGTTCCAACAATACCGTTATAAAGCGCCAGGATGAAACCGGCTACGGTATTGACTATATACAGAATCGGAACCTTATACAGGATACCGTAAGTCGTTGGCTCGGAGATACCGCCAAATAATGCGGAGATAGCGGCAGGGATGCCGACGTTGCGTCCTTTGACACTCTTTGTTTTGAGGGAGAACCAAAGTGCGGTAAATCCCGGAACGGTGGTGCCGGAGAAGAACCAGATGTTGATCACATCATCATATCCCAAGGTCGCAAAGTTTGCCGTTGCGATCGGGATTAATGCCAAGTGGAATCCCGGACAGAAGACACCGAGTGTCATGGAGAACAAGTAGATCGCAGGCACGGTTAACCACGGCGCAGTTTCACGAATAAAGTTGATACCGGCAGCGATGTAATCCGTAATCAAATAACCCAAAGGTCCGGTTATTGATAGTGTGATGATTGACATAATGAAAATCAAGCATACCGGTTTTAAAAAATAACGGATGGTATGTGGAATGATGCGTTTTAATAAACCATCCACCTTACTCATAATCCAAACGGACAATACGATCGGAATTACCGAAGAGCCATACGTACATAGATAAATCGGAATACCGAAGTAAGAAGTAAAGGTTTCACCGGCTTCCGCTCCTGCGCTTACCAATGCTTCCCAGCCCGGATATAACAGGATACCGGCTAACAGCATTGCCATCGGCGGTTCTACATTAAACTTCTTTGCCGATGTATAAGCAACCATGATCGGCAAGAAATAGAACGGTGCTTGTGAAATGTTAAATAAAATCGTATACGTAGATGTTGTGGAATCCAAACCAAAGAAAGTAGTTCCTAAGGTAAGAATCAATGAGAAGAAACCTGCGATGATCAATGTCGGAATAACGGGGGACATGATTCCGGCCATCAACTGCAAGAATCCTAAGAACAGGGCTAACGGCGATTTGTTGCCATTGCTAAGACCCGGATCCAAGTTTTCATCCACGACTCCGCCTTTTACACCGGACACCTTTTCAAAAGCGAAGAATAAATCTTCAATGATCTGTCCGACAATAATCTGCGTTTCTTCACCGGCAACTTCAACCCCCAGAACACCGTCAAGCTTTTTTAATTCCGCTTTATTGGCTTTTTCCGGATCCTTCAGTTTTAGGCGAAGTCTTGTCGCACAGTGATTGACATTGGCTAAGTTTTCCGTTCCGCCAACATTATCAAGAATACTCTGCGACATTGCTTTGTAATCCAATTTTGCCATATTAATCTCCTTCCTTTCAGCAATTAGATTTATCTAAATTTGTTTCAGTAAGCCTCCCAATGCACCAAAACAAATATTAGCCTGATGAAAAACTTATCTGCTTTTGGAACGCTTTGCGTTTTTACGAGCGTTTTTTTGATTATGACGATTAATATTAGATTGATAAAAATCATCGACAAAGTGTCCGTAGGATTTGGTACCGATCATCATGAGAACAAATACCAATGCAACCCCCAATGTTTCGATTAACAGAGTTAAATCAAGGCTTCGCTTCATGATGCCGAGGTATATAAGCAAGACGGTGACAAAGCTTAGCGCAAACCAAGCTGCGATATCTTTTGCCTTGATTTCAACTTTAAAACGCTGAATCAACCTTTGTAACATATCATCCTCAACCTTTCAAATCGCTTGTTACTCCCGTTTGTTTTTACATTTTGGAGTATTGCCCCACACATAGAATAACATGTTATGGAGCGAATGTAAACCTTTTCATACAATTTTTTGGAGTTTTTATCCAAGCAGAGTGAGGATATCAATTACAATAGGCTTAAAAACGCTGATAAAATATAAATAACCGCTTTTTCATGACTTCAGAAGTTCATAAAAAAGCGGTTTTTAATCAGTGAATCTTCATTTATGATGCGTCGGATAAATATTCCATCATGGCCGGATAGTGATGTTTAGCATCGTCATAGCCCTCTTGATAGAGTGCCTGAAGCTTATCCAGATTTTTCTCTAAGCGGGAAATGGTAACGGGCTGACTCGGTCGAATGATGAATACTTTTTTATCCCGCTCCATTTGTTTTAACAGATCAAGTGTTTCATTATAACGCAGGTGGCGATTCTCTATTGCTTCGACTAATTGCGGGTATTCGCGATATTGTCGACGAATGATCGGCATCAGATTATTGCGGCCTTTACGATAATCCTTGCATTGGGTTAAAACAACGATATTTTTCTCATAACCACGCTTTTGCATATACACGATCGGAATGGAATCACCGATTCCCCCATCTAACAGCTTACGGCCTTGTTTTACCACCATCTGCGATAACAACGGCAGGCTGCTGGAAGCCTGAATATAATCGATATCCGTTTTCGGATCCTTTACGACATGATAATAGGGCTTTCCGCTTTCCACATCGGTAGATACGGCGATGAAGTCAATGCCTGATTCTGCATAGGCGCGATAGTCATAGGGATCCAATTCTTCGGGGATGCGATGGAAGATAAAATCCATTCCGAATAAGGAACCGGTTTTGATGAGGGATTGAAAACTTAAATAATCTTTTCCTTTTAAATAGGCGGTATTGACACGGTAATTACGTCCTCTTTGTTTGGATATGTAACTGGTCGCATGACATGCGCCGGCCGATACCCCGACAATGCCGTCGGGATAAAAATTCTGATCCATAAAGAAATCCAGCACACCGGCCGTGTACACCCCACGCATGCCGCCGCCTTCCAATACCATACCGCATGATTTCATCCGATCACTTCCTTTGGCAGATATTATAACACAGGTGAAAGAAAGATGGAGACAAAAAAACTTGAATTTTGTCGGATTGAATGAAGTCATAATGACAACATAAAAAGATAAAAAGTAATTTGGGAATCAAGAATCCATATTGTATATGAAAATTGTAGGCTGTGATGCTGATGTCGTAGTGAAAAAACAATATTCCTTTCCACCCGCATGGGATGAAAGAAAGGTCTGTATTTTAAGATGAATAGCACCATCTTGAGGAAGGAATTCATCACTTTATTGAAACGGTACCTGTATTACTTAATCATCACAAAGATAAAGGAAATATTGGATTTGGTCAAAAAAATAACCGCCCTCTTCTTCCGGGGAGTAGGACGGTTATTTTCACATCATCAGCATTCACTGCTTACACTTATGTTATATGCAATGCCGAGGATTTTACAAGGGGCTTTTTCATGAAAAAATCGTTTTGGATTTTGATGAATTATTGTAAGGGACAGATGATCATCAGCAGATCACGATTCTGCTTCATCGTGATTTGACAAGTGATCGCTTATTCGCTACAATGAGCATAAAAGGAGAGCGTATGAAACTTTATATTACCCGACATGGACAAACCGATTGGAATTTGGCTAAAATCATTCAGGGAAAGAGTGATATTTCATTAAATGATACCGGTAAAAAACAAGCACAAATCACTCGTGATGCATTGGCATCCGTGCCCATTGACGCCATTATTGTCTCCCCGCTGAAACGGGCGAAACAAACGGCTGCGATCATCAATGAGCCGCATCAGGCAATGATCTATGAGGATGCACGCATTGAAGAACGAGGCTTTGGGCGCTTTGAGGGCAAAGGCTTGGATTTGGTCGATTTTACCCGTTTTTGGTCGATTGCCGAGGAAACACAATTTCCCGATTGTGAAAAGACGTCTGTATTTTATGAGCGTGTCTATGATTTCATCAATGAATGCAAACAAAAAGCGGCGGACTTAACGCTGCTCATTGTGGCGCATGGCGGTGTATCCCTTCCTTTTTATACGTATTTTAACGGAATGCCGCCGGTCGGGGATATGCGAAAATATATGTTGGACAACTGCGAAGTGGCCACTTATGAGTGGGTCGCGGAAAAATGTTAAAAATTTCTACAATTTTGCGTTTTTATCACATAATGTGAATATAGCAGTTAATAATTTGATACATTCATTCACATCTACATTGCGATGTGGTGGGAAACATGATAAAATATAGACAGATCAAAACAAACGAAAGGTGTGGTCCATATGAAATTAATTTTAGCGATTATGTCGAATGATGACAGTCCGGCAGTGTCCAGTGCGTTGACAAAAGAGAATTATCAGGTGACGCGTTTGGCAACGACCGGAGGTTTCCTGCGTGCCGGTAATACAACCCTTATCGTGGGTACGGATGATGATAAAGTAGAAAAAGCGATCGAAGTGATCGGAGAATACAGCCGGCGAAGGACCGAGGTGGTACCGAGTACAGCTTCCTATGACATTGGAAGATATGCTTCCTTCCCGGTGGAAGTTCAGGTCGGAGGCGCCACAATTTTTGTTGTCGATGTGGAAAAATTTGTGAAGTTGTAATATTTCATAAAAACAGAAAACAGTCAGCCCAGCACAAGTGAGGATAAGCGTGCTTTGGGGACTGTTTTTTTTGAATAAGGGAGAAGACGTTATTGTAAAGCATATAAAAATAAAGTAAAATAATAACATATGAAAAGTCGCTGCGTGATGATAAAAAGAGCGCTTTTGGCGGCTTTGAGAACAATCAGGAGGAACGGGTATGAAGGTACTTGTCATTGGAAAAGGCGGACGTGAACATGCCATTGCGGATGCATTTCATCGCAGCCGGCGGGTAACAAAGATTTATGCGGCACCGGGAAATCCGGGAATGGCCGAATTCGCGCAATGTGTGGATATTGCGGCAGAGAATGTAGCGGAATTGGTGCGGTTTGCCAAAGCAACAGCGATTGATCTTACGGTAGTCGGACCGGAGGCAAGCTTGGCATTGGGCATTGTCGATGCGTTTCAAAATGCCGGATTGAAAATTTTTGGACCGACACAGGCAGCGGCGCAGATTGAATCCAGCAAGGACTTTGCGAAATCACTGATGCGTAAATACGGGATTCCGACCGCAGCGTATCAAACCTTTGCGAATTTCGATGATGCGTGGGGTTATGTGCAGAAACAAGGCGTGCCGATTGTTATCAAAGAGGACGGTTTAAAGGCAGGCAAGGGTGTCAGTGTCGTGCATACGATGGATGATGCGTTAGCGGCACTAAAGGCAGCCTTTGCGATAGCGGATAATAAAGTGGTCATTGAAGAATATTTAAGCGGATTTGAATTTTCACTGATCTGTTTTGTATGTGATGATGTAGTGCTTCCGATGGAGATCGCTCAAGATCACAAATGTGCCTATGATAATGATCAGGGACCGAATACCGGTGGGATGGGCGTATATTCACCGGTAAAGACCATAACATCTGAGATGGTCGATGAAGCGATGAATCAAATCATGATACCGGCAGCCAAGGCGATGGTAAAAGAGGGTTACCCGTTTACCGGTTTCTTATACGGAGGCTTGATGGTGACAGAATCCGGAATCAA
Organism: uncultured Erysipelotrichaceae bacterium; assembly: GCA_910586285.1. Classification (GTDB taxonomy): domain Bacteria; phylum Bacillota_I; class Bacilli_A; order Erysipelotrichales; family Erysipelotrichaceae; genus C-19. The sequence continues at coordinate 17,748 of CAJUGR010000010.1, forward strand.
AACGATCGAATTTAATGCGCGATTGGGCGATCCCGAGGCAGAAGTCATTTTGCCGCGACTAAAAACGGATATTGCGGATGTGATCGAGAATATTTTATGTCATCAGCCAACGACATTGGAATGGGATTCGCAAGTGGTATTGGGCGTGGTGATGGCATCCGCCGGCTATCCTAAATCCGCAACCAAAGGAGCGCGGATTACCGGCTTGGATCAGGTAAAAGGAAAAGTGTTCCATATGGGAACGGCGATTTGTGATGGTCAACTGGTGAGCGATGGCGGCCGGGTACTGTTAGTCAGTGCGAAGGCGCCCACCTTACAAGCGGCTTATGAAAACGCTTATGCGGATGTTGCACGGATTCAATGTGATGCGTTGTTCTACCGTCATGATATAGGAAAAAAGGATATGTAGGAGGAAAACTCATGGCAAAAACAGACTTGGAAATTGCGCAGGAATGCGTCATGGAGCCGATTGCGGCGGTCGCAAAAAAAATCGGCATTGAGGAAGCGGATTTAGAGTTTTACGGTAAATATAAGGCAAAGCTGAATGTGACTTTGAATGAATACAAAGATCTGCCAGATGGGAAATTGATTTTAGTTACGGCGATCAATCCGACCAAAGCCGGCGAAGGGAAATCGACTACGACAGTAGGATTGGGCGATGGTTTGCATCGCATCGGAAAAAAAGCAATGATCGCATTGCGTGAGCCGTCCTTAGGTCCGGTATTTGGCTTAAAAGGTGGCGCAGCCGGCGGTGGGTATGCACAGGTAGTGCCGATGGAGGATTTGAATTTGCATTTTACCGGTGATATGCATGCGATCACTACGGCGAATAATTTGATTTCCGCCTGCTTGGATAATCATATACATCAGGGTAATGAACTCAATATTGATATTCAGCGCATCATGTGGAAGCGCTGTTTGGATATGAATGATCGCACGTTGCGTAAAATCACCATCGGACAGGGGTCGAAAGCCAACGGAGTCGAGCGCGAGGACGGTTTCCTTATCACTGTCGCATCAGAAGTGATGGCGGTACTTTGTTTGGCTGATTCCTTGATGGATTTAAAGCGGCGCTTAGGCGAAATGTTAATCGCTTATAATACCGAAGGTGATCCGATTTATGTGAAGGATTTGCATATTGAGGGTGCATTGGCGATGATTATGAAAGATGCGATGAAACCGAACCTTGTACAGACGCTGGAACATAATCCGGTAATGGTACACGGCGGACCGTTTGCGAATATCGCTCATGGCTGTAATTCCATCATGGCTACCAAGACGTGTCTGAAATTGGCAGATTATGTCGTAACGGAAGCCGGTTTCGGTGCTGATCTGGGCGCAGAGAAATTCTTGGATATCAAATGTCGCTTGGCCGATTTGAAACCCAATGCGGTGGTCATTGTGGCCACGATTCGCGCACTGAAGCAGCACGGCGGGGTGGCATTTGATCAATTAAAAAACGAGAATGTGGAGGCGATGTTAGCCGGATGTGCTAACCTGGCAAAACATATCGAAACGATTCAGGCGTTTGGGTTGCCGTATATCGTGGCAATCAATGAGTTTGCGGATGATACACCGGATGAAATTGCAGCTTTGAAAACTTGGTGTGAGAAACACCACCATCCCCTTTCCTTATCACAAGTTTGGGCCAAAGGCGGTGAAGGAGCGATCGATCTGGCGCAGAAGGTTGTCGAACTTTGCGATCAGCCCAATTCCTTCCGACCGATTTATGATGTCAACGATGCCATCGAAACGAAAATTGAAACGATTGCGCGCGTATGTTATGGCGCCAAAGGGGTAGTGTTCAGTGAACAGGCACAGACACAAATTGCCACATATCAACAACGGGGATGGGATCATCTGCCTATCTGTATGGCTAAGACGCCGACCTCTTTGAGCGATCAAGATCAATGGTACGGTGCCCCGAAAGACTTCACGATCACAGTGCGGGAACTGCGCCCGTCCTTGGGAGCCGGATTTATCGTTGCCTTGACCGGTAATGTGCTGACCATGCCGGGATTACCGAAACAACCGGCAGCGTTGAATATGGATATTGATGACAATCAACAAATCAAAGGTTTATTCTAAGCAGATAAGAACGACGGACAGTCGTTCTTTTATGTACTTGCAAGACCAGTGCTAGGAACAAATGATGCCAAAACGTTAAGTGAAAAAGTAAGTTCAACATCTAAAATGATGCAAAAGCAGTAAAATTTTTTCATCAAGCATAGAACGTGACTTTCGGATGTAGTATAATATAGGGTAGGATTGAGGCATCACATAAAGAGGTGAAGGCTTTGGAACAAAGAGCGACACATTTTAATAAGCAGCAAATGGCATCGGTTTTCCGCAAAAAGGAATCCCGTCAATATGAGCGTGAAGGTTATCGCTATGCCTTGAATATATCCAATGCGTTTCTGTTAGAGCGTATTTTTGCGTTTGCGCTGGATATATGCATCATGTTTTTACCGATCGCATTATGGGAGTTATGTATTTTATTGATGTTTATCGGCTTATTACCGATATGGCTGTTAACACCGTTGGAAGTGATTACATTGGTGTTATTGGCAATCAGTATGTTAACCTTTAATGCGATATTCAGTGTCAAATCAGGCGGTCAAACGCTGGGAAAATATTTTTATGATCTGAAAGTAGTGAAAAAGAATCACCATGAAACTTCATCGGCGAAATTGGCAGCGCGGGAAATTATCGGTTTTTCATTGCCGAATTTTGTGTTGTTTTTGTTTTTTAATATTATCGGAGTCGGCGCATACTGGCTGATCAATCTATTGTTTTTGATCATTCATCCAAAACACATTTCAATCATTGATTTGTTTTTGGGAACGCGCATTGTTGTATTGCGTAAAACTCCAAGAGTAACAGAGACCGTGACGGAAGTAAAAGAAGTGACTCCGCATAATACCGTTGATCTGCATATTCATTCCAATTTCAGTTCGGACGGTCAATTTAATGTGGAGGAAATCTTCCAATCAGCGATAAAAAACGGCCTGAAAACCATATCAATCTGTGACCATAATACGGTGAAAGCCAATCGCATTGCGAAACAGATGGCGCCGCTTTACCATGTGAATTATGTGGATGGTGTAGAATTCGATTGTCGTTATCGTGATGTTGATTTGCGTGTATTGGGTTATTTTATCAATTCTGCGAGTGATATCTATGTTCATTTGGAAAACGAAAGTTTAAAACGGGAAAAGAACGCATCACTGCGGCGAGTGGAAGCTTTCCGGCGTTATAGCGGAATCAGCGTGGATGTGGAGGCTCTATTGGACAACAATCGCTTTCAGCGCATCAGCGGTGAAATGATTGCCGAACATGTGCTGCGGCGAAGTGAGCTGCACGATCATCCGATGTTGGCGCCGTATCTGTCTGGGGATAAGAGCGAGGATCCGATCATGAATATGAATCATGATTTCTTTGCGGAGGGAGCGCCGTGCTATGCATCGATACGTCATCCGAAGTTGGAGGATATTTTGGATGTTATCCATCTGACCGGTGGTATGGCTGTACTATCTTGGGCAAAGGAAACCTTAGATTATGATGCGCAATTCTTTGCGGAAGTACTCGATCAGGGCATTGAAGGCATTGAAGTCTTCACCCCTTATTATACAGAAGCGGAAATGGCAAGATTGTTAAGGATTGCCCGTGAGCATCACCTGTTCGTGACTGCCGGCAGTGACTTCCACGGGGCTCATAAACCGGAAATTGCCATCGGTGAGACAAATTGTCCGCCAGAAGCGGAAAAACTGGTTCATACGCTCTTGGAAGTGAAGGGAAAAGAGACAAGATAAATCAAAAATTTCATAATAAACCTTGAAAGCATCATTATTATTCTATATAATGATGGAGAAAGGTTATGACAGGAAAAGTAATTATGTAATCATCATGCAGAGAGTCTGTGGCCGGTGAAAACAGATCGATGATGCCTAATGAAAATGGCCCTGGAACTGTTTTTCTGAACTGAAAGTAAGAAAAAACGTTGGCACAGCGTTACTTGTGCAGAAGGCATACGATGTATGTGAATAAAGGTGGTAACACGATACTTTCGTCCTTTGACGGAAGTTTTTTTATAGGAGGAAACAGTTATGTGTGAAAAGTGTAAAAAGCCGTATTATATTACAACGGCCATTGCCTATACATCAGGCAAACCGCATATTGGCAATACGTATGAGATTGTTTTAACTGATGCGATCGCACGCTATCGCCGATCCCAAGGTTATGATGTTTTTTTTCAGACGGGTACCGATGAGCATGGGATTAAAATTGAGGAAAAAGCCAAGGAAGCAGGGGTAACGCCAAAGGAATACGTTGATCATGTGGCGGAAACGATTCGAGCGAATTTTGATATGATGAATACTTCCTATGATTATTTCATTCGAACTACTGATGAAAATCATGAAAAACAAGTACAGCGGATCTTTAAAAAGTTGTATGAACAAGGAGATATTTATAAGGGAACCTATGAGGGCATGTATTGTACACCTTGTGAATCGTTCTGGACGGAAAGTCAGTTAATTGATGGGAAATGCCCGGATTGTGGCAGACCGGTGAAAAAAGCCAGCGAAGAAGCTTATTTCTTTAAGATGCAGAAGTATGCCGATCGTCTGATTCAATACATAGAAGAACATCCGGAATTTATTCAGCCGGAGAGCCGTAAGAACGAAATGTTAAATAACTTTTTAAAACCGGGATTACAGGATTTGTGTGTGTCCCGTACCTCATTTACTTGGGGAATTCCGGTGGATTTTGATGAAAAGCACATCGTTTATGTGTGGATTGATGCGTTGAGTAATTACATTACCTCGTTGGGGTTTGATGCGGATGGAAATCACAAAGAGCGCTATTTAAAATATTGGCCGGCGGATGTTCATGTGATTGGCAAAGATATTTTGCGCTTTCATACGATTTACTGGCCGATTATGTTAATGGCATTGGGACAGCCGCTGCCTAAGCAGGTATTCGGACATCCGTGGCTTCTGGTCGGTAACGGAAAGATGTCAAAGTCGAAAGGCAATGCGATTTATGCGGATGAACTAGTACATTATTTTGGAGTTGATGCGGTTCGTTACTTTGTTTTGCATGAAATGCCGTTTGCGCAGGATGGTATGATTACATGGGATTTGATCGTAGAGCGAATCAATTCCGATCTGGCCAATATTCTCGGCAACTTAGTCAGCCGTACGTTATCAATGGTTAATAAGTATCAGAGGGGTGTAATTCGCAATCCGCGGGTATTGGAGGATGTGGATCAGGAATTGATGAAAACGGCACTGGAAACACCGAAAAAAGTGGCAGCGAAAATGGATGAGCTGCGGGTCGGTGATGCGATTGATGAAATCTTTACGTTGTTGCGCCGTTCAAATAAATATATTGATGAAACGGAGCCGTGGGTATTAGGCAAGGATGAAGCGAAACAGGAGCGCTTGGCCACAGTACTTTATCATTTAATGGAAAGTATTCGTTTTGCGGCGGTGTTGCTGAAGAGTTTTATGCCACAAACGGCAGATGATATTTTGGATGAATTGGGCACAAAGGAACGATCCTTGGATTCGCTAAATCAATTTGGCGCATTGGAGTGCGATCATAACGTGGTTGAAAAACCAAAAATCCTGTTTGCCCGCATTGACGCGCAGGCATTTGCCAAGCAAGTTGAAGCGGATCATGCCATATCAGAGGGGGAAACTGTGACAAAGACGGCACCGAAAGAGCCGATTACGTTTGAAGATTTTGCCAAGTTGGAACTAAGAGTCGGCACTGTCATTGCTTGTGAAAAGCATCCGAAGGCAGATCGGCTGTTGGTAGAACAAATTGATTTGGGAGCCGGTGATGTACGACAGATTGTCAGCGGTATCGCAGATCATTATCAGCCACAGGATTTGATCGGTAAACGAGTTGTGGTTGTGGCTAACTTAAAGCCGGCAAAATTGCGTGGAGTGGAAAGTCAGGGGATGATTTTATGTGCCCAGGATAAAGAAGAATTGGATCTTGTGACAATTTCCAAAGCGCTACT
>CAJUGR010000011.1 GCA_910586285.1 uncultured Erysipelotrichaceae bacterium
TGATGATATAGTGGACTGTCGGCAAGATTACGGTTGGTTGATTTGATATATAATCGCAATGAAAAAGCCTCGTTATACGACAGGGTTACTATTTTGGAAACCATATGACTTTGAAATGAGAATCGAGGCATCTTAAAAGCTGTCTTTTTTATTTGATCACGTACGTTGATAATGGCTACATCTGTTTGTTTTATGTAAAATATGAAGTGTTGATACGGTAGTAGTAAAGTGTTTCAAAAAGAATACGATCCAACTGGAAATATGGTATAATAGGGACGTTGTGTATCGTCCCTCACTAGGTGAGAAAAGGATGAAACAGAGAGGAGAAAAGGACATGGAACAACCAACTGTATTAGGCTATATGAGAGAGCAACCCGAGCGACTGGCATATGTGTTTGATCATCGTGAGGAATTTGTTCAGCCGTTTGTAGAAGTCATAAAAAAATATGATATTAAAAAAGTGATATTCTTTGGATCCGGCACAAGCTATAACGTATCTCAGATCGGAGCTTATTATTTTCGTCATTTGGTACATATCAGCGCAGAGGCTCAATACCCTACGGTGTTTAAAAACTATGGGGAAGCGGATGATACAGGGCTGTTAAAAGCAAACCAAATTCTGTTTGTCGGCATTTCTCAATCGGGGACTTCGGTATCAACGGTAGAAGTCATGCAATATGCGAAAGAACAGGGCTATCATACCCTGACATTAACCGGTGATTTGGAAAGTCGTATCACGCAATATGTGGAAACGAAAACCCATCTGCTGGTTGGCGATGAATTGACACCGCCGGAAACGAAAGGTTATACCGTTTCGTTGTTGAGTATCTATTTATGGGCAGTGACCTGTGCCAAAGAACTGGGTCAAATGAGTCAGTCAGAATACGATCAAGCATTGAGGGAAACCAAAGATTTGGTGGATCATTTTCAGGGAGTGGTGGAAGAAAGCGAAGCGTGGTATGATCGCAATAAAGCCACTATTGTCAACAGTGATCGCATTTATGTGTTAGGCTATGGTATTGATTACGGTACTGCTTTGGAAGGGCAATTAAAAATCGGTGAAATGTTGCGACTACCGACAATTGGCTATGAAATGGAAGAATATTCTCACGGCCCGACCATGGCATTATGCAAAAACCAGACCGTCTTTATGATCGGATCCCAAGAGGCGGAATTTGAGCGAATGTTAAAATTCAGTGAGGCATTCCGGCAATACTGTGATCGTGTGCATATCATCACTTGTGCATCGATCGAAAATGATGCGCGCGATTTGGTATTTACTCATAAAACCAATAAATATCTGGCGCCTTTAATGTATACAATACCGTTCCAATTTGTCGCAGCCAAAGGTGCAAAAGATATTGGTATTGACACCGGTATCAATCCGTTTAACGTTGCGCTGGCTCACTATGAATAAGCCAAAGATCAAAGCGGTCATCTTTGATATGGATGGCGTACTTGTCAACAGTGAACTTGAGTATCTGAATTTGCTTGAACAGTTTTTAAGCGAGAATGGTGCTTTGGTAAAGCGGGAAGAATTGCTCTTTCTTGCCGGCGCGTCGCGCATGGATGAAATTCGCTTCATGGCGCAAAAGTTGAATTGGAGTATTGAGAAGACTGTCGCGAAAAAAAAGGTTTTTTACGATCAGCGTCCGATCGATTATCGTGCCATCAGAAAAGAATATGTACCGGAAATAATGGAATTTTTGAAAGAACGAGAAATACGGATTGCCCTTGCGAGTTCATCGCCGATGGATAATATTGCAGAAGTCCTGGAGGCGTGTGAAATCACATCCTACTTTTCTCAGTGCGTAAGCGGGGAGATGTTCAAAAGATCCAAGCCTGATCCGGAAATTTATGAATACAGTGTAGAAAAACTCGGTTTAAAGAAAGAGGAAATTTTGGTGGTGGAGGATTCTGACTATGGGATTGAGGCGGCCAAACGAGCGGGGTTAACCGTGATAGCGGTATGGGATCCGATCTTTCGCTTCGATGTCAGCCGTGCCGATACGACCATTGCTTCATTAAAAGAATTGCCTCCATTGATTGTTGCGTGAGGCAGAATCCGATGATGGAAAGAGCGGTAAGAGAACAACAACAAATCGTATCTTTGCTGAGACAAAGGATGATGATCGTAAATGAATAAAGGTTATCTGTACGCCTTTTTTACCGCATTGTGCTGGAGTACCGCGGGATTATTTGTGAAATTCATCAACCAATCTGCATTTGTGATTACTGGATGTAAAGCATTGATTGCCTTATTATTCAATCTCATTTTTATGCGTAAAAAAATGCGGGTATCACTGTTAATCATCGGTGTCGGTATGGTTCAGTTTATGGTGAATTTCACTTTTGCGATGGCCAACCAAATGACCAGTGTCGGCAATGCGATTGTGTTACAATACAGTTCGATGATTTTTGCGTTGATATATGAGAGTATTGAAAAAAAGCGATTGCCTTATCTGTATCAGATCATCGTGATTATTTTGGCCATGATTGGTATGACAGTTTTCTTTCAGGACAGTATTTCTTTTGAAAGTACGTTGGGCAATGCGTTGGCCATCATCTCCGGTGCATTCTTTGGACTGCAGTTTTTTCTCAATGCGGATTCGAAGGCCAATGCTGAAAGTTCTCTGATGTTTCAATACATCATCTCCATATTATTTATGCTTGGTTATATGGCGATCAAACGTGATATCAATTTTACATCGCAGGATGTACTGTTCATTGGTTTGGGGGGGCTTTTCCAGACTGCCTTGGCCGGTGTATTCTTTTCATTGTGCATCCGGCGAATTCCGGCGTTTACTGCCAATGTCATCTGTATGAGTGAGATCGTTATGGCGCCGTTGTGGGCTTATTTATTATTACAGGAAGCATTTTCCTGTTTTTCCCTGATTGGGTCATTGATTATGATGGTGGCTCTCATGTATAATGTTACTATGGAATATCGGATGAGACATCCGTAAAAGGAGAGTGTACGATGTATCAAAGTATAATGTGGAAATATATGGGTGAGGAAGCAATACTGTTAAAACAATTGATGGAAGATTCGGAAGTAAGCGAAAAAGCATCAGCATTTCAGAATATGCAGGCTCTTTATATAGTGGCTCACGGCAGTTCTTATAATGCGGCCAACGCAGTGGCGCCGATGTTAAGTAAGCTGTGCCATGTTCGGGTTTATGTTTATACCCCGTCAAATTTCATTCATAATGCCCATTCACTGAACTGGGAAGATAAGGCACATACGTGGGTTTGCGGCATTTCACAGACGGGAACAAGCCGTTCGGTGCTGGAAGCCGTCACACGTGCAAGAAACGATGGCTTTTCCTTACTGGGCATCACCAATACAGTGGATTCACCGATGGAACAAATCAGCGATGTTTGCTGCCACCTGCAATGCGGTGAAGAAGACAGCAATGCCAAAACCAAAGGATACAGTTCGACATTGGTTTTATTATGGAAACTAACGTTGGAACTGGCCAAGGGGAAAAACTGTATTACTGAGGAAGAATGTGCAGCGATCAAGGCAGAACTCATCGAACAGATCGAATATCTGCCGCAGCTTCAAAAACAAACACGTGAATGGTGTGAGCAGCATCACTATGGAGAACATATGGAACATCTATACGTCATCGGCAATGGCTGTAACTTCGCTACGGCAATGGAAGGAATGTTGAAACTGATGGAAACAATGTGCATTCCGACTATGTTCTCTGATATCGAGGAATTTTCACATGGAATGCATCGCTCAGTAAAACCGGAATCCTATGTGATTCTGTTACATGATGGCCTTAATGCCGAGTTGATGGACAAAACATTCGCTTACTTAAATAACAAAGGTTGTCATACATTAATGCTTAACGGTGCAGATTCCAAAGGATCAAAAGAGGTGATCGCTTGGAATCCATTCCCCAAAACATCATCGGTTTTATTGTTTACCGCTGTGATTCAGGTCATTTCGGCGTTTGTGCCGGAAGCGCGTGATATGGATCCCAATCGCAATGCCAATGATGATTATACAGAATGCATGAATACAAGAGTATAATCTTTGAATCCTGCCATTCATCGAATCATGATGCTGAGCAGGGTTTTTGTTTACCTTTTGACGATCTTGAAATTTATCTTTAAAAAATATTATAAATGATTATTTTTGATTGAATAAATGTTACATGAGATTAATAAAAGAATCACGGAAAACATTGGAAAAGACTTTTCATTCCCTTGGAAAAGGCGTATAATAAATATGGAAAGAAAGCGTTTACAAGGAAGGGATCGCATGGAACATTTAAAAGAGTTGATCATAGGAAAAAAACAAAAGATCATGTTTACAGAAGGCTGGGATGCCCGAGTGATGAAAGCTGCGGTGCAGTTGGTCAAAGAGAATTTAGCGATTCCGGTATTAAATGGCTCGCGGAGTAATATCATAGAGAAGGCGGAAGCACTAAATATTGATTTAAGCGGTGTTGAGATTGTGGATAAAAAAGATTATCCCCGCATGGATGAAATGATTTTGAAAATGGTAGAATTGCGGCGTGGTAAATTGACGGCACTGGAGTGCTGTGATCTTTTGGAACATCCCAGTTATTTTGCGACGATGTGTTTGGCGATGGATGATGTGGACGGATTGATCGGCGGTGCCACCATTTCAACACGGGAGACGTTGCGAGCGGCATTACAGCTGATTAAGACAGCGCCGGGTTGTGATATTGTTTCCAGTTGCTTCCTTATGAGCAAAGGGAATCGGAAATATATATTGGGTGATTGTTCTTTGAACATTGATCCCAGTGAAGATGAACTGGTTGAAATTGCGATGCAATGCGCCAGTACCGCACGGGTATTCAAAATGGAGCCGAAAGTGGGAATGTTGTCTTACAGCACATTCGGCAGCGGCGGAGGTGCCGGTGTGGATAAGGTACGTCATGCAGTACAGCGGTTACGGCGTTTGCCGTTATCATATGAAGTCGATGGTGAAATGCAGTTGGATGCGGCGGTGGCACAGGAGGTGGCAGAAATAAAAGCACCCAACAGTCGCATAGCCGGGCAGATTAACACTTTTATCTTTCCCACTTTGGATGCGGGAAACATCGGCTATAAAATGATGGCACGTTTCGGCGGCTTTGAAGCGGTCGGACCGATCCTTCAGGGAATGCGCAAACCGTTGAATGATTTAAGTCGTGGCGCCACGCAAACGGAAATATATAAGATGGCGATTGTAACGGCAGCACAGGCAATGATGAATCGTGTTTCTACGTGATTTCACATTCTTTCGCATTATGCTGTATCGGTAATACAGGACAAAAAAATCAATACAAGGCGTGATACTGCACGCGGAAATTCTTAGCATTTCGTTCAATAATATAAAATGTAAGCTTACTTCTTTTTCCGTTATACAGAAATTGGGGTTGAAAACGCATACAAATTGATTATAAAACACAAAAATATTGAATGAACCGTAGATATTTTCCATGAAAAACAGTATAATGAAACTACAAATCCTTAAAGGGGGGTTTTCAATGAGACAAAACAACATGTTGGCTATGATTTTGGCCGGTGGTCGCGGAACCAGACTGGAAGCGCTCACGAAAAAAATCGCAAAACCGGCAGTTTACTATGGCGGCAAATATCGTATTATCGATTTCCCGCTCAGTAACTGTGCCAATTCCAATATCAATGTGGTTGGCGTATTAACTCAATATGAGAGTGTCCTGTTAAACTCTTATTCCGCAGCGGGTTCTCGCTGGGGTCTTGATGCGAGGGATAGCGGTGTCTTCGTTTTACCGCCGCGTGAAAAAGACGGTGCTGCATTTGATGTTTATCGCGGCACGGCCGATGCCATTTCGCAGAATATCGATTTTATTGATAGCCATTCGCCGGATTATGTGTTGATTCTTTCCGGGGATCATATTTATAAAATGGATTATTCCAAAATGTTAAGTTATCATCGTCAAAGCAATGCGGATGCGACGATTGCCGTATTGCCGGTACCGATGAAAGAAGCGAGCCGCTTTGGTATTATGAATACCAATGAAGAAGGTCAAATCGTGGAATTTGAAGAAAAGCCGGAGCATCCGAAAAGCAATTTGGCATCCATGGGTATTTATATCTTTGACTGGAAACAACTACGTAAGATGCTGGTGGCCGATATGGATAATCCTGATTCGAACCATGATTTTGGTAAGGATATCATCCCAACGATGTTAAATGACGGTAAGCGCTTGTTTGCTTATCAGTTTAAGGGATATTGGAAAGATGTAGGAACCATTGATTCCCTTTGGGAAGCCAATATGGACCTACTAAGCAAAAACAACGAATTGGATTTGAATGATGCATCATGGAAAATCTATACTGAGGATGTTGCGACGGTACCGCAGTATATCGGTAAGAATGCGGATGTCGATAACTCGTACATCAACCAGGGTTGTATTGTTGATGGTAAGGTGAAAAATTCCGTGCTGTTTACCAGTGTAAAAGTGGCAAAAGATGCCTGCGTTGAAGATGCGGTGCTGATGCCGAATGTGGAAATCGGTGAAGGTGCTACCGTTCATCGTGTCATTATTGCGCAAGGTGTAAAAGTGGATCCGGGTGCTGTTGTGGGTGATCCCAACAGTGAACATATCGAGTTAGTCTCGAAGCGAGTGAGGTGATAGAAATGTGCAATGCATTTGGAATTGTAAATTTTGCAGGATTGAATGTGAAGATTAAGGGTTTACAGGACTATCGCCCGGCTGGAGCGATTTCATTTCTCGGACGTTATCGACTGATTGATTTCCCGATTTCTAATTTAAGCAACAGCGGCGTGAATCATATTCAGGTTCATATCAAGGATAAACCGCGTTCGTTGATTGAACATTTGGGTACCGGACGTCATTACAATATCAATTCAAAACGCGGCAAGCTTCATATTTTGCCGGCCAAATCGGATGTGGAATCTGAATTCTATAATCATGATATCGCTTGTTATATGTATAACATGCGAGCAATCGAGCAGGTGAGTTACCCCTATGTAATTCTTGTGCCGAGTCATATGATTTATCGAATGGATTTTGCGGATTTGTTGGATCGTCATATTGAGAGCGGTGCTGATATTACGATGGTATATCAAAGTGTGGATAATGCCAAAGAAGCGTATACAGATTGCGATGTATTGAATTTGAATAAGCAAAAAGGTGTATTGTCGATTGAAAAGAATCGCGGTAATTATAAGACACGTAATATCTCATTGGAAACTTATGTTTTATCAAAAGAATTGTTCATGGATTTGGTAAAACAAGCAGCTAATACAAGTTCGTTGTATTGGTTCCGTGATATTGTCAATGATCAGTGCAGTGAATTGGATATTCGTGCAGTAAGCCATCGCGGCTTCTTTGCTTGCATCAATGATTTTAAGAGTTACTTTGAAGCAAACATGAGTTTATTGGATTATGATAAGGCGATGGATCTGTTTGATGATGAATGGTTGATTTATACCAGAACCAATGATTCCTGTCCAACTCAATACTATCCGACCAGTAAGGTACAAAACAGCTTTGTATCCAATGGCTGTACAATTGAGGGGACGGTAGAGAACTGTGTTATCGGCCGTGGCTGTACACTGAAAAAGGGTTCTGTGATTAAGAATTGTGTCATTTCACCGGGAGTAACGATCGGTGAGGACGTTCATATTGAAAATGTTGTCGTTGATAAAAACGCACGTGTTTCTCGGAAAAAGGAATTAATTGGTGAGCCGGGAAATCCGATGTATGTAAAAAGGGATGACCTCATCTAATGGCTAGAATTTTAATGGTTGCATCAGAGGGTCTGCCGTTTATCAAAAGCGGCGGCTTGGCTGATGTCATTGGTTCTCTGCCTTTTGAACTCACCAAAAAAGGTCATGAAGTACGAGTGGTTTTACCGCTTTATTTGAAGATCGCACAGAAATATCATGATGAATTTACCCAGGAAGCCAGTTTCAGTGTAAATATCAATTATCGTGAAGTATCGGTAAACGTATGGTCTAAAATGGTTAAAGATGTAAAATATTATTTCATTGAACATCAAGGCTATTTTGAACGTGATGCGTTGTATGGATATATGGATGACGGAGAGCGCTTTGCGTATTTCCAAAAGGCTGTAATCGAAATGTTGAATCAGTTGGATTACTGGCCGGAGATCATGCATTCTCATGATTGGCATACCGGAATGATTCCAGTTTTATGCAAAGAAGGACACAGCTTTGATGAGCGTTATCGTAGTATCAAACATGTATATACTATTCATAATCTGGCATTTCAAGGCAATTTCGGTGTAGAAATGCTGGATAGCTGTCTGGGATTGGATTATCGTCTGTTTGACAACGGTAATGTACGTTATGACGGCGGTATCAGCTTTATGAAATCCGGTATTCTGTATGCGGATAAAGTCACAACCGTATCCCCGACATATTCTCAGGAAATTTTAACACCACAGTTCGGTGAGCATTTGGAAATGGTGTTGAACATGCGCAAGCATGATCTGTGGGGTATTGTAAACGGTATTGATGTGGAGGACTGGAATCCAAAGACGGATCCTGAAATTTCCCATCATTATAACCGTGTGAATGTTGCAAAGGCAAAGAAAGAAAATAAGAAATCCTTACAACAGGAAATGGGCCTTGATGTTGATGAAGATGTCATGTTGGTAGGTGTCGTATCTCGTTTGACATGGCAGAAGGGCTTCTACTTGTTGCTAGAACAGTTGGATGCACTTTGTTCCATGCCGATTCAATTCGTGGTACTCGGTTCGGGCGAAACTGCGATCGAGGAAAAGATGGAACAGCTTCAAGCAGGAAACCGCGGTAAGATAGCATTCTATCGTGGATATAATGAAGCATTGGCACATCGTATCTATGCCGGCAGTGATTTATTCTTCATGCCAAGCTTATTTGAGCCATGTGGCTTGTCACAGCTGATCAGTATGCGTTACGGAACGCTGCCTCTGGTACGGGAAACCGGAGGATTAAAGGATACGGTACAACCGTATAATGAATTTGAAAAAACGGGTACTGGATTCAGTTTTGCCAACTACAATTCCAATGAAATGATGGATGTGTTACGTCTTGCGGTAGATGTATATTATAACCGCCGTGAGGATTGGAAAACAATGGTAAGAAATGCCATGAGTTTGGATGTCAGTTGGGAAAAGAGTGCGTATACGTACTGCTTGCTTTATAAAGAACTGCATTTATAAAAAACAAAGTCATAGGAGTTTTGATTCCTGTGACTTTTTGTTTCAATAAGAATAAGGCAATAGATTTCATCTTTGCCTAAAAATTGATTCATTAAAAATTTTGCGAAATATAGATTATCATATTCCATGATCACCAATAATTTTTTAACATACTCACTGATATATTCATCATAATGTTTTCATTGTATGATCATATTATCACATATGCTTTTTGGTCGCATTGATGGGTCCGATTTTTCGGATATGGAAGCGACATAATTCAACACGGTTGCGGCAATGGTAAATGGGAGAATACGATTATCCATGTTCATCTTCTTTTCCTGCATCTTACTTATTATCTTGCTTACTATCATGTTTATTAATGATGACCAGATTAAAATGCTATTCCTGTTTTTATGAATGGTGCTGTATTTAAAAGTTATTTTATTGTCTACCGTATCGTACTGTAAAGTCTTGGGAAAGCCACTTTCTAAAATATATTGATCAAATTTTATAATTGAATATCTGAATTAACTTATTTGCCTAAAAAAATATTCATACTCAGATATTCTTCAAATGTCAGTAGAAGCATCAGAAACATCTGTGATATGAAAAAAGACCGGATGTCGGCCTTTTCTTCATGTTACATTGTTTCAATTAATAATTTGGCAATCTGCACGGCATTTGACGCAGCGCCTTTGCGAATCTGATCACCGCAACACCATAGACTTAAAGCATTTTCATGTCCGCTCAGATCTTTGCGGATACGTCCTACATAAACAAGATCTTGATCGCTGGTAGATAAAGGCATTGGATAGCTTGCCTTTTCAGGATCATCAACCAACTTGACCCCTTGACCTTTGGCAATCAATTCTCTTGCTTTTGCGACATCAATCGGCTTTTCAAACTCCACCATGATGGATTCAGAATGCGAGCGATAAACAGGAACGCGCACACAAGTACAATTCACCTGTAAATCCTGTTGGTTCAAAATCTTGCGTCCTTCATTCTGCATTTTCATTTCTTCAGCGGTATAACCGTTTTCAGCAAAAGAGCCGATTTGCGGAATCAAATTATATGCAATCTGATGCTGGAATGTGTGAGAAAAGACTTCTTGATTGTGGCGTAATGCATCTATCTGATCATCCAAT
Organism: uncultured Erysipelotrichaceae bacterium; assembly: GCA_910586285.1. GTDB lineage: Bacteria > Bacillota_I > Bacilli_A > Erysipelotrichales > Erysipelotrichaceae > C-19. Next base: position 10,335 of record CAJUGR010000011.1, read on the forward strand.
TCCCGCAATCCGTTAACACCTGCGCCGGATACCGCTTGATAAGTACTGACCACCATGCGCTTCATACAGGCATAAGCATGAAGCGGCTGACATGCAACCAAGGCGATGATCGTAGCGCAATTTGGATTCGCAATAATACCGTGGTGTTCCTTAATTGCTTCGGGATTGACTTCGGGGATAACCAAAGGAACATTTTCATCCAGTCGATAAGCACTGGAATTATCAATTACCACTGCCCCGGCCTTCACCGCACAGGGGATGAATTTTTTAGCGATATTGTTTTCTGCGGCACCTAAAACAATATCGACACCATCAAAGCTGTGTTCATCGGCGGCTTCCACAATATAGGAATGTCCTTTCATTGTGATGGTCTTGCCGGCACTGCGCTCACTTGCCAGTAATTTCAAGGAAGCCAGCGGAAAATCCTGTTCAAACAATGACTCCAGCATTTGCATACCGACGGCTCCGGTAGCTCCTAAAACAGCGACATGGTATTTCTTCATGATTGATCACTCCTATCCGATAACATCATATGCGGCTGTGATACGAAATGCTCGTAAATCACTTGGATCGTTTTCTCAAAATCTTTATTCTCTACACCGACAATGATGTTAATTTCATCACTGCCTTGGGCAATCATGCGGATGTTGATATCATTATTTCCTAATACCGCAAATAATTGACCGGATATACCGGGGCGCGATGACATATGACGACCTACGGTTGCGATTAAAGCAATGCCGTCGATTACCTTTACTTGATCGGAATGACATTCCGTTTTCAATTCTGCCACAATCTCATAAATTTTATCCTTGATATCGGCACTGTTTACTACAACGGAAAAGGAGTCAATACCGCTGGGAATGTGTTCAATGCTGATTTGATATTTTTCAAATACCGATAGTGCGCGGCGGATAATTCCGACCTCATTGGACATATGGTTTTTATAGATTGCCACAACGGTAAAATCCTTACGTCCGGCAATTCCGGTAATCGGGGACACTTGATCTGACTGCATTTCATCCTCCGCTTCCATGATAAGGGTTCCTGGGTTATGCGGTTCGTTGGTATTACGAATATTAATAGGAATGTTTTCCTCTTTGACCGGGAAAATCGCATCCTCATGCAAGACATTAGCACCCATATAAGATAACTCTCGCAACTCACTGTAAGTGATTTTATCAATGCGGCGCGGTTCATGGATAATGCGCGGATCACCCATGAGGATACCCGATACATCGGTCCAATTTTCATAAACATCCGCATGAACGATCTTGGCAATGATAGCACCGGTAATATCACTGCCACCGCGTGCCATGATCTTTACTTGACCATCCGGCATCGCTCCGTAAAAACCCGGAATAACAAAGCGATCGTTTTCTTGCAAGGCATGTTCCATCATGGCTTTGGTCTTCATAAAATCAATTTTTCCATCATAGGAGAAATATATTAAATCTTTGGCATCCAGAAACGTATAACCTAAATACTCGGCCATCAATTTGGCAGTTAAATACTCACCACGACTAACCAAATAATCCAAAGGGATACTTTTATTCATCGCTTCTTTTAGCTGATTCAAATCTTTTGTGATCGGATATTTTAAGTTTAATTCTTTTTGAATCGATAAAAAGCGTTCTTCAATCATTTGAAAGATCGCATCACAATTCACATGGTATTTTAAATGAGCATGACACAAATATAACAAATCAGTGATCTTATTATCCTTTTTATGGATTCTGCCGGTTGCGGAGACAATGACAAAACGCCGAGCATCATCATTCTGGACGATCTGTTTTACTTTTTGAAATTGTTTGGCATCGGCAAGTGAGGAACCGCCGAACTTTACTACCTTAATCATGCGTTCACCTCGCGAATTCCCATCATGAATGCATCTTTATCTTGGGTAAGAATCTCTTTCATCTTATCATGCATCCAGTAAGCGGAAATCTTTTTGGTTTGATAATAAATCATTCCACGGAAGGCGCAGCATTGTTTCAGATCATCTCCGAGAATCTCCTTCATCGCTGCTTCTTCCAAGTTTGAACGAATGACATAGGCGTGTTCAATCAATGCACTGTCATAGTGCATTTCCACTTTTGGGGTAAATGCTGCGGTCGGACATTGCTTTTGAATGTCAATGATATCCTGAACAATGGCATTGGCTGTCGGCAGCTTGCCGGCACCTTGACCGTAAAACATCAGCGGTCCGATGGTCGTACCATGCAGGCACGTAAGATTTAAGTTTTCATTGATGGAGGCTTCGATACTACCCTCATCAAGCAGCTGCGGTTCTACAATGCCGTAAAAATGATCTTCTTTCCGCCGTGCATCTGCGATAAGTTTGATTTTTTGGTGGAGTGAATCAGCATATTCAATGTCTTCTCTGCGAATATTGCGGATTCCAAAGGTGGGGATATCCTGAGGCACATCACAATCAAAAGCGATAGCCGAAGAAATCTTTAATTTGTTTTGAATATCAATGCCATCGATATCAGCACCGGGATCTTTTTCTGCATAACCCAGTTCTTGTGCTTGGTGCAGAATTACATCAAACGGTTGATGCTCTTTACCCATATGATCCAAAATATAATTGCTGGTTCCGTTAAAAATACCGTGAATTTCATCAATTTCATCAATGCGCTTGGCATTGGATAAGCCATGAATCCAAGGAATGCCACCCCCGCAGCTGGCCTCATATAAAAATTTCACACCGTGCGCTTGTGCATATTCATGAAATTCTTTTAGATATACAGCGATAACTGCTTTATTGGCCGAAACAACATGCTTGCCGGCTTTTAGTGCGGCGATAATAAAAGTGTGAGCCGGTTCGATACCACCAAGGGTCTCTACCACAACATCGACACTTTTATCCTGTAAAATTGTTTGAATATCATCACACATCAGCGGATGACGATGGAGATTCTCGCTTCGCTCTAAAATGTGTGATACATTAAGTTCCTTTACATCGGCTGTTGCCGCATTCATAATGATTTCACCAACCCCGCTGCCAACGGTGCCATATCCTAATATCGCAACTTTCATCATTCTTACCTCGATCCTAATTTGTGTTTCTAAAAAAAACACTTGTATTTGAATTGCGAACATTGTATCATATTGGGTATGGAAACGCAAGGAAAAAGGAGTAAGGTAATGGAAAAATATTATCATAGTACCCGAAATAAAAAAGTAAAGGCACTGCCGAAAGAAGCGGTTTTGGCCGGATTGGCATCGGATGGCGGCTTGTTTGTATTGGATGATTTGGATCAGATCTCATTGCCATTGGCAGATATGATGAAGATGGATTATGCGCAGCTGGCTCGTTGTGTCATGGGTGTACTGTTATTTGATTACAGTGAAGCGGAATTGGATGAATGTATCCGCTTGGCTTATCAAGGACAGTTTGATGATGAAGCGATCACACCGTTGGTTCATAGCGGTAAGGATCATATTCTGGAATTGTTTCACGGACCGACCAGTGCTTTTAAGGACGTGGGATTGCGGATGTTGCCGCAGCTGATGTCAGTAGCGTTAAAGAAAGAAAAAGACGCGCGTGTGATGATTTTGACTGCGACCAGCGGTGATACCGGAAAAGCGGCAATGGCAGGCTTTCAGGATGTCGATCGTGTCGGCATTACAGTTTTTTACCCCGATCACGGCGTTAGTGAGATTCAGCGCTTACAAATGGTGACCCAGCAGGGTGAGAATACTTTTGCTGTTGCGATGAAAGGAAACTTTGATGATGCGCAAAGCGGCGTAAAACAGATTTTCCACGATGTAGATTATCAAAGCGGATTCAAGACAAAGGGTATTCAGTTTTCCAGTGCCAATTCGATTAATATCGGTCGTCTGGCGCCCCAAGTCGTATATTATTTTGACGCATATCGCCAGATGGTACAATGTAATCAAATCCGGTTTGGGGATGTCATTGATTTTTGTGTGCCGACCGGAAATTTCGGTAATGTATTGGCCGGATATTATGCAAAACTAATGGGCTTACCGATTCGTAAGCTGATTGTGGCAACCAATGCCAATCATGTTTTATATGATTTTCTTACAACCGGCGTTTATGATCGTAATCGACCATTTTATAAAACGATCTCTCCGTCTATGGATATTCTCATTTCCAGTAATTTGGAGCGCTTGCTTTATGATGTCAGTGGCTGTGATACGGCATATGTACAATCATTGATGGCGGATTTACAGACGAAAGGACGTTATTGTGTATCACAAGCGATTTTGGCAAAGATTCAGGAAACGTTTGCGGTCGGATATGCAAGTGACGATCAGTGCCGTGCGGTGATGAAAGCGAAGTATGAGGCGGATCAATATGTATTGGATCCGCATAGTGCCTGTGCGTATGTGGCGATGAGAGAATGCGCTGATGAAAATATTCCGTGCGTGTTATTGGCAACTGCCAGTCCTTATAAATTTTGCGGCAGCGTTTCCGAGGCCTTGTTTGGCGAACAGGAAAGTGATGAGTTTGCCATGATGGATGCGTTGGAGACAAGAACGCATATCCAAGCTCCAAAACTGTTGAAACAATTACGTTCGATGCCGATCCGTCATCAAGATGTGATCGAGCGATCGGAAATGAAATCGATCATATCGCAGAAAGTCGGAGTGTTGTGGCAATGATTGAGGTGAAAGTTCCGGCAACCAGTGCCAATGTCGGTCCCGGATTTGACTGTATGGGAATTGCGATGAGTATTTATGGCGTTTATCGTTTCTCCGTCATTGATGAAGGATTGATTGTCAGCGGCTGTCCAAAGGAATGGCAGAATGAACAAAATCTCGTTTATCAAAGCTGTAAACGAGTTTTTGATGATCTTCAAATACCGATGTTACCGCTTCATATTGATATTCAGGCTGATGCGATCCCGTTTGCCCGCGGCTTGGGAAGCAGCGCTGCCTGCATTGTGGCCGGCGTGATGGGAGCAAATGCCTTGTGCGGGTATCGTTTGAGTAAGGCAGAAATGTTAACAATTTGCAGCGAATTGGAGGGGCATCCGGATAATGTGGCGCCGGCCATATATGGAGGTCTGACCATTTCTTTCCAAGAAGGGAATAAGGTGTTGATGACACCTTGTCAAGTGGATAAAAAATTTAAATTCTGTGCGATGATTCCCGATTATCCCGTGCTGACTGAAGCAGCCCGCAGCGTACTTCCTGACTCACTTCCCATTAGTGATGCCGTCTATAATATCGGCAGAAGCGCTTCTTTAGCATTGGCATTAAGTAGTGGGAATAGTGAAATGGTAGCGCATGCCTGTTCAGATCGGCTTCATCAGCCTTATCGTAAAAAGCTGATCGTGGATTATGAGATGGTTGGTGAATTATGTAAGCAGCACGGTGTATTGACATGGTATATCAGCGGTTCCGGTTCAACGATGATGGCAATCAGTGATAACGACAACGTATTGGCATCGCTGAAGCAGGATGTCTGTGATCGCTTTCCTGGTTGGCAGGTACATTGTGTAGCGGCGGATGAGAACGGCGCACAGGTTTTGGAGACTTGCCATGGGTAAGTATTATGTAGTGGATAGTGAGATTCTACCGGAAATATTGGATAAGGTGGTAGCGGCACAAGCACTCATACAACGTGGTGAAGTGAAACGAATATCTGAGGCGGTGAAGCGAGTCGGAATCAGCCGGTCGGCTTATTATAAATACAAGGACTCTGTCTTTGTGCATAACAGTGAAGGAAGTAAACGCAAAGCGGTGATTTCATTGATGTTATATCATCGATCCGGTATTTTGTCGAAAGTGTTGGATATGATGTCTCAGGTACAGGCCAATATTATTACGATCAATCAGAATATTCCGATCCATGATCTTGCCAGTGTGGTCATTTCATTTGATCTCAGTGAGATGAGTATTTCGATTGATGCCATGTTAGATCAATTATCGAATTTGGATGGCGTAACGAATGTACGCTTAGAGGCGGTGGAGTAACCATCGCCTTTGTCTTTTGTTTTCTATCGTTTTTTATGGTAAGATATAGATCAAGGTGCGTGATAGAATGAAACAGCGAATTCCAAGTCTTTGTGCGTTCTTGGCAGCGATCAGTTTTATTTTGATTTTATTAATCAGTTCGATTGATTTTAATTGTTTCCAACATAGCTTTTATGAACGAGAATATGCAGCGATGAATACGGCGCAGGATTTGCATATGAGTCATGATGATTTGATGAAAGCTACGGAAACCTTATTGGATTATTTACAGGATAAGCGAGCGGATATTAAGGCCGAGATTACCGTTTCAGGATGGGTTCGGGAAGCCTTCAATGAGCGCGAGATTCTGCATATGGTGGATGTGAAGAATCTGTATCAGTTTGCCTTGACCCTGCGCATAACGGCTATCGGCTGTTTAGCGGTATCGCTGCTTTTACTTTGGCTGCAGAAAAAGCAAGATATGTTTATGATGCTTGCGGCAGCTTACGGGAAGTGCGCCATAGGATTTCTTTGTTTTGTGGCAATGATGGGAATCTGGGCGTTTTGTGATTTTACCGGTTTATGGGAGAGTTTTCATCGCCTGTTTTTCCGTAATGATTTGTGGCTGTTAAATCCGCGAACTGATTTGATGATTAATATGTTTCCGGAGGATTTCTTTTTCCATATGGTAATACGGATCGCCGTAATGTTCTTAATCGGCTTTGGGGGAATGGCAGTATGGAGCGGTTTTTATTGGAAGCGGCGCTTATCAATAGCAGTGCAAAAGGAGGCACATGATGAAGGAGATCATTCTGGCGAGTCAAAGTCCGCGGCGTAAGGAATTACTGCGGCAGGTAGGGGTTTGTTTCCGTGTCTGTCCGGCGGATATAGAAGAGCATATGGATTTGTCTTTGCCGATTGAAGCGGCAGTGGAAAAGCTGGCGCAGGATAAAGCACAAGCGGTGGCTGCGAATTTTCCGCATGACATTGTGATCGGAGCGGACACCATCGTATCTTTTGATCAGCAAGTGATGGGTAAGCCACATACAGATGAGGAAGCGATAACAATGTTAAGAAAACTGTCGGGGCATACCCATAAAGTGATCAGTGGTGTCGCAATGGGATGTGAAGGGCAGTGGGAATGTTTTCATGCGGTCAGTGAGGTAACTTTTTATGATTTGTCACAGGAAGAAATTATCGCATATGTGGAGAGCAAAGAACCACTGGATAAAGCCGGTGCTTACGGGATTCAAGGAAAAGGTGCAATTTTTGTTGCAAAAATCGTCGGGGACTATTATAATATAGTAGGTCTTCCTTTGGCCGAGGTGGTACGAAGGCTGCGCCGATTTGCATAGCGCCGACATAGTATAATGGTAATACAGAGCAATGGTAATGCTCAGCTCGCAGTTCAATTCTGCGTGTCGGCACCATTTAAAAAATAAGCCCTTAATAAAGGGAAACGATGTCAACTTAAGTACAATGGTTGGCATCTTTTTATTAAAAGAAAAGCAGTCTTGACTGCTTTTACTGATGTTAGATTTGATATACGATCTTGCCTGTACATATTATATGCGATACGAAAATAAGTATAAGCCCGTGGCGTTGTCTTTGGCACGATTAAATGGAAAATATGGCAAGTGCTATTGAAAATTCTTTGAAAACACTATTATATTTTCAATTCTTAAGTTGCATCATCATGCACGTGAATTTTATTACGTGTAAAGTTTATGATGCGCTTTGCCAAAACTGATGCATTAACTGATGAAATGCTTGTGGTACATCCATGTTCACACAATGACCGGCATCTTTCAATATGACCATATAGGCCTCCGGTTCGTCCTGTTTCCACATCTTTACCGCTGTTATCTCCGTGGGGATATCATGTTCTCCACAGCCGATTAACAGTGGATAGGTGCGTTTGTGAGGTGGAAATACATTAACCATGCGGCTGATTGAGGCCAGATAGCGAAAGGAACTTTTAGGAAAAGACAAATTCATTTTATAAAATGCTTCTTGTGCCTGCGGAGTATAGGCAGAAATGTGCCGATTTGCCTTCGCAAACCATGATACACTAAAAATGGCTTTCATCATCATACCCATCTGTTTTAAACCGTTTTCTTTTTGTAATTTAGGATCAAAACGATTGATATCATAGCCGCCGAAGCACGCCAATGAGAGTACCCTTTGCGGATAATGATTGGCGAAATCCTGTGCTAAAACGGCACCTAAAGAGACACCCACCACATGAATACGATCAATACTCTCTTTGTCTAAAATCTCCTTAATCCATCTCGACATATGCCCAAGACGATCTTTTCTGCCAGTTTTTGTCGATGCCCCATGACCGATGATATCTAAGGTTAATATGCGATAGGTAGTACGTAAAGCCTTGATCTGTTCACAAAACATTTCATGGGTCACAAAGGCCGCATGAAGAAATAATGCCCAATCACCGTTGCTCGCGGTCTCCTTGTAATAGACAATCGGTGAATCGGCTAATTGTTCCGTTATCATCGTTTTCATTCTCGTTCTCCCTTCATTTTTTGTAATAGTTTCTCATACCATGTAATGTTAAATTTCATTAAATCTCTGCCATATTGCGCGGTAACCAACTGATAGCGGAAAATTTCATTTTGTGCATATTCTTCAGCCATATCGTCTCCTTCCTTACAGATTGCACACAGAATGGCATATTGTTGTTTCAAAGATGTGATATGGGTGTGAATGTTATTCATACGATTTTCCGGTGTAGAAAAGCCCATGAAATAAATCTTTCCCAACTCCGGTTGCTTGGCTGCCTGCTCCACCATTGGTGAATTGATCCACTCCATAAAGTGCGTTTTTCCTGCATCGGTGATGTAATAGCTTTTCTTATGTCTGCCGTTTTCCGTTAATTCCTCATAATCAATATAGTTCTTGCGTAACAGTTGTTTCACTGCATTTTGAATACTTCCCATACTATCACTGTATATCAGATGCAGACCTTTACGAATTCGCTCTCGTAATTCATAAATCGTGCGGTTGCTCAATAACAATAAACCAAGAATCATGTAGTCCATACCATTGCCTCCTTATATTACTATTAGTAATATAAAAAGTATAACTTATTCTGTTTTCACTGTCAAGGCATTCGTTTTCCTAGCACATGAATTAATAACAGTAATAATGTGATATAAAGAAATTCATTCTATCGTATCTTGACAAACCTCGCTAAACTGTATAATATATTACTGTATAATACAGTATAGGAGGTTGATTATGTCTGCTATTGATTTAATTATTTTAGGCTCATTATGTCAAAGTCCTAAAAGTGCTTATGATTTACAAAAGCAAATTGAAGCCAGGAACCTGTCAAGATGGATTAAAATCGGCTCATTTACAGTATACAAAAAAGTAGTTCAATATGAAACAAAAGGATATGTTGTGAGTGAAATCATCAAGAACGGCAGAATGCCCGAAAAGACCATGTACACAATTACGCAGGAGGGGAAAGAGGCCTTTAAAGAATGGATGATTAAATTTTCTTTAGCTGAAACCAGAGTATTTTTGGATTTTAATGCTGTTATCGTCAATATGGCATTAATTGATGACAACTTGGCTAATGAATGTATTTTGAACATAAAGAATAGTATTCATAACACCAAACTACAAATTACAGAATCATTGCCTTCTCATGCCGATATTCCTTTATTCGGACGGATGATTTTAGAACAGCAATTCTTGCTTTTGGAAACACTGGAAAAATGGGAAGAAAATTTTGAAAAAGAATACGAGAAAGTGAGGAAGGAAAAATGAGTATGATGAATTTGATTTGTATGAATTTGGTAATCTATTTGCCGTTTCATTTGTTTGAGGAAGCCATCGGAGATTTTCCTAAATGGATGTATATTCATAAATGGCTGCCTTATCATATGACACACGGACATTGGATGGCAAACAATTTATTTATCTATTATCCATTGTTACTGATATCCGTTATTGTATATGTACTTAACCGTGAATTGGCGTGCTTTGGATTAGCAATTTTTATATGGGGGATGATCAATTTTTGTGATCATTTTTTCTATACAATCAAAGATAGAAAAGTATCTCCGGGCTTGATAAGCGGTATACTTTTTCTTGTGAATTCTGTTTTAGGATTAAGCGGATATATGTCATCTGATGCTTTTTCTGTTTTCCAATTAATCATGGGGATTGTAATCGGTGGTGTGTTATTTGGTCTGCCTATGGGATTATGTATTGTATTATATAAGTTTTTTGATAAGTATTTCAAATAATAGTCTGCTTAACAAAAGGAAGTTATTTTGATAAACGGTGAAATATTTTATATCAAAAAGACCTGTCAAATCACATTGGCAGATCTTCTTTTTTTTATTTGCCTACAATTCCTCCGTCACATCATAATCTTCTTGTGAATCAAACTCACTGAGGTCAGGAAACTGTATTTCTTTTATCTGATTGAAATCTGATAATTCGATGGTAGTGTCAATCGTATAAGGCTGATCATCAATATCCAGTTCCATAAGGAACGAATAGGTTGTGACCTGACCATCTTTGATGGCGATAGTACCGCGTAATTGGTGAATTGCGATTTTACTTTCCGTGCTTTGGTCTGTGAATTTTTGAATAAATGATTCTTGAATGATAAAAGCGATGATGCCTGCCTCTTGATCCTGATATCGAAATTCCTTCATGTTATCTTGGATTGACGCTGTAATATCCTCTTGGTTGATCTTTGATTGGAAAGTGACAATCTCATCGAAATCGAAAAAGGCGGTCTCCTTATCTAATGGCTGTTTGAATTTTGTATCAAAAATATCAAAATAAATGTTCGCATCTTTCATATAAAACTTTAGATTGCGCAAAATCACACCATTAGCGGATACTGAAGCATCCATGTTCATTTGTAAATCTTTATCATGTTTTAAAACTGCACCGTTCATATTCAGCTTTGACATTAAGTGTTCCTGGTCTTCATCTTCATAAATCAACACTTTAATATCTGTATTCATACCGGTACAGTCCTGTAAAGCGGTCAGTGCATCAGCATAGGCATGGATTGCATCTTCATCGTATTTCGAAGCACAACCGTTTAACAACAGGCAAAGACAGAAGACAACAGCGATAAGATATCTCTTCATAAATAAGAGAATGGCCTTTTAATAAATTATTCTAAGAAGCCGGAATTTTCGGCTAACGGCCAGTCATCTAAGCCATTCGGATATTCGATTTCCTTGATTTGATTCACATTGGCAAATTTTACGTATACCGAGAATGTTTTGGTTTCTCCGTCATCGGTTCCTGTTAAAGTAATGGTGAGAGAATTCATCAGATCTTCACCGCATTCCATATCTATGGATGCTTCGGTGATTTCATCAACGCCCATTGATGACAAACTACTTCCTTGTTTCTTCACGTATTCTTTCAGTACATCATCTTTTATAACCATGTGAATAGTGTTATCTTTGATTGTTGCTTCTTTTAAATTGTTTTTCAAAGACTTTTTATCAAATTGCATTGTATCCGGATCCAATCCGATGCCGTCAAAGGCGCTCATATCAGCTTCTTGTTTTTGCTGGGTACCCATGGCACTCACATACATCATGTTGTCTTTGAAATAGATTTCCATGAATTTCTCCATTTTTTGGCCGGATGCTTCCATATCCACTGCCATTGAAATTTCTTTGGTTTCTGCGATAAAGGAACCGTAAATTTCCGCTTTGACTTTGGAATCGGGGGCGTCCACACCCATCGTGTAATCCATGGATTCTACTTCACTGAATTTCTTCAACTCTGCTTCCAAGCGATCCAGTGCTGCGTCATCAACTTTAGAAGATGAACAACCGCTGCTGACAAATAAAAGGGCAGCACAGGCAAACCATTTCAATACTTTTTTCATAATATCCTCCCTAGGCTCTATACCTAGTATTAATATATCATAAAATCGGTAAGATTGATACAGTGGAAGATGAAGTATTTTGTTTTCTATGATAAAATGAATAACAGGAGTGATAATATGTTGCGAATTGGACAATCAAGTGATATTCATCCGTTAAAAAAAGGACGTAAATTAATATTGGGCGGTGTGTTGATTCCTCATGATAAAGGCTGTTTGGGACACAGTGATGCGGATGCACTGTTGCATGCGGTTGCCGAGAGTATTTTAGGTGCATTGGCATTGGGAGATTTGGGGACACACTTCCCTGATCATGATCCAGCTTATGCCGGGGCAGATTCGATGAAAATATTAGAAAGTGTCTATCATATGATGGATTCACATGGCTATGAGGTCAATAATCTCGATGCCTTGATTCAAATTGAAAAGCCTAAAATGGCACCTTATATTCATAAGATGCGAGAAAATATTGCTGTTTGTTTGCATTGTGATCTTACGCAAGTCAGTGTCAAGGCGACCAGAGGAGAAAAACTGGGATTTGTCGGCAGAGAAGAAGGCGTCTTGGCTCAGTGTGTAATATTACTGCGAAAGAAATCGCAAGGAAGTTAAAGGAAACATAAGGTGTATCGGTATGAATTCTATAAGAAAATGCTTTTGTGAGATTGAATAACCTTTAAAATAAATGTATAATATTCACAAGGGAATTGAAATGAGATTCGGAGGTAGAAGAATGAATTATAATGATGATAGAGAGTATTATAATCGCAATCAAGGGTATGGCAATCCCAATGAGCGAGTTCGTAACGTGGTCAATAATGACCAGCATCGTTATGATCCGCAAATGATGCAGCAGGAAGCACTCGAACCCACGGTGATCGGTAAGGGCACCAGAATTACCGGAACAGTAGAAGTAGCTGGTGATTTGGTTGTTCAAGGTGAAGTGCAGGGCGATATCACTTGCCAAAATAAAATTAAAGTAACCGGAGTGGTTGATGGCAATATCACTACTTGTGATGTTGAATTGGATAATGCGATTGTGACCGGTGATATTAATTGTACCGGTGATTTACATCTGAATGTTACCGCAACGGTAGCCGGTAATTGTGAGGCGATGAATGTGGTATGCGGCGGGCGAATCAAAGGTGATGTCAGTGCAGCGGAATCCGCAACCTTTGAAGAACAAGCAGCACTTGTCGGTAATTTAACGGCACGCGATATTGAAATTCAAAAAGGTGCGGTTTTGCAGGGCAGTGTGAACATTCGTCAGGATGTTTACTTTGATACAGATAAGTAAAAGGATCATTAACATGAACATTTCGCATATCGCGGAGTGTTTTTTTGTTTCACCATACAAATAAAAAAAGCGAAAGGCACGAACCAAACGCAGAAAGAAATATTCCGGTAAATGGAAGTAAGATACAATGGTTTTGCGCAATGCGGGTGGAATTA
>CAJUGR010000012.1 GCA_910586285.1 uncultured Erysipelotrichaceae bacterium
GTAAAATCAGGTGTTTAAAAAGGTGTACCATTTGATACACCTTTTCCCTGTTTTGGATGTTTTTTGTTTATGGAAATATACGCAAAAAGGACAACTCCTCCCGAATTGCGCAAGACCATTGTATCAAATTTCCATTTACTTGAGTGCTTCTTTCTGCGTTTGGTTCGTACCTCAACGTATTTTCTTGAAGAATCAATAAAGTAGCCATTTCTATTAATAACGTGATCGTTTAAGTGAAATTAACAATTCCCAAAGATCCTTCATATTAGAGCCCTTTGTGATATACTTATTTACCGACTACATCTTCCTGTGTTGTCACTTTCATGTTTGCATAGCTGCCTTCTACAACTCGTACCGAAATATCACTGTATATTTCTACCAGCTGAGCATCATCAGTCGCGCTAACTCCATCTTTCATTGCCTGATCATAACAGTAACGAATCAATGTGGTATGAAATGCCTGTGGGGTTTGTGCCGCATATAGCTTATCTCTTACGTAGGTTTGTTTAACATATCCGTTTTCTACTTCCTTGATGGTATCTTTTACCGAAGTGCATAATAAGCATGCTTGATGATCCCTTAATGTTTCCAACAATCGATCGATACATACCACCGGAAGCCATGGTCGGGCACCGTCATGAATCAACACCAAATCTTGCGATACTTCACGCAATCCATGATATACTGACTCCTGACGTGTCTCACCGCCAATCACATAAACGATGTTTTTATCACCGCACAGATGTGCAAACTCATCTCTATCTGCCACAGCACAAACCACAATGATCTGTACACAACGAACATCTTTTTGAAACAGTGAAACGGTTTTTTCCAATACTGTCTTTCCATCCGCCAACGGATAAAGCATTTTATTATATCCCAATCCCATACGCGAACCACTGCCGGCCGCAACGACCAATGCCGAATACTGCATATCATCACTCCTATGGACTTATTTTAACATAATTTCCATCCGTTTCCTATCGCGTTATTCTTTTATGACAGCACTCCATTCTTATAAGAAACGAATTTAATCCATCTCTTTATCTAAATCTAATTTTATTAAAACATCATATGCTTCCGAACATTCCTGTTTCGACAAACCGGTTTCTTGTATTAAAAAATCAACAGCTTCTTTTTTGGTAGGAAATCCATTTAATATTTCTTTGGATTCTTTTAGTCTGCTTAACGCATTTCGGAATTCTTCTATCGTAATGTCTGATCGATTTCCGTAGACATTTCTTTCAACATATGCCATCTTTCTGTGATTTTCTATCATTCCGCTAACCAAACCGATTAACATAAATATATACTGTAACCCATTATCCTTAATGAAACCATATATGACAAAAACAACGATAATGATCGTTACCACAATGGATTCAAAAAAGTGGTCTCTTTCCCATTTCCGTTTAAAGTACTCGACTTTATCCTTGACGGTAAAAACACTTTCTTCTAAGGCACTTAATAAATTATTATCAGCGACCTCTTTATACTTGTTATCGGGTATTTTCTCACCGCTGAACAATTCATTTAGTGTGATATTCAATATCTTACAAAGTTCCGGCATGAGCGAAGCATCTGGTAGATTTAAACCACGTTCCCATTTACTGACGGCATTTTTACTTACACCGATTTTTTCCGCCAGCTGTTCCTGTGTCAAATTTTTATCCTTACGACATTCCGCAATAAATTTTCCAATCTTATCTTGATTCATCATGATCCCTCTTTTCATGATTATCTTACCATTTTATCTATTATCTTTAAACACACCTAAGGTTTACTTATGATATTTACTATGCTAAATTCTTCATCATTATAATTTCTAAAGGTTCATGGGGTAGTTGTAAAGAACCGCAATCGTGATAACCAATATGTCGATAAAAGAATTGAGCCGATTCATCTGATAATGTGGAGGTTAAGACCATTTTATAGTTTGTTTCTTTCATTTTCTTTTCCCAAAATTGAACGAGTTGTTTTCCATATCCTTTTCTTCGATATTCGCTTAAGAAATACAGCATATACATAAAAGGAATGTGATCCCAAAATAAATTATATCTTAGCCAACCGATCACAATATCATTTTCAATCACCACAAGCACTCTTTTGGCATGAATGCTGTTTTTTAATTCATTAGGACAAATATGCTTATCATAATTCATTAATACTTCCCAATCGCTTTCATTCGCATATCGAATCATCATTTTTCACCACTCTCTAATTCTGCCTTATGACAATCCATAAAGTCTCTTAACAAAAAAGTCTGAATGCTCAGACTTTTGCTTATCATTATTCTACACCGATAATAAAGGAGTACACCGGTTGACCGCCGTTATTGACTTCAACCTCAATATCATAGCGATCAGTGATATAATTACTGATTTCCAATGCTTCTTCTTCTTGAATATCATCACCGTAAATAAGCGTTACGATTTCACTTTCATCATCCACCAACGCATCAATAAGTTGTTTGGTCGCTTCCATCTTATCTTTCAGTGCAACGACAATATCCTTTTCTTTAATCCCCATATAATCACCGGCTTGAATTGCTAAGCCTTCAAAGGTTGTATCTTTAATAGCATAAGTAATCTGTCCGGTTTTCACCAATGTGATCGCATCGTTCATTTCAGCGACATTGGTATCAGGATCCGCATCAGGATTGAACATGATGCATGCACATAAACCCTGTGGTATTGTTTTAGAAGGAATGACATAGATATGTTCATCCTCCAACACAGCAGCTGCCTGTTGCGCAGCTAAAATAATATTGGAATTATTTGGCAGAAGGAAAATATTTTCCGCGTTCACTTTTTTGATGGCTTCAACGAAATCTTCGGTTGAGGGATTCATCGTCTGACCACCGCTGATGACAGCATCTACGCGCAGTTCCCTAAACATTTCTGCCAAGCCATCACCGGCTGCAACGGTAATAATAGCATAAGGATTACGTGGTTTTGCCTCTGTCATTTCGTCAATTTCTTCCTTTGATGCCTGCGTCATGATATTTTCATGTTGCTCTTGCATATTTTCAATTTTCAGCTTTACAAATTCACCGTATTGCTGACCCAGTTTCAACGCTTCACCGGGAGTAAGCGTATGCACATGGACTTTCACAATATCCTCGTCCTGTACACATACGATAGAATTACCGATGTTAGCCAAGGCATCACGCAGTACTTCTTCCTGAAAGTCTGATTGAGATGCTTCATTCAGGCGAACGATAAATTCCGTACAATATCCGAATTCTTCACTCTCTAGTGAAGCTCCAACCGATTCTTTGCTTCCCTGCTCATCACTCAACGCGACAGGCTCACCTTTTAATGCGGCTGCGAAGCCCTGCAAAATCGTAACCAAACCGGCTCCGCCGCTGTCAACAACACCGACTTCTTTTAATACCGGTAATAATTCCGGTGTTCGCTTCAAGGATGCAATCGCTTCCTCTACCATTTTATCCATAACGGCAATACATGAAACATCCGCATTTTCCGATGCAAAAGCATACGTATAATCGGCTGCTTCCCGTACTACCGTCAGAATCGTTCCTTCGACCGGTCGCATAACGGCCTTGTATGCAACTTGAGAACCGATCACCAACGCATTCGCTAACTGAAAGCCGTTGATTTCACTCATGCCTTCCACGCCTTGCGCCAGACCGCGGAAGATCTGTGAAGTAATGACACCGGAGTTACCGCGTGCGCCCATCAATAAACCTTTGGACAACACTTTGGCAATCTCGCAAACACTCTCACTGCCACAGCTTAATGCGTCCTTTACTCCGGCATTAAATGTCAGAGACATATTTGTTCCGGTATCCCCATCAGGAACCGGGAAAACATTCAATGCATCAATATCCGGAAAATGGTTCGTTAAATGATTAGCACCACTTTCCAGCATTTGCTTAAATAAAAACCCATTGATCGTATTCATGGTCATTCCCTCTATTTCATGGCTTTAACTCCCTGGACATAAACATTGATCACATTGAAATCAAGTTCCAGAGATTTTTCCATCATATATTTTACTTTCTTTTGTACTTCATTGACAACCTCCGAAATCTTAATTCCGTGAGATACAATGATATATAAGTCCAGTTCCAGCTGCCCGTCTTTTTCGCGCACAACAACGCCGCGAGAATAGTTTTCTTTCTTTAACAATTCCGCAATGCCATCCTTCACCATTTTTTGTGAAGCCATGCCGACAACGCCGTAGCATTCACTGACCAATCCACCGGCCAACGATGCGATCGCTTCGATTGAAATATTGATATTACCGTATTGTGTACTTCTTGAAATTGGCATAAGTTACCTCCTATATCTTTATTATTATACTCAGTTTCAGAACGGAAAGCAAATTTCCTTTCTCACTGGCACGGTTGTTCATAAATACTTGCGTTGGTTTCATCCAGTTCCATACATACATGTGATTTTCCTGATGATCGTAATACTTGTTTATAATCATTTAACAGCGGTATCCCGTCATAAGAAGAATACAGTGTATTGCCATCCTGCATCACCATTTTCACCATATGTGCATCATAACTGCGCTGATAAGGCTGAATTTCTGATATCATCGCTATAAAATCCTCACTGACTTCGCGTTTATTTACATTAAATGCATCAACCAGCTTCTGCATATTCTCATCATCGAAATCACCCAAGATCGGGTAATTGGCCAAAACGGGAATATGCGCCTCATCAACCGCTATTTTCTCAAACGGTTCCTTTTCTTGACCGCATACGATCACATACGCTTTGCCGTTTTCATCACGAATACTGCCCAGAATCTTTTTTTCATGAATTTCCAACTGAATGGCCCCCTGCCAATTCTTTATCACGTCTACGCTTTCAATCAGTTCATGTTGTTCCAAATTCCAATTGATTAAAAATTTCGGCATAATCACATAACGGGTTCGATAAGACAATTTAGCCATTTCCAGAATATCATCATCACTGTAATATGTATTCCCCGAAATACTCAAAGATTTCACTTTTGAGTAATCCGAAGCAAAATAAAACGTACCCACGATCAATACGGTGAGGATAACCAAGCGCTTTACCCTTCGCCATCGCACTTTTCGCTTTTTTTTTCGATCCTGTAATTCGATGAATTTTTGTTCTACATCATCATACAGAATATCCTTTATATCTTCCAATTAAACCGCTCCACTTCCGTACGCAATTCAATTCCGAATTGTTCCCTTACCTTACGCTGAATCTCTTTGACCAGAGCCGCTATATCTGCCGCTTTGGCATGATCTTCGTTGACGATAAAGTTCGCATGTTTTTCGGAAACCATGGCGCCGCCGATCCGTTTACCACGATAACCGATTTTTTCAATCAGTTCCCATGCCTGGGCATTTTCCGGATTGCGAAACATACTGCCCGCACAGGGCTTATCCAACGGTTGGGTACTCATACGACGCTTACGGCGTGAATCCATACAGTCGCTGATTTCTTTTTGATTGCCCGGCTGCAGTTGTAAACGGCCGCCCAAAATGATCCAATCGTTCTCTCTTTGAAAGCGGGAATGACGATAATCATAGTCCAATTGTTCACTGTCCATCCATACGCATTCGCCATCTTTCAGTACGAACACACTCTGTAAGACATCGCTGATCGCGCTGCGATAAGCACCGGCATTCATATAAATCGCGCCGCCCAAGGTTCCCGGAATGCCGCTCGCAAATTCCAAACCGCTCAATGAGCGTTTCATCGCCTCATGCGCCAACAGAATAATACTGCATCCGGCCTGTGCGACACAAATGCCGTCTTCATCAAAGTAAAAGTCGCTCATATATCGCTCCAAGCAGATGACAACCCCCACATAAGGATCATCGCTACATAACAAATTACTGCCACGACCGAATATTTTATACGGCAAGTCTTCGTTTTGACATATTTTCAATATTTCCATCAAACACAGTTCGTTTTTGGGATAGACAAAATATTGACAGTCGCCGCCGACTTGAAACGTTGTATGTTTTGCCAAGGATTCATTGCATTTTACATCACCATAGGCGGAGAAGCGTTTTTCCAAATTCATTGATTTCACCTTTTCATTTCATCGATCCAGTCCAGAATATCTTCACTGGCATTAGGAAAGCCAAGCTGCTTGGCGGCTTCCCGCATTTGTTTTTGTAAAGCTTTATTTTCACTGATCAACTGAATTTTCGCATTCAGTGTTTCACTGTTTAAGTCCTTTTCCTCAATCATAAAGGCTGCCTTATGCTTACACAGAACCTGTGCATTGTAGTATTGATGATTATGTGCGACATAAGGAGAAGGAATGAGTATCGCAGGTGTTCCCAATGCCGTGATTTCGGCTGCGGTTGTCGCACCGGCACGACAGATGATAAGGTCTACCTTTTCCATGATCTCCAACTGTGACACATATTCCACCACATGAAGATGATGATCATCCGGAAGACGTTTCATGACTTCTTCCTTGTTGTTTTTCCCACAGACAAATAAAATCTGCGCATCACTCTTCACCTTCGGCAACGCTTCACACATGATTTCATTGATACTGGTGGAGCCCAATGAACCCATAACCACCAAAATCAACGGCTTATCTTCCCTCAAATACAGGGAACGATAATACTCGCGGTTAAAGGGTACCTGTAAAGCACTGCTCGCTCTAGGATTTCCCAACAGCCGCGTTTTTTTCGGATCAAATGTTTCCAACAATCGTTCATAACAGATAACGATACCATCCGCATAACGAGCCGCCAATTTATTGCTTGCCCCCGCAACCGAATTCTGTTCATGAATTAATGTGGGAATGTGCAGACTGTGGGCTGCCAAAATAACCGGAGCGCTCACATATCCGCCAAATCCCATCACCACATCCGGTTGCCATTCTTTGATGATCTGTACCGCCTGATGCTTGGCCTTGACCATCTGTACGATTGCTTCCGCCTTTTGTACGATATTGCCGACCAACCCGCTTGTATGCAGTGATCGAAATGCATATCCTGCCTGGGGAATCAGCGTTGTTTCCATGCGATCATCGTTGCCGATAAAAAGCAATTCCAAATCCGAATAACGCTTTTTCGCAGCTTCTGCCAGCGCCAATGCCGGATAAATATGTCCGCCGGTCCCGCCGGTCGCAATCAACAGTTTCATGAGTTCACTCCTTGTTCTTTATTATATCACGACTTACCCGCTTAAGGGTAGTCTTTTTCATCCGTTATCATTTTTATTCACCGCTGTTGGCAATGCTCATCAACAATCCCATCGAACCCATCATGACAAGCAGCGAACTGCCGCCGTAAGAAATAAAAGGCAGCGTAATTCCGGTCACCGGAAACAGGCCGACCACCACGCCCAAATTGATCATTACCTGAATTGCAAATAAGGAAATCAAACCGATAGCGGTATAACATAAAAAGCTGTCGCGACAGGAAAGGGCAATTTTCACGCCCTCATAAATGACCAATAAAAATAACGCAATGAGCAATATGCAGCCGATAAAGCCGAATTCCTCCGCAAAAATCGCAAAGATAAAATCCGTTTGCGGCTCCGGCAAGTAGAAATGCTTCTGCATACTCTGATCAAAACCGACCCCCAAAATACCACCCGGCGCAATCGCAAAGAGCGATTGTATGATTTGAAAACCCGAACCCAGCGGATCACTCCACGGATCGATAAAAGAAGTAATGCGAGCCAGACGATATGGTGCCGATAAAATCAAGCCGCCCAATCCGGCCGCTCCCATCATTCCCACTCGTGTAAAGTACTTAATCGGTGCATCGGCGGCCAGCACGATCACAACAATACTGCACACCATAACGATACCGCTGCCGAAATCCGGCTGTAATAAGATTAAGCCAAAGCCCAACATCGTTAAAAAAGCCGGAAATAATAAATCATTTTTAAACTTCTTGACACGATAACGGCGAGATAAATAATCGGAAACATATAATATCACTGCGATTTTGAAGAATTCAGATGGCTGAATCAGAAAACTGCCGACCCCAAACCAGCTGCGGCTGCCGTTGCGGGAAACGCCCAGTCCCGGTATAAGTACCAAGATCAAAGCTGCCGTACAAAACAAAAAGATTTTCTTTACATGCGGACGAATTCGCATCAGATTCAAACGGCTGGCACCATGCATCACAAAACAGCCAATTAGGGCAAAGACAAGCTGCCGTTTCATAAAATACATCGGATCTTGAAACTTCGCTTCTGCCCACACCCGTGAGGAAGAAGCGATCATAACAATACCGATGGCAACCAGCGTTAATATTTCACAAGTCAATAAACGGCATTTCTTGGAAAACACAGCAGCATCACCCCATAAATATATATGCTTTCTCCACCAAAAAATGTCGTATTTCGCTGTTTGATTCTTTCATGATTGATGAATAAGAAAACGGATTCGTTATGAATCCGCATTTTCTGTTTATCACTTACTGCGCGGGCCTTGCGCCTGATCTTCCTGATAGCGCCCAATCCACGGTACCAGCTTCAAGTGCATCAGGTATCTTCGCTCACTGGGAGCATCATTCACCTCAAAGGAACATGTGGACAAAGTCACCATGCGATCGCTTTCTCCCATTTTCACATCACTGCGCACATGACCGTTAAGATCCGGTGCCGTAACCAAGCTGATGTAATCTTTCCATGTCTTGGTATCCATGATGCCGAAACGATAAGCCGGTGAACCATCGTAGGTAGAGTGAAAGGAAATCACTTCGCATTTATAGTTCTGTTCGGGAGTGAAAATATAAACATATTTATGTTGATCGAAAAAGTCCTTATCCATGAATTTTTCAAGTTGAGAAAACATCGTTTCATGTTTTACGTTGTGTCCGTATATAAACGTGTTGTTATCGGAAAAATCCGGCTTGTTTTGATAATCAATAAAAACTGCTCCGGCATAATTTTCATCTTTGCTGAATGTGTGCTCTAAATAATATTCATTATCGCTGCCCTGTACAATCGGATAAGAGATATTCGTATCGGGCACAATAATCCATGCCTTAATCTGACTGTTGACTGCCCGTAATCCTTCCCAATTAATATTGAAAGCACCTTCCGGATCATCAGGGATATTACCGATCTCAATGATGCGATCCTTCTCCCTGCGTTCATCCCAATTCGCTTTAAAAATCTTAAATAATTGAAAAGCGGAATACAGGAATACCAATAAAGCCAACAGGAAAATCAGCCAAAAGAAAAAACGATGTTTTTTCTTTTCTTCTTCAGGCTCTTTTTGCCCGTTTACATAAGCCCCATCATACAGAGGATCACTTCTTTCACGGGTATAGGAATTGCGCTGTGGCATCTCTTCTCGCGCATACGGATCAAAGGAATCATTTTCCGTTTGTTGGTAGCGTTGATTGTGCATATAAGGCTGAGAGTTATTGGCAAATTGATCTTGCCCATATGGATTCTCGCTATATTGAGCATTGCCCCCATAAGGATCTTGCTCAAAAGGATCGTATTGGTTTCTTTGGTTCATGCAGACCCCTCCAAATCACATTGCTTTTTCAATTTTATTTTAATATTTTATCACACTTATTCAAATAGTACCATATGTAATTTCAGCCAATTTGTTTTCAACAATTAGATAATGATCGAAATGTTTTGACATTTGTACGCATATGATTATAATATATTTAGATTGCCATCGAAATGAGGAGGTGAAGCAGTGAAGTTCCAAGATACGTTTCAAGCCCTGAGTGATCCGACCCGCAGAGCCATTATTTCCCTGCTTCAGGACGGAGAACTTCACGCCGGGCAGATTGCCGATCATTTTCCCTCCAGCGATGCAACGATTTCCCATCACCTTGCGGTGCTGAAAAAAGCGGATCTCATTTTGGATGATCGACGCGGCAAGTATATCTATTATGAATTGAATACAAGTGTATTGGATGAAATCATCCATTGGGTTTCATCGCTGACAAGAAAGGAGTCATCTTGATGCGTAACAAAACCGGCCTTATCATATTTCTGCTTACCGTCAGCGCATGGGTCATCGGCGGTATTGTGCTGTTGCAAAATGAGCAGGATATTGTCATTCACTGGAACAATCACGGACAAGCGGACGGCTATGGACCACGCTGGCTTTTATTGCTATTCCCGCTGATGATTCCACTTACAGATACGCTATTGCGTTTTTGTCGCCGCATTGATCCCAAGCGCCACAATTATGCCAAATTTGCGTCAAGCTTCACGACTCTGCGCGTTACCGTTGCGCTGCTGTTATGGATTTGCTGCATGATTACCAGTGCAGAAGCATGGCAGCCCGGCATCACGAATGTTTCAATGCTGATCTGTTTCAGTATCGGTGGTCTGGTCAGCATTTGCGGCAACATCATGCCGCGCATTCGTCCTAACTATATGATCGGTATTCGTAATCCGTGGACGCTGCATGATGAAAGCATATGGCGTAAGACACATCGCATCGGCGGTTGGATTTGGTTTGGAGGCGGCATCCTTTTATGCGTGCTGTCCCTTTGGCAATTGGAATTCATGATATTCAATGCTTGGATTCTATTCATCATATTGGTGCCAAATCTTTACTCTTATGTGCTTTACCGGCGTTCCGCATCCGGATAACCCACAAATAACAATATCAATAACGATAAATATAAAAAAGAAAGGAAGTAACATTTATGATTGAATTAAAACATGTAACCAAAGAATTCTCCGGAGGCAAAAAGGCAGTAGACGATATTTCCTGTACCATCAATGATGGTGAAATCGTCGGCTTTATTGGTCCTAACGGCGCCGGCAAAACCACAACGATCAAAATGATTACCGGGGTATTGAATCCCAATGAGGGGGAAATCCTGATCAATGGCATAAACATTGTCAAAGAGCCACTGAAAGCCAAGATGGAATTCGGGTTGGTTCCGGATCAGGCTGATATCTTTTTACGATTGAAAGGCATCGAGTATTTAAACTTTATTGCGGATATGTATGAGATTGACGGTGCAATTCGCAAACAGCGCATTCATGATCTGGCGGAAACCTTTGAAATGAGTACAGCTCTCAATGATCGAATTCTTTCCTATTCTCATGGTATGCGTCAGAAAATCGTCATCATGGCCGTATTGATCTGCGATCCGCGCGTATGGATCCTGGATGAACCAATGACCGGACTGGACCCGCAATCCTCTTTCCGTTTAAAGGAAAAGATGCGGGAACACGCAAACCGCGGCAATACTGTTTTCTTCTCTACCCATGTATTGGAGGTAGCGGAAAAGCTGTGTGATAAAGTTGCGATCATCAACCATGGCAAAATCGTATTCTTCGGTACCTTGGAAGAATGTAAGGCAATGCATCCTAACAGTGCCACGTTAGAAGAACTGTTTTTAGAGGTGGTAGGCAATGCGTAAATATCTCACCTTGACCAAAATCTTAATGAAAAGCGGCTTTCAGGTGACTGATGGAAAAAGCAAAAGATGGTTTAAGTTATTTATCTATTTAATATTATTCGCCTGTTGCCTTCCCATGTTGGTTCTTCTCTACTTCGGGATTGATTCCATCCTGCCGCTTTATGCCCAAATGGATCAGACAGCGACCATTTTGGGTAGTATGCTGTTTTTCACCTGTATGATTATCTTCTTCTTTTCGCTCTTTCTGATTCCGAGTATCTTTTATTTCAGTTCAGATCTGGAAATACTGTTGGCATTACCGCTAAAAAGCATACACATCATCGCCGCAAAGTTTACGGTCTGTGTCATCTATGAATATCTGTTTTCCTTCAGTGTTTTGATTCCGACCTATGCCGCTTATCTGCATTACGGCGGAATGCCGATGACATTTCTTCCCTTCGGTATCATTACGCTGTTACTGATTCCAATCTTCCCATTGGTACTTTCCACTATTTTCACCATTCTGTTGATGCGCTTTGTGCCGTTTTTCAAAAATCGCGATCGCTTTAATCTCATCTCCAGTATTTTATTGATAGTGGTCGGTATGTCCTATTCCCTCTTTATGAACGGACAGAATACGCAAGATGAATCCGCCATTCTTATGAATATCATTGCTGGAGAAAATTCATTGTTACAATTCTTTATGAAATTGTTCCCAATGATTCCCTTCTTCGCCCGTGCAGTTGTAGAAGGCAGTATACTGGACTTGGCGGAAGGAATCGGCATTTGTGTTATCGCATTGATCGTATTTCTAACATTGGGACGTTTCCTGTATTTCAAGGGCGCAATCGGCAGCAGTGAATCCACTGCCGCACATAAACAAATGAGTACCAAGCAGTTACAGAAAAATTCGCGGAAGCGTAGTAAAACATATGCATATTTGAAAAAGGAGTTCAAACTGTTACTGCGCACCCCGGCTTACTTTACCAACTGTATTCTGATGATTTTCCTCTTCCCCATAATTATTTTAGTGACATCTGTACTCAACCGAGGCGAATTCACAGAAGGTTTTTCCTTAAGTGATTTACTTATGGAAGTAGAACAAATTGACGGTTTTATCGCTTATGTCGTATTTATTGCCATGGCAGCGGGCTTCTTGTTCGGCACGTTGAATCAAATATCGGCCACGTCTTTATCACGAGAAGGAAAACAGTATACTATTATGAAATATATACCGATGTCCTATCGTGATCAAATTCATGCCAAAATGCTGTGCGGAGTCATTGGGGGTATCGTCAGCAACCTCTGCGTTGCGCTGGTATTGGCACTGTTTCTACCCTTATCATGGCACTATTATATCATTTACTGCATTGTTTCTGCCATCACGACCTTAATCGGCAACACCTATTGTATGTTTCTGGATCTGCTCAAGCCAAAGCTGATCTGGGAACAGGAAGTGTCCGCAGTCAAGCAGAATCTGGGAGCCTTTATCGCTACGATGATTTCCATGGCATTATGCTTCTCCATCCTTTTCGGCTGCTTTTATCTTCCGCAGCACTTATTGATGCCGGTAATGATCGCTGCCGTGGTTGTGATGGTTTTGATTGCGATGCTTGCATATATACTAATCGGAAAATACGCTGAGCATAAGATGAGAAAGTTGTAATGCAATTATGAAAATATTGTATTATGACGGCGATGATCAAGCCAAACGCAAACAGGTAGAAGCGATCATCACGCAAGCGAACATTTCTCTTATCATGGTAGAAACTGATCAAGGCGCCGCTACTTTAGCCGAGCTTTTAGAAGGCCATGGATCAAATATCAAACAGAAAAAACTGCCTCCGATTGATCTGATGGTATTCGAAGGATTCACAGATGATGCCATCATGGAAATTTCCACTGCCTTACAAAAAGAGAGCGTTAGTGTTGAACGAAAATGTGTTGTTACCAAAAGCAATCGCAGTTGGCAATTTGCGCAATTACTGCAAGAAATCTGTGAAGAACATGTTTATATGAATCGCATGATTCAATGCCAAAGCTTACTTCGCGAAGTCAGCACCTACCAAGAAAATGATTATACGAAAGAATCCTGGCAAAAATATGAATTCGCCTTTATGAGCGGAGCCTTGCTTCTGCAACAGGAACAGGCAACCAAAGCGCAATTGGATGCTGTCGTTGAAGCCATCATTCATACGCGTGATCATCTGATAAAGAAATGATACTTATATATGGAAAACGAACCGAATTGCCGGTTCGTTTTTTTGAATGCGGATCACCGATAAGAAAGATAGAAAACAATATCATTATTAAATAAACGATGATCCATCAAAAATTCATCATTGCTTCTTCTAACAAAAAAGCTCAATGTCCAAATAGAGTATTCCATCCTCATCATACCATGGCTCCATTCTGTTCTTAACAGCAATGATCTTATAAAAGAATCGTTGCGATTATTATCATATTTGTTCTTGTTTGGACAATGACAGATGCGATTTTAATGCGTATTTACGCTTTTTTCAGGAACTCATCTTCTTTAACTGAAATCTATACTCCGATAAATTGATGCAATCTTAGGAATGTAAAGTGTTGCCTAATATAAAACTGCCAAAAAAAGATCCAAGGCATAACCATTACGATGCCCGGATCTTATAAACTTGATCATGTTATTATAGTGATCTTCGACTGTTGTGACATCCCCGACAAGTGGCACAATCGCCGCCGCATTGATGACGATTCTTCATCA
Source organism: uncultured Erysipelotrichaceae bacterium (assembly GCA_910586285.1). Taxonomy (GTDB): domain Bacteria; phylum Bacillota_I; class Bacilli_A; order Erysipelotrichales; family Erysipelotrichaceae; genus C-19. The sequence goes on from CAJUGR010000012.1 coordinate 14,073, forward strand.
ATGAGCGAATAGCCGTGGCAATCAACGCAAGCAATACAATAAGAATAATTACGGTTGACATGGTGCCGTTTGTCCTTTCAAAGATGAGGGCGATTCTTTACGAAACAGCAGATACACAACCAGAAGGAGTGCCACCAAAGCCAAAATCAAACCGATTGTCACATTGCCAGTTTCCGCAAAAGTCCAGAACTGATAAATCATCAATGATACGACATAGGCCAAACCACACTGATATGAGATAGCGAATATCGTCCATTTCGGATGATTCATTTCCCGTTTTATGGCACCGATAGCCGCAAAACAGGGGGCACACAACAGATTGAATACAAGGAAAGAGAATGCCGCTGCGCCAGTGAAGCTCGTTGCCAGTGTGCCCCAAATTTCAACACCGTCTTCTGCTACATCAGCGAAACCATACAAGATTCCGAATGTAGAAACGACGTTTTCCTTTGCGATGAGTCCGGAGATAGCCGCAACCGCTGCTTCCCAATAACCCCAACCTAACGGCGCAAACAGCGGTGCCACCAAGGAACCCAGTCCCGCCAAGAAACTCTCATTGAGTTGTTCTTCCTCTAACATCGCAAACGAGCCGTCCACAATGCCAAAATTTGATAAGAACCAGATCACGATCGTAGATAAGAGAATGATCGTTCCTGCCTTTTTGATAAAACTGCTTCCCCGCTCCCACATACTGTGCAGAATATTGGCAACTTTGGGCATATGATACGCAGGCAATTCCATCACGAACGGTGTAGGATCACCGGCAAACAGTTTGGTTTTCTTCAATATAATGCCGGATAACACAATCGCCGCAATACCGATGAAATATGCGGAAGGGCTTACCCACCATGCGCCGCCAAACAGTGCGCCCGCAATTAAGGCAATGATTGGCAGTTTAGCGCTGCAGGGAATAAAAGTCGTAGTCATGATCGTCATCCGGCGGTCTTTTTCATTTTCAATCGTGCGACTTGCCATGATTCCCGGAACTCCACATCCGGTACCGATCAACATCGGAATAAACGATTTTCCGGATAAGCCGAATTTGCGGAATACACGATCCAAGATAAACGCAATCCGTGCCATATAGCCAATATCTTCCAAGATGGCCAAAAAGAAGAACAGTACCAGCATTTGCGGCACGAAGCCTAATACGGCTCCGACACCGGCTATGATGCCATCCAAGATTAATGAGTTCAGCCAATCGGCACAATTTACAGCGGTTAAGAATCCTTCGACAGCCGGAGGAATAATTTCGCTAAACAAAACATCGTTGACCCAATCGGTCGCAAAACCGCCGACACCCGTCACTGCCATATAATATACAAACGTCATAATCGCCGCAAAGATCGGCAGAGCCAACCAGCGGTTAGTCACAATCTGATCAATGCGATCAGAAGTACTCAAACCGGTTCTGGATTTACGATAAACCGCTTTGATTACTTTTGCGATAAACACATAACGTTCATTGGCTATCATACTTTCACAATCATCATCTTCCTGTTCCTCAAGCTGACTGCGAATCGCATCAATTTCACTTAATGTATTTTTATTCAATTTGGAATTCGCAATGATCTTTTCATCATTTTCTAAATACTTCACCGCATACCATAACTGTTGATGTAATGGATATTCATCTCGCATATATTCCTGAATCTGGGTCAGTGCCGTTGCCGTGTTTCCCTCATAAATGCTCACAATATCGCCAGCAGATTCGCTTAATCGCTGTTTCACTTGCTTCAACAATTCGTCCAACCCCTCATTTTTTAAAGCAGAAACTTCGACCACGGGACAACGCAAGAACTGTGCCAGTTTTTTGGTATCAATTTGATCATGATTGGTTTTTACCAAATCCATCATATTCAAAGCCACCACGATCGGAATCCCACTCTCTTGTAGTTGCGTGGTTAAATATAAATTTCGCTCCAAGTTTGTCGCATCCACCAAATTGATAATCAAATCCGGCTGTTCCTGAATGAGATAATCACGTGCCACTACTTCATCCAAAGAATAAGGGGAAAGCGAATAGATTCCCGGTAAATCAACTAAGGTCAGATCATGATTTCCTTTTATTTTTCCTTCTTTTTTCTCCACCGTCACCCCCGGCCAATTGCCGACATATTGATTACTGCCGGTTAAGGCGTTAAAGAGCGTTGTTTTACCGCAGTTCGGATTTCCGGCCAATGCCAATTTTTTCATAGTTCCCTCCTTTGTTAGCCCTAGCTAACCATGATGTTAAAAAAAATAAATTATGCGACTTCAATCTGTGCGGCATCTGCCTTACGAATCGTTAATTCATAGCCGCGTACTGTCAATTCAATCGGATCGCCAAGCGGTGCCACTTTCCGAACGACCACTTCGGTATTTTTGGTCAAGCCCATATCCATCAATTTCTTTTTCATTGATGCATCAGTTCCGATTTTTTTAATGATTGCCTGCTCTCCAACCTTTACTTCATTTAATTTCATTGTCTTTCCTCCTGTCTTTCTTCAACAATGATGCGATTGCCCAAAGTTTTATCTAATGCAATGCGCGTATCCTTGATCGTGGTAATCAGATTGCCGCTGCGTTCACTGATTACCAAACAATCCGCACCTTCTACAAAGCCAAGATTGGACAAACGTGTACGTAATTCATCCTTCCCGATAACTTTATGAATAATAAGCGGCCGTCCGGTCGGTGCCATGGATAATGTCATCATCTCATCTCCTCTGTTAGCGTGCGCTAACTTCACGTTATATGTTAGCATAGACTAACCAAGGTGTCAACCTTTTTTTATATTTTTTCATTTTTATTAAACAGAGGTGAATAAACCACTTTCATCATTTACAACCCTAGCTTCTTTTTCTTGGCTCACAAGCAAAAAAAGAACCATCCGCAAACCGGATGATCCCTGTCATATTTATACTTCTTCAAATTGAGAATTATACAACTGTGTATAAAAGCCGTTTTCACGCATCAAGTCTTCATGACTGCCGGCCTCGACAATATCGCCATCCTTCATGACGAGAATAATATCGGCATCACGTATCGTGGAAAGACGATGCGCAATGACAAAGCTGGTGCGATTTTCCATGAGCTTTTCCATTCCTTTCTGGATGAGTACCTCGGTACGGGTATCCACCGAAGAAGTGGCTTCATCAAGAATTAAAATTTTCGGATCGGCCAAGAAAGCACGGGCAATCGTCAACAACTGTTTTTGTCCTTGTGATACATTATTGGAGTCCTCATTGATTTCCGTTTGGTAACTATGATCTAAAGTTCGGATAAAATGATCAACATAGGCCGCATCGGCCGCCTTGATGACATCCTCGTCATCGGCATCCAGTTTTCCATAGCGTAAGTTTTCCATGATCGTTCCGTTAAACAGCCATGCATCCTGTAATACCATGCCAAACAGGGAACGCAAATCACTGCGCCGCATATCTGTTGTCGGAATTCCATCAATATAAATTGTACCGCTGTTGAGTTCATAAAAGCGCATCAGTAATTTCACAATGGTCGTTTTTCCGGCACCGGTCGGTCCGACAATGGCCACCTTTTGTCCTGCTTTGATATACATTGAGAAATGATGAATGACGATCTTTTCCGGATCATAACCAAAACGCACATTTTCGAAAGTTACCTGACCTTTGATTTTACAGTTTCTGTTTTCATCATAAATCTCCACCGGATTATTTGTTTCTTTTACTTCCTCTGCTTCATTGAGAAATTCGAAGACCCGCTCCGCTGCTGCTGCGGTCGACTGTAATAGATTCATTACTTGTGCCATTTGCGTAATCGGCTGGTTAAAATTGCGCACATATTGGATAAATGCTTGAATATCTCCGATTTCAATCGTTCCTTGGATCGCAAGATAGCCACCCAGAATACAGACACCGACATAACCGATATTACCGACAAATGCCGTGATCGGCTGCATCAGTCCCGATAAGAATTGTGATTTCCAACCGACTCCATACAGATTGCGATTGTGTTGTTCAAATTCTTCCACACTGCGCGCTTCTCCGTTAAATGCTTTCATCACAATATGACCGCTGTACATTTCTTCGATATGACCGTTAACCTCTCCCAAAAAGCGCTGTTGCCTAACAAAATATTTTTGAGAGCGTTTGACGATCATCAACACCATTATCAATGATAACGGTACAGTAACAAATGCAATGAGCGTCATTTGCCAGCTGATGGAAAGCATCATGATCGTAAAGCCGATGATGTTCACAACACTGGTAATTACGGTATTTAAACTTTGATTCAATGACTGTGCCAACGTATCCACATCATTGGTCACACGAGAAAGGATATCACCATGTGAATTCGTATCGAAATATGAAAACGGCATGCGGTTAATTTTCGCTGCGATTTTACGACGCAAATCATATGCGGTACGTTGGGTGACTCCCGACATGATAAACTGTTGTGTAAATGAGAATAAACCACTGGCGATATACAGTACAATCATAAAGCAAATGATTTTCAAAATGTAATCAAAATCAATACCGCCGGTACCGCTCACTTTCTCCATAAAGCCTTCTGCCAGCGCCGTTGTGGCTTTACCTGAGATTTTCGGTCCCACAATCATAAAGATCGTACCGGCAATCGCAAAGATCATTGCCATTATAATCTTCGCATAATAGGGATGCATATAGCGAATCAATGTCTGCATCGTGCCTTTAAAGTTCTTGGCTTTCTCTCCCGGACCCATTGCGCGCATCGGTCCGTGTCCCATTCTTCTAGGAGGACGATTGGTTTGATTACTCATGGTGCAATTCCTCCTTTGATAATTGTGAATAAGCGATTTCCTGATAAACTTTGCAATCTTTTAATAGTTCCTCATGCGTACCCATTCCGACAACGCGTCCCTGATCCAAAACAACAATGCGATCAGCGTGCATAATCGACGCAATTCGCTGAGCAACCACCAATACCGTAGCCTGAGTGTTCGCCGTTAATTCTCCTAAAGCTTTGCGCAGTTTGGCATCGGTTTTAAAATCCAATGCGCTGAATGAGTCGTCAAAAATATAAATTTCCGGCTGCTTGACCAATGCTCGCGCAATAGAAAGACGTTGTTTTTGACCGCCGGAGACATTCGTTCCTCCTTGCGCAATCGCTTCTTCAAAACCATCCGGTTTGGAATTGATGAATTCTGAGGCTTGGGCGATATCGCTTGCTTCCTGTAATTCATCTTGGGAAGCATCTGCCTTGGCATAGCGCAGATTGGATGCAATGGTGCCAGAGAAAAGAATTCCCTTCTGTGGTACATAGCCGATTTTATCACGTAAATCCGCCTGTTTTACCTCACGCACATCCACTCCGTCCACAAGAACCTTTCCCGCACTGACGTCATAGAAGCGCGGCACCAAATTGATAAGTGTCGATTTTCCGCTTCCGGTACTGCCGATAAAGGCCGTGGTCTCTTTGGGGCGCGCTTGGAAAGTAATATCATGCAAAACCGCTTCTTCCGCACCGGGATAACAGAAAGAAACATGATCAAATTCAACCCATCCGCGTTTATCTGTATCAAAGTCTTGCGGATTCACAGGATCGACAATACTAATTTCACAATCCAATACTTCTTTTACTCGATTTCCGGCAACGGCAGCCCGCGGAAGCATAATCGCCACCATTGAAATCATGAGGAAAGCCATTATAATTTGCATCGTATATTGAATGAACGCCATAATATCACCGATCTGCATCGTGCCGGCATCAATCTGATGACCGCCGATCCAAATAATAAGCAATGCTACACCGTTCATAACAAACATCATGACCGGCATCATCGCTGCCATTGTGCGATTGACAAACAAATTGGTTTTTGTAATATCCGAATTGGCCTGTTCAAATTTCTGTTCTTCATAATCCTGTGTATTAAACGCCCGAATGACCGGCATACCATCCAAAAATTCTCTCATTACCAAATTTAAACGATCAATCAATTTTTGAATGATTTTAAATTTCGGCATTACAATGGCGAATATTGTCATGATCAAACCTAAAATTACAATCAGCACCAAGGCGATAATCCAGGTCATGGATACACTGGAATTTAAAACCTTCAACAGCGCGCCAATCCCAATAATCGGGGCATAAATAACAATGCGAATAAACATTACAATCACCATCTGAACCTGTTGGATATCATTGGTATTACGCGTGATCAGCGATGCAGTGGAGAAGCGATTAAATTCTGTACTGGTAAAACTTTCCACTTTGCGAAATACATCACCGCGCATATGTTTACCCACACCGGCCGCAATACGGCTGGCTAACAAGCCAACCAGAATTGCACAAGCCGCACTAAGCAAAGACATACCTAACATTTTCAAGCCACTGATAAAGATATACTGGCTTTGAATCGCATCGGTATCCATGCCGATGGCTTGATATTCCGCTTTGACAAAAGCCGCTGCCGCTGCATTCATCGTTGAATCTCCCAATGCGCTGAATTGTTCGCTCATTTTCACACGCATCTCATCAATTTGTTCCTGCGGCAACATGGTCAACGCATCATATAGACTCATATTGGGCGGAAGCTGTGCCATCATGGCCTTAAAATCTTCCATTCCCGCTTGATCCTCATTAACAATAGCGGAATCCTGTGATATCATCGCATCCAGACTCATTACCAACAAGCCCGCTTGTGACATTGTCTGATTCCACGCTTCATCCGTGTTGACATCAGATTTTTGTATATAAACATCTTCTTTGGTCAGAATCGGATAATCCTCCAATTCCTCTGCGCTCGCATTACTTGTAGAAAGCAACTCATAATATTCATCAAAGTGCTTTTTATCGCTTTCATTGAAAAAGATTCGCAGTTTTTCATACTCACTGGCGCGTAATACTTTGGGTACTCCATCCGTAATGCCACCGGTTTGAATACCAGTATTCACAATATCCGACATATAATCCGGCAGAGCCAGTTCGGTCTGTGCCTGTACAAATAACAAGACCATTACCGCCACGATTGAGAGTACAAACGGCTTACAATATCGATATACTAATTGGATCATACGATTACTCCCTTCCCTTTGTACAATGATTCATGATCGGACCGTATTCTTTAGCTTTTTCCAGAATGCGAATCAACGCATCACTGTCCGTCTCACCCAAATAATGAATAAAGTCTACAATCCCCTGCATCAACTTTTCTTCATTTTGTTTTAACAGTTCCATCGCCTGATTGGTGACCTTTAAATACACACTGCGGCGATCCGAATCCAAAATCACACGCTCCAGCCATCCATTTCGCTCATATTCACGAACCATCTGTGAAGCTGCAGCCGGTGTGATGCGAAAATGCATTGAAATATCACTCATCTTCACCAATCCGTCTTTTTGTCTTTCAATCGCTTCTTTGATGACATCCAAGACCATCATATCGCGAATGCGCAGTTCTTGTGACAAATGCGAAGGCTTTGGCATCTGCTCACGCCGCATAATATAAAATAAATGACTTAACCGTTTTGCTTTTTCAATATCGTTCATTCATCCACCGCCATTCTTTTAATAGTTAAGCTGCTTAAATATTAATATAATTAACTATTATACTCATTTTCATTGCCTCGTCAATATGTTTTTTCCTATCCTTCCTTTTTCTGACTAGGCAGAATGAACGCTCTCATTTGTTCAAGTGACTTATTATGATTCCTATGACTCTTTAACAGAGATCAACGCCAGCAAATCTTCTTTACTCATAGAGGAAATACGATTTTCACCGCCCTCCACAAACAGATCAGCGAGTTCCTTTTTCTCATGTTGTAAACGCATAATCTTCTCTTCAATACTGTCTTTCATAATCAGCTGAAACACCTGTACGTTTTTATGTTGACCGATGCGGTACGCACGATCGGTCGCTTGATTTTGCGATGAGGTATTCCACCATGGATCAAAGTGAATCACCGCTTCGGCTGCGGTAAGATTTAAACCAGTGCCCCCTGCTTTCAGCGATATAAGAAAAGCTGTCAGGGTCGGATCTGTTTGGAAAGCGTGAATGGTCGCTCGCCGTTTTTCCTTATTGGTACGTCCAGTAAACATTACATAAGCGATTTGTCTGCGTTTTAATTCCACTTCCAACAGTTTTAACAAACCGACAAAGCTGGAAAAGACAAGCACTTTTTTCCCTTTGGCTTGTAGGTTTTCAATCAGTTCCAGGCATACTTTTAGCTTGCTGGATAACTCATTCATGTTTCCATAGATCAGTCGTGGTTCACAACACAATTCCCGTAATCTGGTTAGCATCGCTAAAAATTGTAGCCTTGAGACATCTTCCATCCTCGCACTTTCCCGCAGTCTTTGATTCATTTGTCGTGCGTTGGCTGCATACAATTTCCACTCTTCGGCAGAAAATGTGATAATCTGGGTATGCTCGATTTTATCCGGTAATTCTTTCAACACTTCCTGTTTGGTTCGCCGTAGTAAAAACGGAGCGATTCGTCGTTTTAATAATTGGCGTTTCTGTTCATTTTGATTGCGAATGATCTCAATTTCAAAGATCGTTTGAAACTTTGGATAACTGTATAAATAATCCGGCATCAGAAAGTCAAAAAGTGACCATAATTCCGCTAATGAATTTTCGATCGGCGTCCCGCTCAGCGCAAAGCGATGCTCACAGCGCAATCGTTTCACTGCCATAGCGATTTGTGTCTTATGATTTTTAATATACTGGGCTTCATCCAAGACCACCGTGTCAAAGTTCAAGGTCTGATAGCGACCGATATCACGGCGGATATAATCATAAGAAGTGATTACCATATCATATTCACGGTAATGATTCAAACATTCTTCCCGTTCGTATGCATTTCCGCTTACGCATAGTACTCGCATATCATTGCGGAATTTTTTTATTTCATCATCCCAATTATAAATTAAAGAAGCCGATGTGATTACCAATGCAGGCAGCGAACGTTCACAAGAAGTCCAATAGGCAATAATTTGAAGCGTTTTTCCCAATCCCATATCATCTGCCAAAATCCCGCCAAAACCATAAGCACGCAGTGCCAATAACCAGTGTACTCCCTCTTTTTGATAATCACGCAAAACCGTTCCCCATTGCGCATCAATTATACCGTGTTCTTGTTGATAAAAGGCTTCAATGTGATTTTGAAAGCTTTCACTTTGTTGTAATTCAATATAATGCAAGTCCTTGGCTATTTCTTCCAGGGAAAATATACGATAAGCAGCCAACGGAATATGATGAACAAGACAGTCCTCCAC
>CAJUGR010000013.1:0-20209 GCA_910586285.1 uncultured Erysipelotrichaceae bacterium
ACGCCTCTTGTGGACTTTCACCACAGATGTAGGGCATGCCCGTCATACATAAAAAGCCGCAATCGCGACTTTTGGTTTATCCGACATAACCGCCGTCAACAGACAGAACAGCACCGTTGATATAAGATGCAGCATCACTGGATAAAAACAGAATTGCATGCGCAATATCTTCCGGTTCACCCAATCGCTGCAGCGGCACCCGTGCTGCCATCGCCTGAATCATTTTGGGATCCAAGGCTTTGACCATATCCGTGCCGATGATTCCCGGTGCTACCGCATTCACACGAATGCCGTCTTTTCCCAATTCCCGAGCCAATGCTTTGGTTAAACCGTTTACCGCAAATTTACTGGTGGGATAGGCACTGCCCGAAGCCTGTGCATACAGTGAAACCATCGAACTGGTGTTAACGATAACACCTTTTCCCTTGTGTTTCATCATTGGCACACATAAGCGCGTTAAGCGAAACAGCCCATCGACATTGATATTCATAACAGCCGCAAAATGCTCATCATCATAGGCATCAATCGGTTTCGCATCGGAAACGCCGGCATTATTCACCAAAATATCCACGGTACCGAATTTTCGTTTTACTTCATCCAGCATCGCCGTAATTGATGCTTCACTGGATAAGTCAGGATAAAATCCAAGAACCCGATCCGTTTTTCCTTCCTCTGATAACTGAGCCAATGCCTTATCCACACTCTCCTGTCTTGAACCCAGTAAAACGACATTCGCACCGTTATCTAAAAACTCTCTGACGGTTTCAAAGCCGATACCGCGCGTACCGCCACTCACAATAACAACCTTATCCATAAAACACTGTTCCATCTTTCGCACCTCCTGAATTACTTTTACTATACCACGCTTTCCCCTTTTATACAAATCGAGAGATTGAAAAAGCGTCTGAAAGAGTGATACGAAATCACTTCTTACCAGTATTCTTTTATATGCCCTGTCTTATTGTGTTCTCACATGAGATTTATTCAATTCCGTTAACATATATCATGGTCTTGTTTCTTTTCCCTAACCCCTTATATTATTCTGAACCAATAGGCTGCTAAAAGTGAAAATAAAGCAGAAGCGATCGCTACATTAGGCAATTTATGTTATAATAGAGCCAATAATGGATTCATTATGAACAAAAGGAAGGAGTTCCTTATGAACTTAACGTTATATCAATTTGAAATATTGGTGCGAATCGAACGTCATCCGGAACAGAAGCATTCGCAGCGCGAGTTATCCAAAGCTTTGGGTGTGTCATTAGGGGTCATCAATAAAACCATTGCGGAATTGGTAGATAAAGAATTAATGAAGCCTGTTGGCAACAGTAAATATGAAATCACTTTAAAAGGATATGAGTGGCTGGAGCCCTATCGGGTAAAAAAGGCGATATTTATGGCCGCAGGATTTGGCAGCCGTATGGTTCCCGTTACCTTAAATACACCAAAACCGCTGATTATGGTACATGGAAAAAAGATCATCGAAACACTTTTAGATGCGGTTTTAGAAGCCGGTATTCACGATATTACGATTGTGCGTGGTTATTTAAGTGAACAGTTTGATGTTCTGTTAAAAAAATATCCGACGATCAAATTTGTGGAAAATCCGATTTACAATGAAGCCAATAATATTTCCTCTGCTTATGTAGTGAAAGATCTTTTGGCCAATGCTTATATGTTGGAATCCGATTTGGTTTTGTACAACAGGGAAATCATTCGAAAATATGAGTATGCATCCAATTATACCGGTATGAAAGTCACAAGAACGGATGACTGGTGCTTTGAAACAAAGAAGGGTATCATCACTAAGGTGAAGGTGGGCGGACAGAATGTTCATCATATGTTCGGCATCTCCTATTGGGCAAAAGATGATGCAGCCGTTATGAGCAAAGACATTGATGCGATCTTTCACAGTCCCGGCGGCAAGGAACGCTATTGGGATGAAGTACCGCTGAAGAATTGCATTGATCATTATTCAGTGATGGTACGGGAAGTCAATCCGAATGATATTGTGGAAATCGATACATTCAATGAATTAAAACAAATTGATCCCGTATATAACGTTTAAAAAATGACAGGTCATTGTGATCTGCCATTTTTCATAAAATATTCCGTTATAATTCGTGAATTAAATTTAAAATTGCGGAAATAGACATACAGCGATCATCCGCTTCTTTGGCGCGATGATTTTTTAAGATATCAATGGCGGCATTCTGCATGGCCGGGAACGCACTACGTGTCAACTGGTTCGCATAAATAACAATGTTAATGCCGTGTTGTGCCAGTTCTTCCTCGGTAACCGTATTGTAAGAAGTCGGTACGACAATGATCGGCGTCAGCGCATCCTGCTTACGGAATTCATCACAGAACGTAAAGATTTCATCCGGTTCTTTGCGCCGTGAATGAATCATAATGCCATCGGCACCTGCTTTGGTATAGGCAAAGGCGCGCTGCAGTGCATCCTCCATGCCCTGTTCCAGAATCAAACTCTCAATGCGGGCAATAATCATAAAATCATCACTGAGTTGGACATTTTTGCCGGCCTGTATTTTGCGGCAGAAATTTTCAATGGAATCCTGTGTCTGTTCTACCTCAGTTCCAAACAGGGAATTCTTTTTCAATCCCGTCTTATCTTCGATGATCACCGCTGAAACTCCCATCCGCTCTAAGGTGCGGACATTGTATACAAAATGCTCGATCAAGCCTCCGGTATCACCATCTAATATAATCGGTTTGGTGGAGACATCCATTACATCATCAATCGTTCTCATCCTACTTGACATATCTACTAATTCAATATCCGGCTTGCCCTTAGCGGTGGAATCACATAAGCTGCTGATCCACATAGCATCAAACTGATCCAGTTCACCCGCATGTTCTACAATCGTTTTCTCCGCAATGAGTGCGGTAATGCCGCTGTGTACTTCCAATGCTTTCACGATCGGCCGCAAATGTAACAACTGTTTTAAACGCTTACGGCGAAATTCCGGCATCGCCAGTTGTTCCCGCATTTTGGTATCGATGCGCTTGACTTCTTCATTGCGCGTATAGGGAACTTCAATCAGCTGACCACCCCACTCTGCCAATATATCGACTACCTCATCACGAATGACCTTTTGGGCATTGGTTTGCCAATTATCTCCGTGAATGACATAGTCAGGTCGATACTTTAATAAATTTTCCTTGTAGGAAACGCTGTTTTGTACAACGACTTCATCAACCTCCGGTAGTTTGCGAAACAGTTCTTGTCGCTCTTCACAAAGCAAAGTCGGAAAGCGATCGAATTTTACCATTGCCTCATCGCTCATGACGCCGATCATCACCCTACCGTATTTTTGGGCGGTACGAATCACATTCAGGTGACCTTCATGGATGACATCAGTCGTAAAACAAGCATATACGGTTTTCATGATTCTTTATCTCCTTTCATCTGGCGCATAAATGCTTCCTTATTGGCACAGGCGCTTTCTTTGGGACGTCCCAGATCCGCTCGTGAACCTAGTGCAACCTTAACTTCCACTAAGACCGGGCCGTTCCGAGTTTGAATTTGGTTTAATACTGTATGCAGCGTATCTTCATCCGCTACGTTGTAGGTATGCGCATAACCGAAGACCGCGGCGCTTTGCGCAAAATCACGATTACCGCACATTGTCGGCATGCCCCCCACCGATTCATGCGCTTGATTATTTAAAATGATATGAACAAAATTGGCTCCGGCGCAATGTGCAATGGTATTCATAGACCCCATATGCATCAAAGCCGCACCATCCCCATCGATACAATAAACCTTACGATGAGGATTGCTTTGCGCTACACCCAAGGCGATCATCGATGCATGTCCCATTGAACCGACCGTTAAAAAGAGCCGATCATGATTACCGATGATGCGCTCACTCACCTCATAGGCTTCCCGAGATATTTTGCCCGTGGTGGTGATAATAACATCATCAATTTGTGTATTGCGCAACAGTGTTTCAATCACTTGTTCACGGTTCAGATGATAGCCGTTATCAAAATGATAGGATTGATCACTGCACAAAGCACCTTTGCGAATTACGATCGCATACTGACGGTGAGAACGCAGACGATCAGAAGCACACTCCATGATCATTTGCCATTGCTTGGTGGTGGTCTGCTCATCTAACAGTGCATACTCGATTTCTAACAAATCCAGCAACGGTAATGTAATTTCGCCTTGAAAAACATGCTGGGGTTCATCCTTGATGCCCGGTTCACCGCGATAACCGATTAAAAACAGCATCGGTATGTCATATACACGATGATGAATCAAGCTGGCAATCGGATTGAGTGCATTTCCCATTCCGCTGTTTTGCATATAAACGCAGCTTAATTCCTCATTACCCAGATAATAACCGGCTGCCAACGCGACAGCCGCTCCCTCATTTACCGTCACGATGTGTGTATCCATAGATTCATTGCGATTCCAATCATCACACAACGGTTTCAACACGGAATCAGGCACGCCGATGAACTTCGTGATACCGATTTGCTTAATGGCACTGATTACCTCAGAAGTTTTCATTTTCCGTTCTCCTTTTTATAGTAAGCCTGTAACAGGGCGATAAAACGGTCCACATCTTTATCTTCAATCGCGCCGATATTCCCGATACGAAAGGCATCATAATCACTCAGTTTACCACGATAAAGCAAGAAGCCGTTGCTTTTGAAATACTCATAAAAGTGCGCAAAATCAAATCCTTGCGGATATAAGAATGTGGTGATGACTACCCCTTGATCTTGGGCAGGAACCAAGGTTTGAAAGCCCTGTTTCACCATTGCTTCGCGAAATTGCCGCTGCAGTTTCACATACCGCTGATGACGTGCCGATACGCCGCCCATAGCAATCATTTCTTCCATGGCGCGATGCAGTGCCCGTAAAACATGGGTCGGTGAAGTAAAACGAAAAGCACCGAGATTGTCTTCCATAAAGCGATATTGCGCATGCAGATCCAATGACAACGAATGCGCAACATTCGCACATTGATCCAAATGACTGCGCTTGGCAATGACAAATGCCAAGCCGGGAACACCATGTAAGCATTTATTGGAACTGGCAATGAGATAATCAACCTGTAATTCATCCATGGACATCTCGACGGCGCCGAAGCTGCTCATGGCATCCACAATACTGATCTTATGATAACGATGAATCACCTCCTGAAGCCCTGTGATATCATTCAGTACCCCGGCGGTCGTTTCACTGTGAATATAGGCCACATGAGTGATATCTTCACGTGCAATCTGTTCCTCTACCGCTTTCACATCCAGTTGATGAATCATCGAACAGCGCACCAATTCATAAGGAATCTGCGCTTTCTGACAAATCTGTCCCATCCGTTCGCCATAGGCTCCGTTAGACAAAATCAAAACCTTCTCATTTTCTTTCACAACACTGCACAAGACACTCTCCACCCCATAAGTACCGGAGCCCGGAATCAATACCGCAGTATAATCGCGTTCGTCCGCTTGCGCCAGCCGCAATAACATCATTCGCGTTTCCTGAGCCAAATCGTAATATTCCTGATCTCTTGTGCCCATATCACTCATCATACTCTGCTTCACCTGTGTGCTGGTCGTCAATGGACCCGGCGTTAATAAAACCTTTGAATCTGACACATGTTTATCCTCCTAATTTTTGTTATTAAAAAACTTTGTTTCTTAAAAAAATGAACATTATTACACCACACATTAAGGATATTTGTGCATAAATATCAGTCATGATTCATCTATATGTTCATTTATAATTATTTTATCGCTCATCATGAACGATTTCAAGCAATTTCGTCTCGATTGATATTTGATTTTTGATCGTCCTGTTGTGATGTGAACAAAAGCTTGACAGCTTTCATACTTTTTTGGATCTATCTTTTACGATATATTCTTTTATACTATATTCTTTATCATTTATTTTCATATCCTTTCATTTCCCACAAATCTTACCTATCGCTACAATGGCTCCCATTCAAAAGTACGGATCGACAAAAAATTATCATTATTCTTATGAAAACAGTTTCTTTTATTATGAAAATTTGGTATAATGCACATGATTAGAGGATGGAAAAGAGGAAATTGTGTGAAGGATAAGACCCAAACAGTCGGCTGGATCGTTCTTTTTCTTATCGCCTCAGGTTTTTTTGGTTTTATCAGTGCTTGGCTTCTGAAAATAGAAGACAGCATTGCTTTTTTGACTTTCGGCACAACTTTGGCAGTGATCGCATTTATTCTATTATTATTGATATATCACAAGATGCTGAAACGGGCGAATCGTCAAGCTTTATGGGCAATGTTAAAAAGAGGCTGTTATCATGAAGTAAACCACCGCATTAGCGAAAAAAATAAACAGATGAAACATTTATGGGAGTTGAAGATGCTCGCAAGCTTCCATAGTGGTGATATGGCAACGTTTGATCGGCTTTATAAGAATTATATGAATGAGATCAACGAATGTCGTACGCTTCCTGCTTATATGCTTTGTGTGCTCCATGAATTGGTGGATGCGATGTCACACAAAAAACCACCGGCGGTATTTTTAAGAAATGATACCATCAAGCACGCTTATGTAAAACAGCGCGACTATCAACTATATCACTATATCCAACAAGGAATTCAAGAATATTACGGAAATCAAAAGCATCTGATGAAGATTTACTTTGAACGCTTCATGATGCAGACGGATGTTTTATCAAAACCGCTGGGATTTCATTTACATTATTTAATGACATTATTCATGTTAGAAAATGATCATCCGCAGTGGGAAGAATATTATCGCAAAACACAACAGTATATCTTTGATCAAAAAAGTCAATCCTATATGGAACAGCTGAAAGCAAGGATATACGGATTACAGAAAGGAACGGGTAGTCAAGAGCTTATGAACCGAGATCAGAATCGCAAGAGAAATAATCCGCTGTTTGAAAATGAATCGACACAGTCTTTGAATCGTTCATTCAATTATCAACAGCCATCGAATCAGCGCGAGGACACTAATTTTGCCTCACGTCGCCACAGCACGGATATTCAGAAAGAATTTGATGAAATGAACTCATCTCTGGACAGCAATAATGCTTTCCCGCTGTATGAAGAAGATGAGTCAAATTTCCTAAAACAAAAAAACACCGGTAATGTTGGTAATGATACAAGCAGTATTCCGATTTCCTCTGATGAGGATGATTTGGATCCGACTTGGTTTGCACGCAAAACCATGGAATCCGCAAAACCAGATGTAGCACCGACACGGGCATTTGATCGTAGAAATCCATCTATGAGTGAGCCATCCAAAACCGGCTCCTTCCCAAAACAGCGATCGATGAATCAGGCGGCGATGGGGCAAGAACCAATGACTCGTTCTGCTTATCAGGAGGATCCGCAAGGATTTACCAACCAGCGCATGTCGATGCAACAGCCGATGGAAGATCCCACATTTTCCAATCAGCGCCGCAGCATGAGCATGAATACCAATGAACAACCGTTGTTTGGTCAAAATAATCAGCCGATGAATTCGCAAATGGCAATGAATTCCAATCAGACTAACGAATATCCGACGCAAAATGCGTTTATGCAGAATCAGGATCAAAATCATCCGCAATTCCGCAGCCCTAATAACAATAACAATTATAATAATCCGCAGATGGATAATAACTATCAACAGTTTGATGATATGGACGCGGAAGATGATGAACCGCAGTTGCAGGCACAGAATTTCGCATCAACCCAGTCGAAAAAGAAGAAGAAAAAACCTTCTCGCAAAGAACGCAAACGGATGAAAGCAGAAACTTCGCAATATGAAGAGACAACCTTTGCCAAAGACCGTTCCATTCGCGGTGAGAGTGCAAAAAAACGAAGCAATGATGAAATGGAGGTTAGTAACGCTCAGCCTTATCTCACTTATTTCAGGCAAAATATTACGATCTTCTTTGTCACACTGTTGGATGCCACTTTGGTTTCACTCACAACCGCATCAACAGTTTACACTTCATTCTTCAATCGGTTCTCTTCCATCAATTCGGATATCGTACCGGAAATCGTTATGATGGCAGCGATAATCACATTGGCAGCGGCCTATGCAACTGCATCGTTACATACCGGTTATACCATTTTGAAAAAATCAATTCGTAATTGGAATAGAACCGCAAAAATTCTTTTATTCCCGTTATTATTCATCTTATCATTGATAATCGGAGTGATCTGTGAGATTCCCTATCTGATTTATGCCAATATAAAGAAACGCAACGAATAATTTAAAAAGTACCGCAAGGTACTTTTTTTTAACCCACAAAAAATCGCACTCTCTGAATGCGATTTTTTATAATTTTCACTGCTTATGCTTATAAAAACTGCGATTCTCCAAAGCAAAGATGCGATGGGTAAACCCCCCCTCTTCCGTGCGGTCAAACGCTTTCTGTAATGTATTCATTCGGGCATCAAGATTATCAATCAAATACAGCACTTCTGCTTCCGCAATCATCGGCAACACCGGACTTCCGTATTCATAAACACCGTGATGGGATAAAACCATATGACGCAATAATATCGCTGTTTCATTATCAATATGACATTGCTCCGCCACTTGGGCTACTTTGGCCTGCATGATGGAAATATGTCCTAACAGTTTCCCTTCCATTGTGTATTCCGTCGCAATCGGACCGCTTAATTCAATTAATTTCCCGATATCATGTAAAAATACCCCGGCCATCAATAAATCGCGCTGTAACAGCGGATATTGATCACAAATATGCTCTGCCAAGTTCATCATACCCAATATATGCATAGCCAGACCACCGACAAAATCATGATGGTTTTTAGAGGCCGCCGGATAATCATATAGCTCCGATTCATGTTCCTTTAAGATTTCTTTGCAGACCGTTTTTATATCATCATTGCGAATTTCATCCAAGCGCCGCTCCATTTGTACTTTCAGTTCTTCTTTACTGAAAGTCGCACTGCGCAGATAATCACGAATATCCTGATGATCATGATTGGCCTCATGTACTTCTAAAACCCGCATTTGAAGCTGATCTTTATAATTGAGAACATCGCCCTTTAAATCCACAAACATACCGGCTTTCAAAGTATGAAGCTGTTCCTCATTCACATTCCAAAACTTCGCCTCCAACACACCGGTTTTATCCTGAATGACAAAATTCAAATAAGGAGCGCCCTTGCTTGTGATTCCCCGACTGACTTCACTTAGTAATACGTTCAGCCAAACCCGCTCGCCATCCTGCACATCACTGATCCATTTCTTCATTTTGCCACTCCATTTCATCACATAATGCTAAAATATCACTGCTTTCGAAGCCCTTGCGAAGACAAGCGGCGATGACACGGTTTTTTAACTGCGTTCCCTGATATTTTCGGGAATAACTGCGAATGGCTTTATCCATTGTTTTGCGCAATGCTTTGCTGTCATCACTGTCTTCAAACTCTACCTTTTCACTGGCAGAAATCGCTACATTCGAATCAAATCCTTGACCGATCAATTTTTGGGCAATCGCCTTACGCTTCATATTCATGGATTTATCTTTTACCGTTGCTTTTAATTTCTCAGCCAGCTGAATTGCTTTTATACTTTCTTCTTCATCATCAATCTGAGCCAATGCCTGCGCAACATCGTCATGCGGTATTCCTTTTTCCACCAATGATTTGATCATTTTACCTTTTCCTTGTAAAGAATGCTGCATTTTCTCAATCTTTGTCATCATATATTGATAATCATTCAAGTATCCCTTTTGGGTCAAATCCTGAATGATCGAACCGATTTCTTCCTCTTTCAACACATGCTGATTTTTCAAATACTGCCGCATTTCTTTTGTGGTATAATCACGATGACTCAGCTTACGAATACAGGATCGATACGCATAAAACATCTGTTCCTTATGTTGTAAATCCACTACGGTGTAGCGATCTAATAAGGTATGCTTCTGAATTTTTAAAGTAAAATAATCATCCAAGGAAATCGTAATCCGTATCGGTTCATCCTCCTTGTCATTGATCACATCAATACGCATATACTCATCGCCAGCCTTGATTTTAATGACTTCATAAGAATCCTCAAAATCTTCGATTGCTTGATAATAGACACTCAACACTTTCGTATAAAACATATTACCATCATAACGATTGACCTTTTGCCGGGCTTGTTTACGCATTTGTGCCTGTTCTTCCTGCGGCATGGCTAAGAAGTGTTCTACCTTTTGCGCAAATTCCTGCGGGGTCTGAAACAGATAACCGCTTTCTCCCTCAATCACCAAATCGGTTAACACATCGTCAGGACGAGCAAATACAGGTAAATGAGAGGCCAATGCCTCGATATATGTCATACCCTGAGTTTCCGTTAAGGATGCTGATACAAACGCATCTGCCAATGCATAATAAAACGGCACATCCTCACGTTTTTTGGGACCGGTAAAGATGATCTTATCGTTAAGATGATAGCTTTTTGCCAGTTCCTTCAGTTCCTCCAGTTGCGGTCCGCCGCCAACAATCATCAGCTTGGTATGGGGATCGTGAATATGACGAAAGCCCTCAATCGGAATTTCAATGCTTTTTTCTTTGGCAATTCTTCCGATAAAGGCAATCACATGATCTTCATCAGTTAAGCCATATTCCTCTCGCAGTGCCTGTACTTTCACTGATTCCTGCACCGAGGGATCAAATTTTTCCAATTCTAATCCGGTCGGAATAATATAAATCGGTGTTTTTACCCCATAATTAAGCAAGGTCTCTTTGGTCTTTTCACTGGGCGCAATTACCGCTTGGACATTATCGGAAATCATCCGAGAAAAAGACGTTACAAATTTCTTACTGAGAACATCCACTTCTTCAATATCGAAACGATTGATATAGTGAGTATAATCCTCATACATCGTATGATAGGTTGATACCACCGGGATATTCAAATATTTCGCAACCGTACGTGCAAACATTCCCACACCGAATTCCGTATGTACATGAATCACATCCAGATTCATTTTTCTGATCTCGTCACGAGCGCTGAAATGATAGGGAGTGGACAATTTATATCCATACAGCCACTTTAATTCCAACCCCGGCAAGCGCAGCACGTTGCCCTCACGCTGTGTTGTCAACAACGCCTTATGATTGGTGATAACATAAACCTCATGCCCGCGTTTCTCCAATTCCTTCTGTAATGTAACTATCGAAGATACCACACCATTAATATCTGGTGTATAAGTGTCTGAAAATAAGCCGATTCGCAAATTACATCCCTCCTAAACACTTCACTGATGATACGTTATTCCATCACTTCTTTACGATCATATTTTCTTTTAGCAAAGACAAAGACGAGACCGCCGACCATCATGACAAAATGGTAGGTGGAGAATCGCCAGAAGATCATTACGCTCTTCGCCAAAGTCGGCTGAATAATCTGTGTAAAGATTGCGACAAACGCCCACTCAGTACCGCCGCTGGCACCGGGAATCGGAATAAACGTATTGGCCATCGTCACAAAGCTGGACATAGCAATCACGGTAACTAACTGCGTTAAATGCAGTGGCTCTCCCATAGCGAAACAAATAATAAACGGCAGTGAATACAGTGTTGTTAAGCGTAAGACATTGATCAACACCGTCTTGAAGATCAAGCGTTTGTCCTTTTTCAATCGTTTGATTTCCGTAGTAAAAGCTTCCATTTGAAGCGTCCAAGCGCTTAAAGTGCGTTCTCGATTCTTCACGATATGCAGCTTGCTTAACAAAATGACTCCCCATTGCGACAGTTTCACAAAGGCACGCGGAAACAGCGCCATCGTCCATAAAGCACAGATCACACAGATATTAACAATATAGCCACAAAATACCAACAGGAAAAACGCATTTTTTTCATAAACGGTCGCAAATACCAATAGAAATAAGATACTGACATAAATCATCATCGTCGTTTGATAGACGATAAAATCTGCCCATAGCAAGCTAGCACCATCACTCATCTTAATGCCCTGTTTTTTCATAATATACATCTGTCCGAACTGTCCGCCCGTGGCACTGGGGGTCACTCCGCTGAAAAACGTTCCGATAAAGGCATTTTCCAATGCTTCCACATTGGAATAATTCGCCTTATATTTACGACCGAATGTCTTATAAATCCAGGCGATAATGCAATTATATAACAATCCCCAACAAAGGATAATCATCAGCCAATACCAAGATACTCGGGAAATCTGATTCATCATTTCCTGATAATCATCCTTTAACGTAAACCATAGCACCAAAACGGTAAATCCGATGATTAACAGAAAATTCCAAATATACTTCTTTGAACTCTTCTTCATGTACCTCACCTACTTCAAACGATAACGCCTACTTCTCTTTCTTACTTTTGGCCTTTTTCCGCCGTTTCTTTCCGTTTAGATTCACCTGATGTTCCTCATAAACTTTGGTATAGAAATCAATCCAGATTTTCAGTACGTTATCTTTGGAATAATAGTCGCTGATCGCCTGTGACATTTTTTGTCCCTGTTCGTATACGCTTGGATTTTCTTTACATTGCCGCAGCCATTCACAGAAAGCCTCATTATCATGTCCGGCAAAATAATTGTGAAACAGTATGTCCTCATATAAGGTAAGATCGCGCAAGATCAACGGTTTGTGCAAATTCACAGCTTCCAAAATAGACATCGGAAACAGTTCGTTATAGGAAGGCATAAACAAGACATCGGCGATATTATAGATATCATTCATTTGTTCACGGGGGATGATTCCCAAGAATTTCACATTATTTGGTGGATTGTCAACGACTTTTTTCAATTCCTCATAGCCATCCGTAATCCGTCCGAACGAGAATCCGCCGCACCAAACAAAAGTAACATCACTCATGCGTTTCGCTACATCAATGAAGTCCAGTACTCCTTTACGGGTTTGAACCTGCCCGACACCGATGACGACAAACGCATCTTCCTCAATATCATATTTCTGCCGTAATTGTTTGACTTCATCCGATGCTTTCGGATAAAAATCATCTTTTGAGACATAATTGGGAATATATACCATCTTTTCCCTTTTAATACCATATTTGGCCAATGATTCCATAAAGATCGGATTGACCACAATCAGATAATCGGCACTTTTATATAGTTCAATAACATATTTTTTAAAAATTTTAAAAATAGCCTTGGGCAATTCAATACTACCGTCTAACGTATCGGGAAGAAAGTGGACATAACACACATTCGCCGCTTTACTGGCCTTCATTTTCAAATAATTTTGAGGATCGACCGTATGAATATGTTGGATGTCACAATCTCCGGATCCGTTGATCGTTACCGCAAAGCGATCGCTTGCCCCTTCACGAATCAGATTCACTTGTTCCAAATAGGCGCTTCCGACCCCTTGGCCGTCAACTTTATCCGCACTCGACAACATATTAATTCTTATCTTTTCCACAAGCCTTCCTCCTTGATATGATGCTGATCAATGCTTTTATTTCCATCCACTCTCAAATCAGCATGGCGCACTCTCTAACAAAATATATTATACCATAAAAAGACATGGAACGTGATAAGTTTCAATATTGTCATATTCACTCAGACGATGAATTCTTCTATCCATGTTTTAACAATTAAAAACAGCGTCGTTGCACAATCCTTAGACGCTGTTGATTATTGACGAATCAATGCTTGTATTTGTTGTTTTGCCTGTGCTGCTTTTTTACCGCTCCATGTATGATCAAACTGCTTGAGGATGGTCGTGATATCATCACAATAATCATCCATACAGATTGCATCGCTTAAATAGATCAAATCACAGCCATGAATGCGGCATAGTGTTTCCATCAGTTCACTGCCATAGCGTACTAAGGAATCCTTTTGTACCGCCACGATCTTCGCCACCCGATTTTCCGCAAGCAGCCGCATCAAATCACGCAATCCTTTTCGATTATATTTTAAACCGCTGCCGAATTCCGATATCATCTGATAATGATAGTGGTGCGCATCCATATAATCTTTTAAAATCTCTGCCTGATGTGCTAGTTCTTCACTTTGCGTATAGCGATTCACACGACAATAGCCGATGACATAGCGCTCCTGTTGATTCAGAATGTGATCCAGCTGTTCCTTGGAATAAAGCTTTCTGCCGTTTTGATCAACGGCTGCCGGTTTTAAAATACCGCTTTTATCCCAATTACGCAAAGTCTGAGAGCTTTTTTGAATCAATCGAGCAAATTCTCCGATGCGATAATATTCTGACATGACAAACTCCTCTGATCTCCATCTTTATTTACTAGACCCGACTTTTATCAAAAAAGTTCATAGCCTTTTGGTTTCATTTGCTTTGATCAGAAGACGACTCCTGTTTGATCGTATCAACGGTTTGAAACTGATAACCATTTTGTTTCATCGCCTTTATGAAGGGATCCATGGCCAAATAATTGCCTTTATTGGAAGGATGCAATAAATAAATCGCCCCGTTATGATAATGATCCATTAAGGTTTTTAAAGCTTCCTCGCCGCTGACATCTTCAGCAAAGTCATAGTAGGCATGGCTCCAAAAGTAGTTGGAATATCCCATATCCTGAGTAATTTTCAATGCCCGCTCACTCATACCGCCCTTGGGAAAGCGAAATACTTTCTTCATTGGCTGTCCCGTAACCTGCATATACGTTTTTTCTGTTTCGGTGATCTCAGCGACAAACTTATCAATATCCTGCTCATTAGCCAGTGTCGGCATATCGTAATGATGCCATGAATGATTGCCGATCACATGACCGTTCGCAACCAATTCATTAATGAAGTCGGGATTATCTTTGATATAATTCCGCGTTAAGAAAAAGGTTGCTTTGACATCGTTATCATTTAACACACCGACTATTTCTTTGATATACGTTATATCATTACCGCCTTCATCAAAGGTCAGATATATTGTTTTTTCATCCGGCCCCATCATATAAGCGTCATATTTGGTCAAAAATGCTTCATCGCGGCAACCGGTGGTGCGCTGATGTTGTTCACTCTTATGAAACCACCATTCCTCTGCGGTATTATCATAGGCGTCATGTTGATAGTAGACCTTGACATCGGTGGGATCTTGGCAAACCTCCACGGTGCGAATCAGGGAGGTCGTATTCCCGCTGGTATCGTTGAGCGTGTAGGTTACCTCATAAGTGCCGACTTGATTCATATTAAGTTTAGATGCATCAACGCTGACCTGATCAGAGAGATCACCGTCATAATTATCGGTTGCGCTCCAGCCGGGATCCTCAAATTCTTCCCCTTCAAACACGCGGATATGATCCTTACCGGACAGTTGAATCACCGGTGCCGTCGTATCCACGACTTGAACTTGGCGAGTGATTGATTTATCATATTTTTCAAACGTGTAACGAATGGTATAGTCACCCAAACGGGTCGTATCGACATTGTTTTCCGTTGTGATATGATCACTGTAATCACGGAAGCGAAAACGAGCCGTCGCCCCGGGATCGACAAATTGTTGATTGACCTCCACTTTTAGCTGTTGAGACCCGTTTAGCTTGATCAACGGAATAAAGACGCCGCTGAAAAACAGAAAGTGGATTATCAGCCATAACAGAAGCGCCGCAATCAATGCCACTATTCCGTAAACGACCGTCTTGCATTTTTTGCTCATGCCATCACCTCTATAACAAGGATACGCTGAGCAGACGCAAAACTTGCCTGAAATTTTAAAAACACGGGTTCACCGTGTTTTGAGATTATGGTTGTAGAAAACGGCGAATGATCATTTCCGCACAGCGCAAACCGTCAATGGCTGCCGATACAATACCTCCCGCATAACCAGCGCCTTCTCCGCATGGATAAAAATTGTTTAATGATAACGCTGTCAGTTTTTCGCGATCGCGAAGAATGCGCAGCGGTGAACTTGAGCGTGTTTCCACACCGGTAAAAACAGCATCCGGCATCAGAAAACCGGGCATCTGATGATCAAAACCGCTTAAGGCCTCTTCCAGCGCTTCATTAACAAAATCTGGAAACAGCGGATGCAGATCACACAATGTATAGCCGGGGTGAACCGAAGGGATTACTTGACCAAGCGTGGCAGAAGCCCGATGCGCTATGTAATCCCCCATGCACTGCACCGGTGCCTTATAGTGAGAACCGCCTGCCAGAAAGGCTTTTTCTTCCAGTTCCTGTTGAAAGCGGATGCCGTCCAGCAGATGTGGTCCGATGTCATCAGGCTGCACTTGAACTAATATTGCGCTGTTCGCATTCGCTCCCTCACGCGCATATTTACTCATGCCATTCACTACCAAAGCATTGGCCTGTGAGCAACCGGTGATCACTTGACCGCCGGGGCACATACAAAACGTATAAACACCGCGCTGTTTTTTTGTGGTATAGGTCAAGCGATAAGTCGCCGGCTTCAAGCGCGGATGATTCACCGCTTCCTTATATTGTACCCGATTGACCCAATCTTGTGGGTGTTCCACCCGTACTCCAACGGCAAATCCTTTCGGCTCCATCGCAATTTTTCGATCATCCATCAAGGCAAAAATATCACGGGCACTGTGACCGACAGCCAAAATCAAGGCTTTACAGGGAATCCACCCGCGTTTGGTTTTTACCTGCGAAATCCTTCCTTGATCATGTCGTATATCCAGCAACGGTTCCTCAAAGGCTATCGTTCCGCCTAATTTTAAAATTTCCTTGCGCAATGAGACCACCACATCACGAAGCCGGTCGGTGCCGATATGGGGCAATGCCTCATACAAAATTTCCTTAGGAGCGCCGAAATGAACCAATTCTTCCAACACTTTGCGCACCCGAGGATCTTTTGAACGAGCCGTTAATTTCCCATCGGAAAAAGTTCCTGCTCCCCCTTCCCCGAATTGTACATTGCATTCGGGATCCAAACTGCCTTTTTCCCAGAATGTCGCAACTTTTTTCACTCTGGTTTCCATCGCTGCCCCACGCTCCAAAACCAACGGACGATATCCCATCTGTGCTAATAACAATGCCGCAAACATTCCGGCCGGACCAAATCCGGCGACAATGATTTCTCCTGCTTCTTCCCGCTGTCCGCAGATCGGCATCACATAAGATTCATCCTTGGTTTTTTCCACACCTGCTTTACGCAGGCATTTCGCTTCATGGCGAACTTCTAAGTCCACGATATAAGAAAAACAGACCTTACCTTTCCGGGCATCAATACTCTCCTTGTAAATATGCAGAGATAAAATATCGCTGATCGGAATGTGCAGCTTTTGCGCACATTTTTCTTTTAACACGGATATCGGTTCATCCAAATTACATTTTATCTGATGTAGGCGTATCATAGTGACTCCTTTATGCTTTTATTCATTCTCATCTTTTTGACAGTGACCTTTACGATATATATCGGGCAGTGCTGCAATAGCAGCTGCCAGTTTCGCAGCTGACTCCGCCGGATCAAAAACTCGCTGTATCATCGTAGTATATGAAAAATCCCGTTCATGATACTGATACGTATCAATTAATTCACAGATGATAGAGCGAATAAGTTTACGACTGAAAACTGCCTGTAAATAGGAAGCCAGTGCTTTTACTTCAGGCAAATGCCGGGCAAAATAGCGATCGCATCGCTTACGCAGCTTCGCTTCGGATATCTCATCATAATAATACTGAGGATAACAGCGAATTCCTTGATAAGTTGAAATAAAATCCAAGCCGCGCAACATGATAAACGATATCGCTTCCCCATGTTGACGAATTTGAAAACCATGAAGATCATCGCGCAAGGTAAAACGCCATGTAATTGCCGCAAACAAACGCTGCGGCTCCATAGCGATACCATATTCCTCCAGCATCTCCGCACACTGATGCAATTCCAATAAACCATATGTATGAAACAAGCCCAATAACAGTTCATCCATCTTCTGCATCATCATTATCAGTTTGTCATAATGACGAGCGCGACTTACCCTTACGGCAAAATCCATCGCTTCCTCACATATCGTATACCAGCCATGATTCTCATCGCTGTCCAAAGCCGGCATTTCGGCGATGATTCCAAGATCCAATAATTGTTCCACCGGATAATAACAATACGATAAAGGCCGATCGGGATGACGAATTAATCGCTTGATGGTCTTATAAGCGTCTTTATCCATCAAATAAAAAACACTGCGTTTTTTACCATGAAGCAACTGATTCTCTAATTGTTCGCGATCGGCATCTTGAACTCGCTCAAAGCCATACAAATAACCGCATAAATCCGCCAATTCAGGATCAGATAAAGCCTGCAGCTGCTCTTGCCAACTCATATTACATCAAAACCTTACAGCGCGGCCAGCGCCTTACCAGCTTCAATACCAACACGGAAAAAACATAGGAACAAAGAATGCTCAAAAGATAGACCCACAAATGCGCATTAGGAAAGATGTACAGCCATATATAGACAAAATAAATATGACTGACATATATGAGTAATGATTGCTTGCGCATTCCTTCCAATATGAAATTGGAGCGAAATGAAAACTGCATCAAAAACATAAACAAGAAGAAAACCGCCGGAATTAACAACGCATACATACTTGTCAAATCATTCATGATTCCCATATGACGCAAGGCCAGCGCCTCACCCGTATAAGCCGCAAAGCTGATGAGAAATGCCAAAACAGACTGTTTTTTATAGCGACCGCCGACAATTTCATCAACATAAATGCCTAAGGTTAAAAAGATCGGGGCAAAAAAGAAACCGTTGCGAGTGGTTACCAGCACGCTTTCATAAAGCTTCAATAATGATCCGATGATCGGTATATTCATAATCAGTACACCGTATACATTGACTGCCATGCCGATGACATATAACAGAAGAGATACGATGAGCACCGCTTGGCGCCGCCAATTCGTATACATCCAATATACCATCGGTACCCCCCATAACAGCGCACTCAAAAACCATAAATGATAATACGTGCCGTTAAACAGAAAATCACGCACCAACCGCAATAAGGTTGCCATCGCAAAACCGCCCTGAATCCAGGAAAGCGCCAACAGTGGCACATACAACAGACTCCAAATTATATAAATGCGGGCAATCCGCTTCCAGTAATGCTTGAGTTGGCACAAGTTATTCTCATCGCGCCAACCGGCAGAAGCATCAATTTTACGAAAAAACAACCACCCTGATGCCATAAAGAAAAACGGCACCGCCAAACGAGCGATAATTTGTACATATACGAAATTTAAGGTTTCATTGATTTCGATAAACGGCGCACAATGAATGGCAATTACCAATAACGCACTGATAAACTTGGCAACATCCAACATCCCATATGATTTCTTCTCCATAAAATACACTCCTCAATACGACTTCCTATGATGATCGATACACCCGCACAACCCGATGTGACAAGCGACAAAGCGTCTCATTGTTAATCGTGTGGCAGATGCGTGATAATTCATCGACCGGTAAACAGACCTCCTGATCATAACCGAACATTACTGCTTCATCGCCTTCCTTGACCGCATCAATATGACTGACATCAACCATCATCTGATCCATACATATATTACCGATGATTTTGGCACGCTGCTTATGAATCAGCACTTCCTGACCTTGATTCGATGCGATTCGCGGATAACCGTCCGCATACCCACAACTTATCGTCGCAATGCGCATCGGATGCGATGCCGTGAAATGGCGGCCATAGCTGACACTGCTGTCAGCATTGATTTCTTTGACATACACCACCCGAGCCTTCCAAGTCATAATCGGATGGAAATCCGGCTGGCGCAAGGTCGGAAGCTGATCATCACTGGTCACCCCCAGATGCAACAGTCCCGGTCGCACATAGTCATAGTGCAGCTGTGGATAATTAATAATGCCGTAGCTGTTTTGTAAATGAGTAATTCCCGGATGGATACCGGCAGCTTTCAGTTCTTCCAACAGCGCATCAAAACAGTGAATCTGTTGGCGGGTAAAATCCACATCCGCGGCTTTGTTATATTCATCACTGACAGAAAAGTGGGAGAAAATGCCATCGATACAAAGATGAGGCAAATGATACATGGCTTTCACATCATCACTGTCCCAACGATCGACCTTGCATTGAATCCCTAAGCGGCACATTCCGGTATCCACTTTAATATGCGCATGCAGCTTTACATCATGGGCTTGTGCATATGCCGATAATTCATACCCATACGCAGCTGAGATCACCGTCTGAATAATATTTCGCTCATGCAGATAATGAAACTGAAACGGCGGTGTGT
>CAJUGR010000013.1:20219-23235 GCA_910586285.1 uncultured Erysipelotrichaceae bacterium
GAGAATCAAAATCGGTTCCGCAATTCCCGCATCACGCAGTGCCAGCGCTTCTTCCATACTGGCGACACCGAAAAAATCAATGCCGCAGCGAATCAGTTCCTGGGTAATCGCAATATCTCCGTGTCCATACGCATTGGCCTTGACAATTCCCATGATCTTGGTCGTTGCGGGTATCATTTTCTGAATTTCCCCTACATTATGATGAATCGCTGCCAGATCAATTTCTGCCCAACAGCGTCCCTGCCTTTTATCCATACCATCACCTTCCCCTTTATTCTATGTTTGAATCCATCGCCAAATCCACCAAACGATCAATCAATGCGGGAAAGGCAATTCCTACCTCTTTCATCATGGTCGGGTAACGGCTGGTAGCGGTAAAGCCTGGTATCGTATTTAATTCATTAAACACAATCGTCTGTTGTTTGGTCACAAACATATCCACCCGTGTCATTCCCTGACAATTCATCGCCCGATAGGCACGCTTGGCCAAGTCACGCGCTTCCTCAAACAATTCTTTTGAAATACGCGCCGGACAGTAAATGGCCGAATTGACCATTTCATATTTTCCTTCGTAGTCAAAAAACTCTTCCCCGATTTCGATTTCATCGACACTGCCGACGAACAATTCGTGATTTCCCATCACGGCACAACCGATCTCAAAGCCTTCAATGGTGGCCTCCAAAATGACTTTTCCTTTACCGTCATGATAAAACGCATCGCGCAAATCATGTTCAAACGCTTCAAAATCATGTACCTTGTGTACCCCAAAGCTGCTTCCGGCATTACACGGCTTGACGAAAAAAGGTACTCCTACCTTTTGTTTTGCCTCTTCAAAAAGCGCAGACAGATCGCTAACCTCATCTTCATAAACAGCCATATACGGGGCACAGGGGATATTTGCGCGCTCACAGATAATGTGGGTCATTTCCTTATCCATGCAGATGGCAGAACTTAATGTGGAACAACCGACATAGGGAACTCCTGCCAAGGCGAACAATCCTTGAATGGTGCCGTCTTCGCCGTTTTTTCCATGTAAAATCGGAAAAATACAATCAATTTCACAGCGTTCAAAGTGTCCGTCCGGATGCAGTACCAACAATCCCTCATGGTTCGAACAGGACAATACCACTGCTTGATTATCCGGATGTTCCATCCAATGATCATGTTCCAGATCCTCAACGCTGCCTTGATAGCGAAGCCATTTTCCATCCGGAGTAATACCAATTAACACAAGTTCGTAACGCTCTTTGTTAATTTGTCGTAAAACGGAAGCCGTACTATGTAATGATACGGGATATTCACTAGATTTTCCCCCAAATATAATTGCCAACCTAATTTTTTTCATATAGATTACCTCTGTCTTTTGTGATCGTTTTCACATAACGCAGCCACAACTTCATCCATCTTCATACTGTGACTGCCTTTGATTAACATCATACAGCGTTTTTTGCGATAAGGTTTTAAATATCGCACCAGCTGCTCTTTTTCCTCAAAATGGCGAATACGCACATGACGATCGCATTCCTGTAATGCGCCTTGGGTGATAAATGCGCCCATTTTGCCATAAGTAAGCACCTCATCCAAGTCATAATTCGCCAGTTGCTTCCCCAACTGAAAATGAATCATGTCACTTTCATCCCCTAGATCCAACATATCGGACAAAACTGCGATTTTATATGGTACATCGAATATCGCTAAGGTATCCAAAGCCGCAATACAGCTTTGGGGATTCGATTTATAAGAATCATTCAAAATCCAAGCGTTATGAATCGGAATCAATTCGTTGCGCATTCCGGTTTTTTCAATTCGCTTTAAGCCTTCCTGAATCTCTTCATCAGAAAGATTCCATTCCCGGGCACAAAGCAGCGCCGCCGTTGCGTTGATTGCCTGATGGCGTCCCAACATATTCATCGTAAAATGAACATCCTCATCGTTTACGCCAAAACTAATTCCGTCTGTACTTTGTACAACATGAGTCAATACCATATCATTATGCTTATCTTCACCAAATGTCTTAATGCGGATATGCCCGTTTAATGCCTTACGGGTAATCGCATCATGCAATAACTCCTGATCGCCGTTATAGATCAATGTACCGTGACCGGACAAGCCTTCACTGATTTCCGCCTTGGCTTTCGCAATGTTGGCCAAGGATCCCAAATTTTCCAAATGAGCGATTCCCACATTGGTAATGATCGCAATATCCGGTTTGACCATATGACTTAAAAAAGCCAGTTCACCGCTGTTTTCCATTCCCATTTCCACCACTGCCACTTGGGTCTGTTCACTCATGGATAAGAGGGTCAACGGCACCCCGATTTCATTATTTAAATTGCCCAGTGTCTTTTGGGTTCGAAATTTCTGTGATAGCATTCCGGCCAAAATATCCTTGGTGCTGGTCTTGCCGTTACTGCCGGTAATTCCGACCACACGCATCAATAGCTGACGGCGATACACAGCGGCCAGCTGTTGTAAGCCTGCTGTGGTATCATCCACCAAAATCACCGTAATTTCTTTAGGCGGATTGGGTTCATCACGATTCCACAGTGTTGCGGCGGCACCGTTGGCGATGGCCTCTTCAATAAACTTGTGCCCGTTATGACGGACACCCTTAATCGGTATATATAAATTTCCTTCCACGACTTTGCGCGAATCAATCGAAACGCCGCCAATTCGTTTCTGAATATCATCGTTTTCGATATAATCGGCATCCAGCATGGCAATGATGCTTTCAACGGAACGAATTATCATGGTTTACACCCTCTCATTTATCGCATTCTTATTTATTATAGCACATCTTTGTCACTTTTTTTCATTATTTCTGATCAACCGATAACAACGTTATTTGTCATAGTGAAATTCCCCAAGTTTAAAGTAATATCCACAGTAATTTCAATGATTCCCGAAACTTCTATATCTTTTAATAATGTTGCTTCACCACCTGCATCAAGAGCTGCTTTTCAAGTAGGATAAGCAATTTCTCCTATTTTTGCTTCATTTTCGCTTGTCACGGCAG
>CAJUGR010000014.1 GCA_910586285.1 uncultured Erysipelotrichaceae bacterium
ATACAAGAGGGGTTAGGAAATAGGAATGAGTACAAACTTTTTTATTTTGTATGTTTTTAGCGTTATTTAGTCGAGTTATTAAAAAATGCAGTTATCCGAAATTTTCGGATAACTGCAAATGTTGGTAAACGATAATACCAATCATTATTCATCGGAAATTATTTCCTGTCATATTCAAAGTAAATGTAAAAGGAGTGGTGATACCCTTTTGTTTATCCGTAGAATTCAGAATCGTTATATGGAGGTGTTGGTGACGGATAGGGATTCCTTGTCGATTCTTGATGATCATCTTTGGATTGATATGCTTTTTTACGTCTTCGGCGAATGATACAGGTTATTACCATTAGGAATAAAACAATCAATGTAGCGATGATCCAGATCATATATTCCAATAAGGAAGGGGGATTGGTCGCAACCGAATTGTTTTCTAACATATCTTCACCGGCATTGACGATACCGCCGGGGCGATATATCAAGGCATAATCACCAAAGGTATCGGTACTGAAAGTGATGCGGTTTTCACTTTGATAAACCGGTTCCTGAATGACTTGGCCGTCTTCATAGCGCAAGATCAGATAATGGTAATTGTCAGGGTGATCGTCAGGTTTGGGAAAAGAGATAATAATTTCACTCTGTAACGGCGCATCTTTCATATCTTTGCCGCCATTGAGGGAAAAGCAATATTCCAAGTCGTACCCATTGCCTTCTGCCACTTGTGTTAACAGTGTTTCTTTTTGGCGAGGGATGTCCTTGATCCATGTCAAGCGTAAGATCTGCGGAAAGAACGCCGGCTCTTCCAAAGCGATCGCGGAACTGAGTCCCGATGCACTGATATCTTGACCGCCGTCAGCGATGCGTATCTGTAAAGCGGAACCATAGGCTTTTTGAATATATGCATCCAATCGTCGCAAATCATCGGTGCTCAAATCGGGCATGCCTTGTTCATCAAGAATTTTTTTCAAATCCAAAACTTCTGCTTTGGTTTCGGCAGTCAATTCTTCACTCCATTCACGTTTTAACAGGTTGTTCAAACGTGTCTGTTGATCAGCGGTAAGGGGTGAGGTGTTTTCTTTTACTTCCACTTGATAGGTGATGGAAGCACCTTGATAGTTTACCGTGAGTTTTTGCGAACCGCACTTTTGGGAATCATATCCCGAAACCATGGACGTATTTAACGCAATATCCTGCGTTTCTCCGTGTGCATCGGTAATAGTAATCATGCCATCGCTGACATCCAATTCCTGTTCTTTTTGATAAGTCTGTTGCGGCAACGTTTTCCACTTTACGGATGTGATCGATTCATATTTGGCGGTATAAGTCGTAGCTTGGCTGACCGGCTCCAGTTCATGATCCCAACCGATAAACAAGGATCCCGATTGGATCGGAGTGGGAACCGCCGGCATTTGATCCTTGCTTAGTTTGAGGGTGAGTGTGGATTCGCCACTATCGAAGTGACCGTTACCGGCATCAAATGTAATCGCATAACGCTGTTGCTTGGGCGCAGGAATCGCTCCGTTCACTGGTTTCACATCCGCTTTGGCTACATAGCCGACCGATTTTGTAAAATCATAGCCGTCACCGCTTGCCAAAGCCTTGTCGCTTTGAATTTGATACCATTCGCCGTTATCCTCCAAAATGAGTACGGGGAAGTCGGAGCGATTTCCGTTGGTATACAATACGTTACTATCGGTATCGGGTTTTTCATAGATGTTAATATTGGGCTTGATTAAGACGCCCAGTGCTTGTGCGTTTTTGTCTTTTTCGCCCATTGCGATGTCAACGCGCTCATAATACTGCGCGGCTTTTTCGCCCCAATACGGATCGGAAGCATAGGCCACATTCATGCCACCGGCCTTATTGCCGAAATAAGCGCCGTTCCAGCTGAAGGAATCGGGATCGCCATACCCTTCGTTTATGTAATGGAGAGCATGCGAGCGAATACTGGCGGAAGCGCTTTGATAACGGGAGGCGTTTTCCTCCACCGCCGAGTCAAAAGCCGCATGACCAAACAAATTATTGCGTGTATAAGCGAGATAACTGCGTCCAAGTGCACTTTCGTTCATCGCCAATGATAACATCATCATCGCATTGGCACCGTAGCGATCTTGATAAAACAGGAAAGAATCACCACTGTCTTTTAACAGACTCTGTGTCAATATCGCATTTTGAGAAATACCGATACTGCGATAGGTAGTAAGAGAACTGTTGATGTGCAGCTGATCATGGAAATACTGTTCCATCTCCGCTGCACTGTACTGGGTGGTAGAGCGGTGGGATAAATATTGGAAATATTGATAAAAAGGTTGTCCCGCATTAATCGAATGTATAAAATTACCGTCTTTAAGATCATCAATCATTTGATGAAATCCTTCACTGTTCTCACCGATGGAGTAAAAATAATGACCGTCATAGGAATAATACGAGTGATCATCCGATAAATAATCCGGTGCTTTACCGAGAAAAA
The DNA here is from genome assembly GCA_910586285.1 of uncultured Erysipelotrichaceae bacterium. GTDB lineage: Bacteria > Bacillota_I > Bacilli_A > Erysipelotrichales > Erysipelotrichaceae > C-19. The sequence goes on from CAJUGR010000014.1 coordinate 2,465, forward strand.
TATCCGCACCGTAAACATTATGATTACGATCGGTTTTGATTTGATGATAGAGATAGCCATCTCTTACTTGATATTGGGAAACATTGGCTGCGGTTTCAATCGGCTGTAAATCGACATCATCACCACTGGTGCTGCCATGAATTCCGGATAAATAAAAATTCTGAAAGTCATTTTCATCTGATCCCAAATAGGCAGCGTCAATGCCGTAACAGCCGTTGGTGTAGCCGTTACCGATCGCACTTTTATAAGTCACATTATAATCGCAAGTTTCACTTGTATGAAATAAAACAATCCCGTACTTCATCTTCCATACGTCTTCTCCATGGCGAATCTGGATATTATAAGTATTGGCCTCATGGGCATCATAAGTGGCTTTTGCGACAGTATAGGATTGCACTTTGTCGATGACTCTTGTGGTTCCGTCCGCCTTAATTTCTTCTATATAGAACCAATTATCCGCGGCATGAACGGATAGGAAGGAGCTGAACACCAAACAAAGAATGATACTGATACATAGGGTTCTTTGGTTCATTCGCAGTAACGATCCTTTCTTCATATATGAAAGTATATTTACATACTCTATTATATCGGATAAAGCAACAAAAGGGAAAGCAAATGATGCTTTTTTTATTTTTATTCAAGGTAAACACTGTTAACCGTATCAAAAAAAATGCTTCCGAATCTGTTTCAGAAGCATTATCAATCATCAGCCCTCTACTACATCATAGCCGACTTCTTCAATGGCTGTGCGAATTTGATCAGCGGTGATTTTGGCTTCATCAAACTCACAGACGACGGTGCCGGCTTTGGCATCCGCCTGTACCTGTTTCATTCCATCCATTTGCGTTAAAGCGTTGCTTACTCGCTGTTCACAATGGGCGCACATCATTCCGGATACTTTAAATGTTTTTTTCATTGCTGTCACCTCTTTCGGTTCATTATATCATGGTTTCACTCAAAAAGGCATGCTTAATGATTTTTTTGTTCACTGCTTATGTTTTTCGTATTTACTCTTCATATTTGTCAATACTCTGAACATAATAATAGCGGAGGTCGGTAACGATGAAGAAAAATAAACAAGAACCGCATGACGAGAAAGAAAATAAAAAAGATGAGGGAAACAATCAGTGGACCAATGCCAATTTAAAATATTATCCCGATGAGCGAGAACGCAAAGACGGTCCCGGCGGAGATTAAGCATCCAAATTCTGATTGGAGGTCAATGAGATGAAAATTATAAACGGTATCGTATTAGGCATTGCCATTATCGGCTGCGTGAATTGGGGCTTGATTGCCTTATTTGAATTTGACTTGGTTGCCTATTTATTTGGCACCATGACGATGCTTTCAAAAATTGTGTATGGTTTGGTCGGATTATGCGGTTTGTATCTGCTTACTTTTTATGGGAAACTGTCCGATCGGTAAGCCGTCATGAATGACTTAAGCAACAGACATTGCCGCTGTTGCTTTTTTACGTTGTTTGCCATCAAAGCCGTAAACGCGTATAATAAAATCAGCAAATTGGATAGGGGCGAACGACGATGAACTATGATTGTTTAATGGTTGATGATGAGAAATTATTAGCGGACAGCACCGCTGAGTATTTTAATTTATTTGGGGTAAAAACCGCTGTGGTTTACGATGCGAAACAGTGTCGTGCTTTCCTGCAAAAACATACGACAAAGTTGATTTTGTTGGATATCAATCTGGGCGAAAGTAGCGGTTTTGCATTGTGTAAAGAATTGCGCAATCAAACCGATATCCCAATTTTATTTATTTCTGCACGTACCAGTGATGATGATCAAATGATCGCTTTACATATCGGTGGAGATGACTATATACAAAAGCCGTACTCATTGGGTGTTTTATTGGCCAAGGTGAAAGTGGTGTTAAAACGTTATGGGAAACAGGCGAGCGACAAGTATGATGATGGGTGGTTGAGCGTGGATTTTGAGATGCACCAAATTAAGGTGAACAAAGTGATGGTAAAGCTGACTGCCCGGGAATGGAAGCTTTTGACTTATTTAATAAAACATGAAGGGAAAGTCGTATCCAAACAAGCATTGTTTGAAAATGTTTGGGAGGATACCTTTACCGGAGACGGAACGCTGAATGTGCATATTCGAAAGCTAAGGGAAGCGATTGAACCCGATGCCGGAAATCCGAAATATATTATGACTGTATGGGGAGAAGGCTATCGCTTTTGCGGGGTTGAACAATGAAACAGCGTATTTGGTTATGGATCATGGGGATCGCTGTGATATGGGAAATCAGTGCTTTGTATTTTTTAGCAGTAAGCAATCAAAGTGACGAATCGGATGCCGTTTTGATTAATGAACTTGTCAATACGATTCAAGAGCGTTGGGATGATCTGGATGCTTATCATGACCATACCGGCTTGGATTATGTGATATTGGATCAAGAGGGCGCGATCCGTTTTGAAACCCGACATGATTTGAGTACGAGCATCAATACGGCGATTCGTCATCGTGACACAATTCTTGATGTAGAAACAAATGGAGTAACGGTGGGAAAAATCATTATTGCCAATGACAGTGAACAAGTTTTTATCGCTTGGAAACAAAAGATTCTGACCATCACTGCCGTCACTTTTGTGATTCAATGTTTGATCATGGGAATTTATCTCGCTTATATGCGTTATGCGATCATTGTGCCGTTTCAAAAACTGAAGGCGTTTGCGCAACGTGTTGCGGCCGGTAATTTGGATGTTCCCTTGAAAATGGATCGCCAAAATGTTTTTGGGGCCTTTACGGAAAGCTTTGATATCATGCGTTCGGAACTGCAACGCTCTCGCCAAGCCGAAGCGCAAGCCAATGCGAGTAAAAAGGAATTGGTGGCGAAACTCTCTCATGACATCAAAACACCGGTTGCCAGTATCAAAGCCACCGCCGAGTTGGGGATGGCATTATGTGGGGATGACAAACAGCGACAACAGTTTACTCAAATCATGCAGAAAAGCGATCAGATTAATACGCTTGTCAGTGATTTATTTACAGCGACATTAGAGGAATTGAATCAGCTGACAATTCATCCGATCGATATAGAAAGCGATCAATTAGTGACGATGTTAGAAAATGCGGACTATTTACATCGCGCCGCATTGCCGATGATCCCGGGGGTGCTTTTATATGCGGATCCTCTTCGGCTCCAACAGGTACTGGATAATATCTTTGCCAATTCTTATAAATATGCGAATACGGCAATTTCAGTAACGCTGCGTCAAATCAAACAGCATCTGGTGTTGGAAATTGAAGATGAGGGTGGCGGAGTTTTGAGCGAGGAATTGCCGCGATTAAAAGAGAAGTATTTCCGCGGTGCCAACCGCGAACAAATTGAGGGCGCCGGTTTGGGACTTTATGTCAGTAATACTTTCATGAGGGAAATGGGCGGAGAGTTATTGGTGGAAAACGGTGAGCATGGTTTAAAAGTGAGTGTCATGATCGCATACAGCGGCGCGATTTAAGAAATATTTAAGAATTTCTTAAAGAAGTTCTCGGGACATTTCATTAAAATGAAACGTGGATAAAGGAGGTCGGATATGAAAAAAGTATTGATGAAAACCGATCGTTTAAGCAAGTCCTTCTCCAGTGGCGGGACGATGCAGCACGTTTTGAAAAACATTGATTTAGAATTGTATCAAGGGGATTTTACGGTGATCATGGGAGCCAGCGGTGCCGGAAAATCGACACTGTTATATGCGCTTTCCGGCATGGACACGCCCACCTTGGGAACACTGATGTTTTGTGATCAGGAAATATCGGCAATGAATCAAGACGAACTGGCCGTATTTCGCCGTTCTCATTGCGGATTTGTCTTCCAACAGATTTATCTGATTGATTCGATGTCGGTCTTGGATAATATTATGGCGGCCGGACTGTTAACGACCAAAAATAAAAAAGCGCTTAGTGCCAAAGCCCGAGAATTGTTGGCGGCGGTAGGGATTTCTCCGGCAACCCAAAAGAAGTTTCCCACTCAGCTATCCGGCGGTGAAGCGCAGCGGGTCGGTATTGTGCGAGCCTTGATTAATCAGCCTGATGTGCTTTTCGCCGATGAGCCCACCGGAGCGTTAAATTCGCAAACCTCATTGGATGTATTAAACCTGTTAACGCAGTTTCATGACCAAGGCCAGAGCGTTGTTATGGTCACGCATGATCTTCGCTCTGCATTGCGTGGGAATCGCATCTTGTATTTGAAAGACGGCATAATTTTAGGGGAATGTGATTTGGGGCGTTATACGACAGAGGATCAAAAGCGTCATGAACGGCTGTCGGCCTTTTTGTCGCAGATGGGGTGGTAATATGAGGCGATCGTTTTTGATTGCGGCTTCTCGCTTTCATCGTGCCAAGGGTCAAAATTTTGCGGTAGTCGTCTTGATTTTATTGGCAGCTTGTATGCTTCAACTGTGGTTGATGTTGGCAATGGACTATAAACAGAATTTTGATCGCTGTCATGAAGCGCTTCATGGGGAAGATGTGCTATTGGTGGTGGATGATGATACGGCGGAATTGAGTGAATATTTGACGCAGAAATTGGAAAGTGATGGGCGAACGCGTGAATACAGCATTGCGGATGCCTTGCATATGAGAGGGGGTTTTGATTATAACGGTGGGGAAATGAATGCGGAAATGGTGTTTTTAGAAAAAGAAGCGGCATTGGCACGTTCCATCGGCAGAGTCGAAATGATTGAGGACAGTGGTAAGGAGAGCGGGGTTTACTTGCCGTTGATCTACCAGTCGGATGATATTGCGATCGGTAAGACGATCACGATCACAATCGGTTCACATCCGATGACGTATTCGGTTCTGGGCTTTTTTAACAGCACCATGGCCGGTTCGAATAATTGTGCGATAATGGAAATTTTATTAACAAAGGATCATTATCAAGAACTGGAAACACTCGGTTATGCCCCAAAAGCCACGCTGTTTGGAATTCGACTAAGCGATCAGGGTGAAAGTGAAAGTGTCGAGGCAATGTTAAAAAATGCCGTTTCCGCCCAATATCCGGATACGCATATGGCCAGCACCTCGTATGCGCTCGTAACCGTATCACGTTATATATCGCAAATGATCTGTTCCGGTATATTAAGCGCTATGGCTTTTTTCATCCTGGTGATCGCCTTAGTGGTCATCGTATCGAATATCATCAATGACATTCAGGAACATATGGATGAATTGGGTATATTGAAGGCTGTGGGATATACGAGTCGTCAGTTGATCGCTTCTTTATTCATGCAATACGGTGGCATTGCCTTCCTTGTGTGTTTGGTGGGAGTGAGTATTGCTTATGGTCTGTTTCCCTTGCTCAACACGATGATGGAAGCGCAGACAGGTATTCCTTATAACATGCGCTTTTTACCGCTGCCCACGCTCCTCACCCTGTTGATTCTGGTTGGCAGTGTGGTGTTGGTGGTTTGGCTATCGGCTCACCGTATTAATCACGTAGATCCGATCGTCGCCCTTCGCCAAGGGATTTCCACGCATAATTTTAAACGCAATCGTATTCCGTTGGATCAAAGCCATGCGCCGCTGTCATTGGCGTTGGCGCTGAAAACCACCCTTTCGGGAATGAAGTACAATGTGACGATTGCGATTACGATGCTGGCGCTTTCATTGGTGGTTGTGTTTTCGGGGGTGATGTGGAAAAGCATGATTTCCGATATGACCCCTTTCCTCAATATGATCGTCGGTGAAACAGCGGACAGTTGCATTAATGTCAATGAATCGATCGAATCAAAGTTTTATGATGCGATGAGTGAAGATGATCGAGTCGAAAAGATCTATCTGTATCATTCGATTGAGGTACGTCATGAGGATGAGATCGGTTTGCTCGCTACGCTCAGTGATGATTTTACCAAGGTGAACAACGCGAATGTGATGATAGAAGGACGCTTTCCTCGCTATGATAATGAAATTGCGATCGCCGCAAAATATGCCAATGAAACAGGCCTGCACATCGGTAGTGAGATGACGATCACTGCCAACGGTAATCAGATCACCTATATCATAACGGGTTTAACGCAGACTACTAATAATCTGGGTAAGGACTGCTTAATGAGTCGTGCGGGTTATGAGCGATTGGGGGAACTAACGAATATGAGCTATTATTTGGATTTGCGGGAGGATATTGACATCGATGCGTTCAATACGGAGATCAAAGATCGCTATCCCAATCAAATTAATACCACAATCAATATTGATTCTGTGATCGCGGGTTCGGCAAGCATTTATGTTTCGTTGATGACGGTACTTGTCATTGCCATTTTAATACTGAGCGCAGTGATCATCACCTTTGTATTGTATTTGTTGGTACGAACGATGTTAAATCATCAAAAGCGTGATTACGGCATAATGAAGGCGCTTGGTTATACTACCGGTCAGCTTATCTTACAAAATGCGCTTACCTTTATGCCGGCATTGATCATTTCTGCGATCATCGGCGCGATCGGAGGCAGCGTGATCATCAATCCGTTGATAGCGCTATTCTTAAGCAGTATCGGTATTGTCAAATGCAGTTTCATCGTACCGCTGGATTTTATCAGTGTGGCTACCGTTGTCCTCATCCTGTTTGCGTTTACGATGGCTTGTCTGTTATCATTAAAAATCAGAAAGATCGCACCGCGTACGATGTTGACGCAGGAATAAAAGGACTCCTGATATTCAGGTGAAAATTAGTTTGTTTCATGAGATCACGATAAAGGATTGATTTCTGTTTGAAACAGAGGTCTGTCCTTTTTTATATCACTTTTGATTTATGATTCGGTATTGATTTTGCGGTGCTTATTCATAACGTCAGATATTGCATAAGTCATGATTTTCCGCATGGTTATCGGGTAAAAAAGGTGCGTCGAATGGCGATTGATATTGTTTCTGAGGGGAATTCATGGTATGATGATGAAAAGAAAAGAGGAAGGCCAAATGAATTTGAAGATAGAAAATTGGAAGTTGCTTGCCCTTTCGGCGTTTTACTTTATATTTGCGATCATATCCTATACTGTACCGGCCAATGAATTTTTGAGCTTTTTTCGGATTGGCGGACTCGTCATTGCGGTTGTTGGTGCTTTACAAACACTGATCTATTTTTTCAAAAAGGATTACATGAAACCGCAGGACTTTTCTTTTTCATTGGGTCTGTTATTGATTTTCGCCGGTTTGGTAGTCAGTGCTAAGGCGGAATTTATTGTTTTGAATTATCGTCCGGTCATTGCGGTGGCAGTGGTGTTAGACAGCTTTCTGCGTTTGCAGTACAGTATGAATCTATTAAGAGTGAACGATTCTAAATGGCAACTGAACCTGTTCATGGCAGTGCTGCCGGCGGTGTGCGGTGTCATCCTCGTCTTGGTTGATCTTGGCGCGATGATGGAAAATTGTTTCAGCTTTTTGTTGATCTTCGATGGCATTGCCAATGTGTTTACCGTATTATATTACAAGCGCTTTATTCGCCGCTGTGAAAAACAGTTTCGCGATACGATAAATAAAATAGGGGAGGAAGAAAGCGACATCATCGTAAGGGAGGATCGCTCTTAGTTAGACATAAAAAGGCGCTTGAACATAGTCTAAGCACCTCTATGATATAAAAGAATGGGATAGAAGGAGAGAGAATCATGAGCAGGAAAAAGAATCAAGATGGATTAATTCAAAGGGATTCGCTGACTCGCCTGTGGAAGCGCAATGTAGCGGCGCATCGTCAATATCGCTATAATCGCAGTTTTGTCAGTGAATTTGATCGGCGTAATCGCTATTTGAAAGGACTGATTCATGCCAAAGGATGCTTTCAGATCGGTCAGCCGTTTTATTGCCGCTATGGCAGTCACATTACGATCGGTCGCAATTTCACATGCGGACACGGTGCAATTTTTGAAGATGAAGGGAATATTACCATCGGCAGTCATGTTGAGATGGGAAATGCGGTACGTTTGATTACCACACGGCTGCTCAAGGATCCGCAGCTGCGCCAAAGTCATAAGGAAAGCGTAGCGAATATCGTTATTGAGGATCATGTATGGATCGGTAATGATGTCACGATTTTGCCCGGTGTTACTCTTGGAGCCTATGCGATTATTCATGATGGCAGTGTCGTGAGTGAAGATGTCGAACGGGGCGGCGTGGTTGCCGGTAACCCGGCCGCAAGTCGTGAAGCGGAAAGTGAATTGTTAAAAGTTTTGATAGCGGATGCCGATCAGGATAAAAAGCCATCACGTTGGCAGCGAGCCCTTTCTCAAGTGGATATGGAAAAAGTGGATCGAGCCATTCATTGGACTGCCTTTGCACTTGGCGCCTATTATGCCTGTCATGCGACAAGTGAATTGGTAAAAAAGCAAGCATTATTAGAGGAGAAAAAGAATAAGTTGGAAAAGCTGTTACCGATGTGGAAACAGACATTACCGAAACAAAAGAAACGTATTTGTAAACTGTTGAAAAAGTATTGAATGAGGTGAATACAAATGGATTATGCAAAAGAATCACTGCGATTACACAGACAGTGGAAAGGAAAACTGACAAGCACGGTGAAAATGAAAATAGCAACCCGAGATGATCTTTCACTGGCTTATACGCCGGGAGTGGCGCAGCCTTGTTTGGAAATTCAAAAGGATATTGATCAATCCTATGAATTGACCGGCCGGGGAAATTGTGTTGCGGTGATTACCGATGGTACGGCAGTTTTGGGCCTTGGCGATATCGGACCGGAGGCCGGAATGCCGGTGATGGAAGGAAAATGTGTTTTATTCAAGGAATTCGGCGGTATTGATGCGATTCCGTTATGTATCCGCAGTAAGGACAGCGATGAAATAGTGAATATTATTGCCGCATTGGCCGGCAGTTTTGGCGGTATCAATTTGGAGGATATTGCGGCACCGCGCTGTTTTGAGATTGAGGCGAAGTTAAAAGAACGCTGTGATATTCCGGTGTTTCATGATGATCAACACGGCACGGCGATTGTCGTGGCAGCTGCTTTGATCAATGCGGTGAAAGTGTGCGGTAAGGAAATGGGACAGTTAAAAATCGTCATCAACGGCGCCGGTTCGGCCGGCATTGCGATTGCGCAGCTATTGGCACGTATGGAATTTGGTGATATTGTGTTGTGTGATCGTTTCGGCATATTGGATGGTGATGATTCGCGGCTGAATGAAGCTCAACGCGCTATGGCCAAAGCCACCAATCGTCATCAACAGCGCGGAACCTTACGTGATGCCATACGCCAAGCCGATGTTTTTATCGGTGTATCGGCACCGAATGCCGTAGATGGGGAAATGATTTCATCCATGGCGGATCATGCGATCGTATTTCCAATGGCCAATCCCACTCCGGAAATCATGCCGGATGAAGCCAAACAAGCCGGCGCTTATATTGTAGGAACGGGAAGAAGCGATTATCCCAATCAAATAAACAATGTTTTAGCTTTCCCGGGAATTTTCCGCGGGGCATTGGATGTTCGGGCATCCGATATCAATGAGGCGATGGAAATCGCGGCGGCGAAAGCTTTGGCATCATTGGTCAGTGACGAGGAACGAAGCGTCGATTACATCATTCCCAGTGCATTGAACCGTGATGTCGCAAGGGTCATCGCCAAGGCTGTTGGGGAAGCGGCGATTGCGACCAATGTAGCACGTATTCGTTAACATAAATAAGGGGCTGATCATTGATGTGATCCCCTTTTTATTCGATTCATATTTCTCATTGATCATTGATAGAAAAAGAATAATCTAAAATCACAGATATGGTTAAAATGATAGCGCATCATCACAGGCACATTTTTCTATGAGAAGTTTTATAACAGAGTATTTGCTAAAAAGAGACACTAAGGCAGTATTAAAAGGTTGTATAGTCTCACCCCTAAGCCATGAACCGAAACAATGAAATTTCAATTTCTATGCGGATAAAGACGATCAGCATAATTCCTTCTTTCTATCAAAGACTGCTTGACGAATCCGATTGCGGATGACAAACAGCATTCTGGACAAGTGTATTTACTTTCTGATATAATTCTGTCATTTAGTAATTCCTTCTTGATTTTATGGATGAAAGCAGAAGAAAAAATAGTAGCGACAGAATGGTGATAACAATGGAAATAAAAAAAGAATTCGCAAAATATGCAAGTTTAAATATATTAGGAATTGTGGGTATGTCCTGTTATATCCTTGCGGATACCTATTTCATATCCAAAGCTCAGGGAACATTAGGAATTGCGGCTTTGAATTTGGTATTGCCTGTTTATGATGTTATATATGGTATCGGTGATATGATTGGGATTGGCTCGGTGATCCGTTACAGTATTTTAAAAACAAAGAATAAAACAGAGGCGGACTCCTATTTGTTTAACGCATTGGTGTTTGCCACTATATGTGGATTGATGTTCTCTGTGATCGGTTTGTTTGCGACGGAACCATTTCTTCAGTTTTTGGGCGCAGATGATGCTGTGATGGCGGCCGGTAAAGAGTATACGAGGATATTTATGCTGTTTGGGCCGATTTTTATGTGGAATCTGGCTGCGAATGCCTATTGCCGAAATGACGGCGCACCGATTGTTGCGATGATGTCTACTTTGATCAGCAGCCTTTTTAACATTGTGTTTGATTATGTTCTCATGTTTCCTTTCGGAATGGGGATGAAAGGGGCAGCCTTGGCAACGGCGCTTTCACCGGTATTGGGAATTCTGATTTGTATGATTCATTTTCTATCAAAGAAAAACCATGTTAAACTAAAAATATGCAGACCATCTTTTAAAAGACTTTTATCTTCATGTCAAGTGGGAATACCGGCTTTTGTTGCACATGTATCCGCCGGTGTGGTTACGATGACATTCAATTATATCATCCTGTCGATTTCCGGAAACACTGCCGTCGCTGCCTATGGTATCATAGCGAATATTGCCCTTGTGGCGGTTGCGGTATTTAACGGTATCGCTAACGGCAGTCAGCCCTTGATCAGCCGCGATTATGGTTTAGGTAAGGATGAAAATATTCACATATTAAAGCGGTTATCATTCATAATGGCACTGGTTTTGGCCGTGGTTTTATATGTTGTGATATTCATCGGCACAGATACTTTTATTGCTGTCTTTAACAGTGAAAGCAATCAAGAACTATATCGTTATGCCCATTTAGGCATCCGGCTTTATTTCATCGGCATTCTTTTTTCCGGAGTGAATATTGTCGGAGCCAGCTTTTTCAGTGCGACCAATGAAGCGAAGAATGCTTCCATCATATCTCTGTTACGTGGTTTTATTCTCATCGTATTATTTGCCCTCATCCTTTCCAAGTTACTGGGAATTATCGGGATATGGTTATCCTATGCGGTTGGTGAAGCAGTCACCACAGGAGTTATGATCCTGTTATTCATGTTATCAAAAAGGAAAGCGCTGATCGGGGATAAGGTTTAAAAGCGATGAAATAGAAATTTCAATGTAAGATAAGGAGCAATCGAAAGAGAAGCGAACTTGATAACAATGATATTTGATAGAAAATAATGATTTTCAGCTTATCACAAATGAGCGTTAATTAGTAAGATGATTCACTAAAAGCAAAAAGCGATGGTTACACCGCTTCTTGGTTTGTTTTTTATGATAATCATTCATATGGTATCAGAAATATTCGTATTTGCACTCATATAGTGGTGTTTATATATGTTCCAGATAATGGATCAACTGATCAAAATCACCGTTTGGATATGCGCTGATATCGCGTTGTTCGGTATTGATTAAGCAATTCGTCAGAAGAAAGGTTTTCATTCCGATGGATGCAGCAATCATATCTTCGCTCACATCATTGCCAATCATTAGGCAATCTTCTTCGTTCACCGCGAATCTTTTTGCAATATCCCGATAATATTCAGGATTGGGTTTACAGTAGCAAGTATTTTCATAGGTGGTACAAAGTTCAAAATCATCAAAGGAGAGACCGGCCCAACGCGTGCGATTCTCGGTCGCAACTTTCGGAAATATCGGATTGGTCGCAAGCACAACCCGATATCCTAATTGTTTTGCCTTTTTTACTGCTTGTATTGCTTTGGGATTATACCCGCAACAGCTTTTTGCTTCATTGAAATCTTTGGTATAAAAATCATTAAAATGTGTTTTTGCCAATAACGTTTTTTCTGTTCCGAATGTTTTCTCAAACATCTCCCAAAATACGGCTTCGTTATTACGACTTCCGTCATTTTTCACCATCGCGGCTGTACCTGCCCATATCGTATCAATCAACGGTTTTGCTTCAAAACCATAGGAGGCAAATTTGGCGGCTAACAATTTAAAATATGCCTTTGTAAATGCTTCCTGATCCATCGGCAATAAAGTTCCATCCAAATCAAATAATATCATTTTCATCATGAAATCCCCTTCCTTACAACCATATATTATCATTAAGGAGGTATGGCTGCGTTGTTTTTGGAATCATAACATTTTTATGCTTATGAATCAAGAGGTTCCATGAATGTGATACATTAATGTTCATTCTTTATCAATTCATTGATTACAGGATCTTTTATTGTAATGTTTTGGCTTGCTAAGTCCGATATTTTTTCATGGAATTGCGGTAAATACTTTTTGTGAGCAATCAGTAATTCATCTAATACACTTTTGGCAGATTCCCCCATTGGTATTAACGGATTAAGCGCAAATGCTTCCATTAATAATCCATAGTTACCGCTAATCGCAGCTTCAATGGTACATTCTTCCATTGCCTTCATGCATTGGAGCCAGCCGCGTTGAGCACTCGGTAATTTACCCCATGATAAGGGCGTTGCTCCTTTTCCGGATATGATACAGCTTACTTCGACCACCGCATCCTTAGGTAACTCCGGAATAGCACCGTTGTTTTGGGTACTTACGACCATGGGAATATTTTTATTATTGTAGATGGCGTTGATACATTCACAAGCCGCATCGCTATAATATGCACCGCCGCGTTTTCCCAATTCTTTCGGTTTATGATCTAAAGTCGGATCTTGGTATTGTCGGAATAAATTCTCTTCGGTTTCTTTTACTTGTTGCCCACGCGTACCTATCCCATTCCATTCTTCGATACTGTACTTTACCATTTCTTCTTGACGATAATAGTATCGATGATAACCACAAGGCAGCATCTGCATTTGTTGGATTTGTTCTTTGAAGAAAGGAACATTATTGATATTTGCCGGTAATCCGACATCTTTACCATCCAACATTGCATCAATGATTTTTGCGGTTAATTCATTTCCTCTTTTATCAAATACTTTATGCCAATGAAAATGGTTGAGTCCGACAAATTGATAAATCAACTCATCTCTTTCATAACCGATCGCTGTCGGTTCTTTCATCATTGCGATTAACGGTACATTACATAACCCGATACAGCGTTGCCATTTTCCGTATTTTATTACAGCTTCCGTTACCATTCCACTGGGATTGGTAAAATTGATTAGCCAAGCATTGGGACAAAGTTCTTTCATATCTTTCACAATGTCTAACATGACAGGAATGGTACGTAATGCTTTAAAAATACCTCCGGCTCCATTTGTTTCTTGTCCTAACATACCATAAGATAAAGGAATTCTTTCATCTTTGATCCGTGCTTCCAAGAAACCGACCCGAAATTGTGTTGTTACAAAGTCGGCATCTTTCAAGGCGGTTCTGCGATCCAAACTGGTATGAATGGTAACATCATAACCGGCCGCTTCCCACATTCTTTGCGATAGCTTTGCATCAATTTCTAATTTTTCCTGACCGTCTTCCACATCGACCAACCAAATTTCACGGATGGGCAATTCTTGATATCTTTTTATAAAGCCTTCCATTAATTCGGGGGTGTAACTGCTTCCTCCGCCGATTGTCACAATCTTGATTCCATCTTTCATCTGATATTTCCTTCTTTCTGTTGTTTTACACGAATACTTTAAATCATATTGGATAAAGATACAACCCATGGAAGAAAAGCAGATAATTTGTTTCAGGTAAAACAAAAAAATGCCAATGAGATTGACACTTTTTGAATCTTTTTATTCTTTTCGATCATCCATATAATCAATGGATTGATAAATATACTCACTGTTTTTTTGATGATCCATATTATAGATACAACCATATAATACATCCATAATATATTGTAAGGCGATGTGGCTGGAAAACTGTGATATGCGATCACGCAGGCTTTCAAGATTACTTATGGCTAAATGATGCGATATAAGATTAGGATAAAGATTACTGCCGATTTTCCCGATTTGGATGACGGTAACATTTTTTTCTTTTAGCTTTTTGAGAATGGATAAAATCCAAGAAGCCTTACCAGAATAAGACAGAATAATAGCCACATGTGCTGCATTACTGGCCAAAGCGTTTAAACGCTGATGATAGAAATTCTCGATGCAGTTTACCTTCTTTCCGATCGTCAACATCTTATCTTGGAAGTTCTCCGCAATATTAAAATTATGGGCATGGGTATAAATATCAATGATTTCCGCTTGATTGATGGTATCAGCAACGGTTTTTAATCCTTCATCGTCAATGCATGTATAGGTATCTTTGATCGTCACCTCATATAGCTCAATCAGTTTGTGAGCGATTTCCTTTGGGGTATCATGTGAGAAAAACGGATAATCTACATTGATTAAATGAGAATTCGCTTTGCCGTCATGATATTCTTTAGCCAGCTTCACCTTTAAATCATTAAAACCACTTAAGCCTATTTTTTTACAAAACCGCAGTATCGCTGATTTGGAAACATAAAGCGAATCGGCTAAATCTTGAATTGTGGAGTTCATAATATCATTCGCATGCGCTAAAATATAATTTGCGATGGTATTTTCTACCGGTGTTAATTTGGAACACTGGTCGATTAATTTTTTTATGGTCATTTTAATCCCTCATTATCTCATTGATACTCAATAAATCGGATGTTCTCAAATACCGAGTAACATTTTGTTTCTTGTTTTTATCATAATAACGAAATACAAACCAGTGATCATCATAATCCAGAATTTTGCCCATTGTTTTCATGATGGAAGTGAATAAATAGGAATCGGTTACATTATCATTATTCAAGATGATATATACATCTTTGTTCAAACAATCGCTGAAATCTAATTTGTTTTGTTTTTCTTGCGTTAATAATTTCTTTAATTTGTCATTCACATCAGAGAGTTTGCATAATATGGTAACGGCTAAGATTACATAAAGAAATTCCATTATTTTTCTTCCCCCTGTTCTATTACTTGAAAAGAGGTAATCAGATCAATATCGATCAATTTTTCTATGACATTATTTTTTTTTCTGAACGAGAATTTGATGAATTCGTCACCGACATCAATAATAGTACATACTTCCTGATAAACCTCATTATAATCGTCCGATAACATGTCGATATAACATCTTTTTCCGATTAAGTTTGAGAGTATATTTCGTTTGGTACAGGTGATTTCCAGCTTATGATTGGTTAAATCATCTAAGCTTATTTTAAAGTATGATGCAATATTCTTTGCTTGAATAATATCGGGATTGGTTAAGCCTTTTTCCCAATTAGATAAAGTTTGCCTTGTCACCTTTAACTCTTCGGAAAGCCTTTCTTGGGTTAAGTTATGCTTTTTTCTGAGTTCGATTAATTTTTCACCTAAAGTCATTATTTCACCTCATATCAATCATAATACAAATCGAAAAAAAGTGAAGGCTAAAGTCTTTTACATGTTGTATAAAATCTTTTACAAGTCGCTGAAAACGATGTGAGCTTCTCTTTTGTCGGTTTTACTTCTTTCATTGCTGGTTTATGCTTATCGAAAGGAAGTTTCATGCATCTTCTCAATGATATAGGGTTTCTTCTTTCGACTCTTATTTATGGTTATTACAGAGAGGATGATGAGCTTGTTTTATACCATCGATTCGGGCACAACCAATTCATCAAACTGTTCTTCACTTAAATAACCCAAAGCGACACAGGCTTCTTTCAGAGAACATTGTTCGCGATAGGCTTTTTTTGCGACTTGAGCGGCTTTTTCATAGCCGATATGCGGATTTAAAGCGGTGACAAGCATTAGGGATTGGTGCAGATAAGCATCCATGGTTTCCTGATTGGCTTGGATACCGGATACACAGTGAATGCGGAAAGAGCGCAACCCATCTGCCAATAATCGTACCGATTGCAGGAAATTGTAAATGATGACCGGCATATAGACATTTAACTCGAAGTTGCCTTGACTGGCGGCCATCGTAATTGTGTTATCATTGCCCATGACTTGTACGCAGACCATTGTTATCGCTTCGCATTGGGTGGGGTTGACCTTTCCCGGCATGATGGAAGAACCCGGCTCGTTAGCGGGAATCGTAATTTCCCCGAGGCCGCAGCGCGGACCACTGGCTAACCAACGAACATCGTTGGCAATTTTCATCAGATTGGCTGCCAATACTCTTAATGCACCGTGGACAAATGTGATATCATCCTTGGCGGATAAAGCGTGAAAATAATTCGGATCACAATGAAATTCACTGTGAAGCTGTTCACTTAAAGTACGGCACACAAGCGGTCCGAAGCCTTCCGGTGTATTGAGACCGGTGCCAACCGCGGTAGCACCGATGGCCAGCTTGCGGATTGAATCTATGGCTTTGACTAGCATAGTGCGGTTATTTTCCAACATGGCGCGCCAACCGCTGATCTCTTGCGAAAAGCGTAGCGGCGTCGCATCCTGTAAATGAGTGCGGCCGATTTTGATAATGTGTTTATTTTTTTGCTCCAGATCCTGCATCACAAAGATCATTTGATTCAACTGGGGCAGTAATTGTTGTTCTAAAGCAGTGATGGCCGCAATGTGCATCGCACTGGGAAACGTATCATTCGAACTTTGCGAATGATTGACATCATCGTTAGGATGGAGAAGCTGCTTCCCGATGATCTCATTCCCGCGATTGGCAATCACCTCATTGACATTCATATTGCTTTGCGTACCGCTGCCGGTTTGCCATACCGCCAACGGGAAATGATCATCCAGCTGATGATGAAGTATTTCATCACAGACCTTGACAATAACATCGGCTTTTTCTCCGCTAATTTCTTGGAGTGCTTGATTCGCTATGGCGCAGGCCTTCTTTAAATGAGCTAAGGCTTCAATTACCTCGAGGGGTATGGTTTCTGTGCCGATTTGAAAATGCTCCAAACTGCGTTGGGTTTGCGCTCCCCAGTATTTATCCATCGCGACGGCAATTTCTCCCATTGCATCATGTTCTATTCTTGTTTTCATTATGATCACATCCTTTTTTTATGATGATGATTGTCAGCGCAGAGTGTGCTATTCTTCGATTGCCGTAAACAGAGCTTCATAAATCTGTGTTAATTCCGTTTTTTCCGCTTCCGTCATTTTCCGTTCATGCGCATCATGATCATCCACGGTTCCGGTATGATATGCGCGAACCTCTCCTTCACTGATCGCTACGACAAAAGGAACATACAAATGCGGATTTCCCTCATCATCCAGTTCCAGTTTGTCTCCTAAACGACTTTCGATTTTTTTACTTTCTTCATCGGTAGAGGTTTCTGCTTTTTTATCAATATAATAAATCACGGTATCATGACGCTTTGCGACTTCATTTAGAATCGGTACGGCTTCCACACACCAAGGACACGTGGAATAACCGAAGTAATAAACGCCGGTCGCATTGGCATCCAACTTTAATAGAAAATCATTCATCTTGGTTCTGATGAATTGGTGTTCCTCATCCATAAAGCCTTCATAAGCGCTCATGTCCGCATGATTCGGTGTTTCACAGATGGAACCGTCATCACAGCCTTTCGGGTCGTTTTGATTGGTTTCATTGGTTTGATTGACACAAGCACAAAGTGTTGTCAAAGCCAGTATACAAAGAAAGATTGTTTTTTTCATGGTGTTTTTCCTGCTTTCAGTATGTTTTTAATAGTTAATGGTAAATCAGTATTAGTTTAACAAAAAATTAACGGTGAAACAAGCGTAATGTATGGTTCCTCGTGTTTCTTTGATTTCTTATGCAAATCGCTTTTTTTCTTCTTTGTTAACTGTTAAAGGTAGTGATTGAAAGATCAAGAATCTTCAATATAACGTTGTGCCATGAAATACCTCCGAACGATCAATGATAGGTCGGTTGGTAAGGATGAAGTTCCCGCTCTAAAGTATCCACTATTGCTTCAAATTTTTTCCTGTATACTTCAATCTGGATACGATCCTGCTTTTCTAACACTGCCTCAAATTGCTTGTGCAGTGTTATGATGTATTCCCGCTGTTCCATAGTGCTTTCCTCAAATAAGCGTTCCAATCGCGATAAAATCAGCTTATTTTGATCTTCTTCACGAGGATGGAATTTCAATTTTTCCAACGCTTTGCGAGCTTTTTCAATCTCTGCTTCACTCATGGTGGTATGGGCGGGAGTGATTAATAGTGTTTCTTTGTTTTGGCTTCCCGTATCGAGTATATCCACATCCAGAATACCGTTGATATCATAAGTGAAACGTACCTTGATCGGATATTCTCCTGCTTTTCCCTGTTTGACTTTGACCTCTGTCTTTCCAAGCAAAAGATTGTGGTTGGCATACATGGACTCTCCCTGAAAAATTTTAATATCAACGGCTTTCTGATCGTCATGTATTGTATAAAAGTTGTGTTCTACGGAGGAGGGCAAGGGGGAATTACGTTCAATGATCGCATGCATATAGGGATTGTTTGGATCACTTTCATTATGAATATTTATCCCTAAGGTAAAAGGACAGATATCGGTAAGAATGAGATCTTTAATGTCCTGTGCGCGTTGTTTAATACCGGCATACATACCGATACCCATCGCTACAATGCGTTCACATTCGTTGTGATTCAATATGGTTCGTTCCAGTTTCATCTCCAAATAGCTTTTTACCGTTGGCATTTTGGATGAACCGCCCACCATGATAATCTGATCCAGATCATGAGGAGTGCGTCCTGCATCGTGCAATGCTTTATGGATTGGTGTCAGTAAGCGTTCAAACAGGTCAGGAGCGCGCATGATCAGTTTGCGGGAGGATAGGGTAAAGGAATAGATGCGCTCTTTGAAGGTAATTTGATTGGTGACTTCTTCCTTTTGTGACAGCGTAATCTTCATTTCTTCACATTGGCGCAGAAGCATACGTTCTTCCTGTGGAGATAAGTCTTCAAAGAAAAGATCATTTTCCTCACAAAAGGCATCCGCGATCGCATGATCAAAATCACTGCCTCCCAGATGATTGTCTCCACTGACAGCGAGAATGGAAATGATTTGCTCAAAGCACTCCACAATTGATATATCCAAGGTACCTCCGCCAAAGTCAAAGATGAGGAAGCATTCCTCATCCTGGTTACTGCGGGCAAAAAGCGCAGCAGCGGACGGTTCATTGATCAATCGCTCTACTTTGATTCCAGCCAAAGCGCCCGCTTGTTTGGTAGCACTGCGCTGGGCATCGTTGAAATACGCAGGTACGGAAATGATTGCTTCTTCGATTTCCTCTTGTAAGTATGCTTTGGCGTCATCGACCAACTGACGTATTACAAAGGAGGATAATTCTTCACTTGTATATTGTTTTCCCTGTAACGTATAGATTTGATTGCTGCCCATGGTGCGTTTGAATAAAGCGATACTGTCATCGGGATGGGTGATCAGCCGTTCTTTTGCGATCGCGCCAATATAAAGTGTCCCATCCTCATCAATACTGACAGCGCTTGGTGTCAGTTCTTTACCAAAACGATTAGGAATGATCACGCATCTTCCGTTTTGCCAAGTACACGCAAGGGAATTGGTCGTTCCTAGATCAATGCCGATGATTGCCATAATGATTCCTCTTTTCCGATTTTTCCTGCTTGTTTTAATTAATTCTATTATAACAGAAAAGCAAGAAAAAGAAAAAAAGCAGCAACAGGGGAATAAACTGAAAAAAATTAATTTTGCACACAGATATTAAGGGGTTGTGTGTGATTTTTTACAGTCTTTTTCTTTTTGTGTTATAATAAATCCGGCTTGTTTGAATATAGGACAGCACAGGAAAACGAAAAAATAGAACGTATCACTTCGGTGGGTGCAGCGGATATCTAAAAAAATCAGATTGAGGACGCAATCAACATCTATCGGATATGGCTTATTCTGAAAGATGCACAAAAGCCTGTTGATATTGGAAAAAAAGTAAGAACTTGACCACTTTTTGACTTTTCAGCTTTATACTATTTTAGATTAGGAGGTTTTGGCTATGGCGTATAAGATACTCATTGTTGATGATGAAAAAATGCTGACTGAATTATTATCAAGCCACTTGCAGGATTGTGGATATGAGACTTTTG
>CAJUGR010000015.1:0-8607 GCA_910586285.1 uncultured Erysipelotrichaceae bacterium
TTGCCGACTTGATCCGCTGCTTCGATTTGTAAGCGATAATGGCCATCTTGTGAAAAGTATGCTTTCCCCAACCATCCTTCTGCCTGTTTCTCCCAAGTAAAAGGATTCTCCACGACCATTTCATCGCGCATTACTTCCGTATGAATTGCACTTTGATCCAAATGCTCATCCATGATACGCAAAACTACTTTCTGAGGCTGATTGACCATAGCATCGCCGGCTTCAAACACAAGCTGCGGAGAAGTTTGGTCAAGCAGAAAGTTATGCTGAAAGAATTCCTGTGCGCCGTTAATCGTCTCATAAACAGCCGTATGTCCCGCTTGATCGCTGATGTGAAAAGAAAGTGAACATCTACCATTATTTTCAACCTTCAAGTTTCCCCGACTTCCATGTTTCTCCAGACGCCAATCAATGGTAATCGGTTGGATTTCGCCATCACAAACCAACGATACCATATCATCATCCATGCTCATGTTTTCATCCTCAATCAAAAAGGCTGCCGTAAACGGTTCACGATAAGTTGATTGTGGTTCATACTCCAGCTTTACCACCGGTCGCTTCACATCCACAATGCTCTTTCCCATCCACATACAGCGATGTCCCACAATATCCGCTCCGCTTACCGTCAATGAATGAGTACCGGCACGCAACGTTATTTCTGCTTCCCAATGGGCATCATGTTGTTTCCAGATGATTGATTGTGGCTTTTCGCAGTCCGTTATTATACTGCTTTGCGGATCAAAGAACGCATCCCTCACCTCCCATTTTAAAACTGCCTCATGATCGAGATAGTCCGGTAATTCACTCACCGCCTTGCCATCTAAATAAGCTTGAATCTGTGGTTCTGCCACATCCATCTTTATCGGAAGCGTTTGGATCTGCCATTGTACTTCCAAGGCATTTGTTACCTGTACGGTGATCGCAAATGTTCCCTCCTGAGCTAACAAAAGCTGCGCATGTTCATAATCTTCTTCTTCCTCCCAGTTGACCGCAACACTTTCTTCATTCACATATACTTGTGCAGCACTTCCCTTATTCATAAACATATCGATCGTTAACGGGTCTTGTTGATATGGAAGTTCTTCACTCACGAGATCAATGTCATTTGCCAATATCGCTATCCCCGACGCATTGATCATCGATTCGATATCTACATCACTTTGGTCATCCCGATATGTTAATATTCGTCCTGATTTCTGATTAGCTATTTGTTGAAAATTCACACATGCGCTTATCATTGGCAACAGCCAAAACAGCGCAATCAATCTTGAATATCGCCTTCGATGATTCTTGTATATTCGCATATTTGATCCTCCCACTGTTGTCCCAACATCATTGTTTTTTCATCCGACTGATTCTTACTGTATTGCCTCTCCTTCCGTTTTTGAGCATACTTTTTTTGTCGAAACAGCCACAGTGCGCATAAATAAGCACTGCTTCCGCACAAAAGGAAAAAAAGCGCCATACCCCGATACGATATCATGGTTTTTCTCCCCAATAATCACGAAGTCGCTGACAATCTTCCAGCCCTCGCTGTGCCTGCGGATAGTGATTTTGCAGTGCCAAAGCCGCTTCATAATAAGCTTTTGCCTGATCCAATAAGTCCAAGTGTTCCATTTGTTTTTCTCCTTCCTGAAAAAGATAAAGACAGGCATTGCCACATTCATACCGTACTTGCTCATCCGCCAATCCTTCTTTACGCATCTCTTGTTCCAATTCCCGCAGTCGCGTAAACATCACAACTGCCTGCTCATAATTTCCGGTATTTTTTAAATAGCGTCCGTATTGATAATAACTGTCTGCCCTTATCCGATAAAGCAAGCCCAAATTCTCTTCATTCATCCATTCATTATCTTGTTTGCGGCGATAACTATCCAACTGTTCCATCCACAATTGCCAATGCTCATAACCGCTTGGTGATAATTCCAACGAATGCAGTTCATAAAGCTGCACCGCCATTAAACCGAGTTCGATAAAGTGTTCATCCTGCTTCGCTGCCATCATCCAGGTAGCGGAGCGCTTATCCACTTCCTTCGAAGCAAAAAGTGGTTGCCTTCGCCATTCACACAACTGCAACAGCAAAGATCGCAGATTGGATTCTTCCATGTGATTCACCGCATTTTCTGCCATCACAAGCAAATCCCCATCTGTGGTTAACAGTGCATCACGCGCTATGCGATATAAAAATTCATCATCACATATTGCTACATCCAAACCATGATCACGCATGGCTTCCAACGCATCAAAGCGGGCATTATGTAAATTCTCCATAGAAGATGCTCCCGCTTGATTTTGTAAAGAATCATTAAAAACTGCCTCATACAGCTGTTCATACGGTTCTTCTCGCCGAGGATTCAAGTGGATGGCCAAGGAATAGTTCCGCTCTCGCATGGCCGTCTCAAAACGCTCCTCCCGACTATGATGATCCAAAAACCATTGCGAAAAAGATAAAAGATAACAAATCGTTCCAAGCGCAAGACAAATATACATTAGGCGTGCCGAGCTCGCTCGCCCGATATCGACTTTCTTACCGTACTTGCACATATGCTCCCATTCATCCAAAAGGGTTGCCGTATTGGGATAACGCCGCTTTGTCTCCTCCTGTACACAGCTGTCGATAATGTATCGCAAGCGCTGTGTACAAAGCATATCACTCCCTCGCAGTGAGCGAAGCTGCTCGCCGCAACGAATTCCTAATGACAGTGCGATCAGCGTTTTGCCAAACGCATAAATATCGCATCGTTCATCTAAAATTCCTGATTCATATTGTTCCTGCGGTGCAAAACCAACGGTTCCGTAATGCGGCTTCTCTCTGTCTTGTCGTTGCTTCCAACAAGCGATACCAAAATCAACCAGATGCAGCCTTCCGTTTTCATCCAACATCATATTGGCCGGTTTACAATCCAGATAAAGAACCCCACGTTCATGAATATGAGCAAGAATGTGAAGCAACTGAGTACCCCAATCAATTAATTGCTCCTCCGTAATTGGTTGTGCATAGCGATTCAAAGAAATCCCTTCCACCAAATCCATGATCACACCGTTTTCCTGTGCCACCTTATCAACAATGCGAGGAATTCCCGGATGATTCAGCTTTGTCAAAATCGCAATTTCTAATGCAAAGGCCTGTTGTGCAGCGGGATCGGCATCCGGATACAATAATTTCATCGCCCAATCGCAATCAAGTTCCCGATCATGAACCTGCCAAACCTCCCCCATGCCCCCTCGCCCCAACAGTTTCACTTTCTGATATCGCGACATCACTTAGCACAACGGCTGAACAATACCGCACTCAAGTTATCTCGCTCACCCGCGGCCATCGCTGCTTTCGCCAATATAAATGCACTATCGCCGCCTTCCTTATGAATAAATCGCTTCATATGTTCCTGTAGCACTTCCTTACGCAAGCGATTACTGATGCCGTCACTGCATATTAAAACAGCATCACAACTTTGCCATTGCCCCTGACTTTGAGCTATTTGCAGTGGCATACTCACACCGAGACATTGGGTTAAAACATGCCGCTCATGACTGTGACAATACGCTTCCAAAGAAATCGTCTGTTGATCATATTTCATTCTTGCCAGTGTCTGATCCACCGTTAATAAGGAGAGTTTCTCACGCATTAGGTAAATTCGGCTGTCACCGATTTGGAATATATGATATGTATCATCTTCGAACATAAACAATGAACATGTTGTTCCATAGGGATGATGATCCTTTCGACCTTTGTCATACAACATCTTATGAATGAGCATCAATTCCTTTTGCGGCCGAATGGATTGCATTTTCCACTTTTCAAACAATTCGTTCAAACTGGCAATCACAAAACGGCTGGCTTGAGCGCTGTCTGATAAGGAGCTGACACCGTCACATACCGCCAACATTCCCCGTACATGGTGCGCACAGGACGCAATTCGTAGTAATGCAGCATCCTCATTGATTGGCTTAACCCTTCCGGCAGTGCTGTAAAATGCGTGTTTCATCCGCTTTGTTCCTCATAGACCAAAGCATAGTCCGCAAAGGTAATTACATCTTGATCATGCAGGCGCACCGCCTCACCTTTCGCAATACTTTTACCATTGATCCGAGTACCGTTACTGGATCCCAAATCACTTAAATAGCGCCCATTTTGATCCTTTTTAATACAAGCATGATGAAGGGAAATCGTCTCGTGAGCAAGAACGATATTGCATTGATTACTGCGCCCGATTTGGGTTTGTTCCTGAAGCGGATAACGATGACCGGCATCATCTTTCAAACAACCGTTTGCCATCGCGGGAAACAAAACCACCGTATCGGATGAAGGTGAGGAAGGCTCTTCCATTTGTGCATTCTCCATTTGATTCGCCCGCTGTGCAAAGCGAATGCGTTGACACTCCTCTCGTAATCGCTGATCATTTTCCTGCCATCGCTCTTTTTGCGTTCGCCAACTTCGCCAGGCAGTGCGCAATCGTTCCCGGAAACGATGATCCTTCTGCCATTGCCGCAGCTGCTCGACAATTTGACGCGGTGACAACGATGTATTCGTACATAGATCGCATAAACAGCCATACAATGAATCCTTCGGTAAATGCATCGCTGCGATTACCTCCGTTAAAAAGGAAGTCCAATCATTTTCATAGGAGTGTTCATGAATCGGCAATATGACAAACAAAAAGCTTTCGGAATTAAGTTCATAAAAAATACAATCCGGCGGAGCAAACAACGGCAGTTCCCCGCTACATGAAACAATGGCACGAAATAACTGACATAAAAAAGCATAAGCGTCCCGTTCTTCAAATTCATATAACCGCAATAATACCGGCAAGGAAATCTTCTCCCCGATATCGTAAAGAAAAGTTACGGATGAACGCTGTTTCATACGACATGGCAACGCCTGCGGATGACGATTCAACAATTCGAACATATAATTGTCAAACTCCTTTTTGCTAGCCAAGGTCAGCTTGAGACATCCCTCTTCCAATACTTCATACTGCTTTACCTTCTTCATAGCGTCACCTCTTTTCACGATTCCCTTGGCAGGGGATGGTCTATATTCTTTATTCGTTAAAATAATCTGATTTCCAAATAATTCTTTCTTTCACACAATTTCACACATTAATCATCGCCTTCAATGGTATAATACGATGTTGAAATGAGGTGCCTCAATGGAAACCTACTTGATAAAAACGCAAAAATTTTGGGCCTTTATCATATTGCCGATGATTAATTTCCTTGCTTGGTTTATGGCAGATCCCCTTTTTGAAAACATAACCCATATCGCCTATGCCAATCATCATTTTCCCTTTGTTCTCATTTGGGCATCTACATGTGCCGTTTACTTATGGTGTTACACCCTACTGTTAATGAAACAAATCGGATACACAAAAAAAAGCGTCATTCTCTTTCTGACGCTGTCTTGTCTGTTTATGATCATCAGTGTATGCATCCCATATCAAGCAGAAGCATCCGATGAAATCTCCCACCTACATGTAAATCTGGCTATTCTGGCTACTGTTACCTATATCGTATTATTTCTTTATCTTTTATGTCGTCTCTTTTATCACCAACCGCTATTATGGCAGCGCATCATACCTCCCTATTTATGTATCATCATACTGTTACTCCTGTTGCTTTTACTTTTAGGTCACATCTCTATGCTTATGGAAACCCTTTTTGTGATGGGTATGGGCATATTTCATTGGTGGATACAACATGTTTTACAAACTCAATAAAAAGTACGCATACCATATTTCAACGATATACGTACTAATATTCTAATATTTAAACGCTTCGCGGAACAGTTCATCTACCGAGCGATTCGTGCGACTGCGAAGATCTTCCACATTTTCATCCAGAATAATTTCTCCTTCTTTGATAAACAATACCGTATCAAAGATGCGTTCAATATCCGCAATCAAATGAGTCGCAATCAAAATCGTCTGATCTGCTTGATAATTATTTAAAATCGTATCCAGGATTACTTCTCGAGCAGCCGGATCCACTCCGCCGATCGGCTCATCCAATACAATGAGTTTCGCATGACGTGACATCACCAAAGCCAACTGAAACTTCTCTTTGGTTCCTTTGGACATGGTTTTAATTCGCATTTTCTCTGAAATCTTAAAACGATTCATAATTTCGAGACACCGCTGATAATCAAAATCCTGATACATATCATGGAAAACAGCTAGCGCATCCTTCGCCCGCATCCAATCTGCGAAATAAGGCTCATCCGGCAAATAAGATACCGTTGCTTTCGTCTTTGGTCCGATCGGCTGACCGACAATCGCGACCTTTCCCTCATAAGCGGTAATCAATCCAGTTAAAATTTTTATCAGCGTCGTTTTACCGCTGCCATTGGGACCTAAGAGTCCGACAATCGAACCACCCTTACATGAAAAACTAACATGCTTTAACACTTCGTGCTTCCCAAAGCGCTTACTTAAATCATTGACCTCAACGATCATATCATTCATTTTCCCAACCTCACTTTCATTCTTTCTATAATTTTCTCATCACTCAGATTCAACTCATGAAGCTTTTGAATACATGTATCGACCAAAGTATCGGCATATTCTTTCTTCAGTGATGTCAGACGTTCCTCATCTTTGGTAATAAAACGCCCACTTGTTCGTTCACTGTATAAATAGCCTTCCCGCTCCAGTTCACTTAAAGAGCGCTGAATCGTATTGGGATTGACGCCGTACTGAACCGCCAACTCCCGAACCGAGGCTACTTTATCGCCACCCTTCCATGTTCCCTTCATCAGTTGAATTTTAAAATCATCCATGATCTGTAAATAGATCGGCGTGTTGGCATCAAAGTTCATGTGAGTTCACCTTCTTACGATGACCGGCAATATGATTGCATAACGGATGTACCGTTTTTAAAAAGATTCCCAACAATAATGTTAATAACACCAGAAATATCGGTTCAAGCTGCATTTCAAACTGCAGTAAATACCCAAGATACAAATACCAGAAAATACCGAATAAGAGAATACTATGGATCATCTTTTTGGTATTCATACTATTCCACTTCCATTTTATGTTCTAGCAAATAAACACTGCCGTAGAACCAAACAAGTACCAAAAGCAGATAAATCAATGTGAGTACCAAATTCATTGATACATCTGATAAATTTAACATGGAGATCATCACATGACCGCTAAACCAATTCAAGAATAACGATTCCAAAGTTTCGATAACAATGATCAGAATAATCGCAATCGCAATTCGGCCGCGTTGTACAAAAATGCTATGAACAAAATTCACCACAAAATAAAGAATGGTAATCGCCTCCATGAGTAACATCAAACCTTCTAACATGATGGAGAATAACTCTCCTTTATTGTGTATTTCCGCCCAGAATCTCCCCACAATCTGAAAGAATTCGGGTATGGCCTCCAAATGTCCGGCAGCCACTATTGTAATTCCTGCCGAGAGAATTTCCACCAATAAGGTAATAAAAATCCAAAACACTGCGGAAAGAATTTTCACCAACATCAACTGCTTCATCGAAACCGGCAACGTATGCGTTAAATAGGCATTCCTTTTATACATCGACTGATGAAACCCGCGCACGACAAATACTACCGTTAAAATATTAACCGCAAGCAACATCGACGAATACAAAAAGGCACTTATGCCAAGAAAGAAATGCGCGAAAAGCGAAAGATTACTTTGCGGCAACAAGGAGCCAAAACCGATAAACGCTGCACTGACCAATAAAATAGCGTAAAACAATGAAAAACTTCGATAAGCACCGTTCAGTTCAAATTTAAACAGTTTCCAAAACATAGGAATACTTCCTTTCTATCCGTATCACTGTACTAATGATATAATACAATAGTACACGACTGTTTCTCATTTGTCAACCTTTTTTTAAAAGCAATAAACATAATATTAAACACGGGTTGAAATGGACACAATTCATTTAGTTGCCGTATTTTCATGCTCACGATAATAAAAGGATTCAAACGAGTTATGATTCTTTTCGTAAAAAAAGCCGGTATTAACCGGCTGTTCGATAACGATGCAAAAACTCTTTGGTTCGTTCCTGTTTCGGATGTTCGAAAATATCTTCAGGCGTTCCCTCTTCGGCAATCACGCCTTGATCCATAAAGATCACTCGTGATGATACCTCTTTGGCAAACGCCATTTCATGGGTAACCACAATCATGGTCAAACCCTCTTTTGCCAGCTGTTTCATCACATCCAGAATACCGCCGACCATTTCCGGATCCAAGGCACTTGTCGGTTCGTCAAACAACAATACTTCAGGATCCATACACAGTGCCCGGGCAATCGCCACGCGCTGTTTTTGTCCACCCGATAACTGAACACTGCCGGCCTTCGCAAAATCCTTCATACCGACCTTTTCCAAATAATACATCGCTTTTTCTTCTGCTTCCTGATGACTTCGTTTCAATACTTTCATCTGACCGATCATGCAATTTTCCAATACATTCTTATTATTAAACAAATTGAAATTCTGGAACACCATTCCCACATGAGTCCGATGAGCATTGATATCCGTACCCTGTTTCATGATGTCTTCACCATGATACAAAATCTCCCCGCCATCCGGCGTTTCCAACAGGTTGATACAACGAAGTAAAG
>CAJUGR010000015.1:8617-22252 GCA_910586285.1 uncultured Erysipelotrichaceae bacterium
GTGGATTTCCCACTGCCGCTGGAACCGATGATCGTAATAACCTCACCCTGTTCCACATGAAATTCAATATTTTTCAATACTTCCAACTGTCCGAAATGCTTCTGAAGATGATGAATTTGAATGATATTTGCCATAACGATCATCCTTTCAAAACACCGGAATCCGGCGTAGTCACCGATGCGGGATAACTGGAACGTTTGTGATTGAGACGCTTTTCAATGTATCCCAGAATCCGAGAGGTCACAAATGTTAAAACAAGATAAATGATACCGACGATCAAGAACGGTTCAGCATAAGA
Organism: uncultured Erysipelotrichaceae bacterium; assembly: GCA_910586285.1. GTDB lineage: Bacteria > Bacillota_I > Bacilli_A > Erysipelotrichales > Erysipelotrichaceae > C-19. The sequence continues at coordinate 8,916 of CAJUGR010000015.1, forward strand.
GAATGTAGATCCCTGCACACTTTTCGCCACAAAGAACAACTCCGAAAACTGAATACAGTTCAATACACAACTATCCTTAATATTTACGACAAACTCATTACCGATGGAAGGAAATGAGTTCTTGATTGCTTGCGGCAATACGATATAGCGCATGGTTTGTAAACTGGTCATACCGATACTGCGCGCCCCTTCCAACTGTCCGTTTTCCACAGCTTGAATACCGGAACGAACAATCTCCGCCATATAAGCACCGGTATTTACCGAAATAATCACCATAGCCGATGTAATCGGTGACCAGTGAAATATCGGGGCAAATAAGGTATAATGTAAAAACATAGCCTGAACCATCATCGGCGTGCCGCGAAACACTTCAACATAAATACCGGTAATCGCATAAATCACCTTATGAATGATGCGAATAGCGGGTTTGCGATTTACTTCATTACCTGAAGTAATCGCACGAATGGCACCAATCAACAGTCCGATTAACAAACCGGCAATCGTTCCCACAAAGGCGACCAGCAAGGTAGAACGAATCGCATTGAGAAACAACGGCTGATATTTAACAAATACATCCCATGTCTTCGCAAAAAAGTTCACATTTTCTGCGGCCATGATGATCATAGTATTCATAGTGTACTCCTACTATTCGCCGGCTGGCTGACGCTTTGTCGCATCCTCCATCATTTGTACGCGAGAAGATTCTTCTATCTCATCCAAGGCTTTTTGAATATTATTCAATAATTCACTGTTGCCCTTCTTTACTGCAATGGAAACAGCCGTATCACTCAAATCGATTTGAAATCCCTTATCATCATCAAATTCAACCATAGCAAGTTCCGGATGTGCAGCTACCGCACCGAGTGCTACCGGTGTTTCTGCGGTCAAAGCATCAACCGTACCGCTTTTTAATGCAGCAATCATATACGGATAATTCTCTAACGGCTGTGCGTGATTTACATTCGGAATTTGATCAATGACCGTATCATACATCGTATTCAACTGTCCCTGTACCGTAGCGCCGCTGAAATCATCCAATGAAGTCGCATTTGCATATTTACCGTCTTTCAAAACGATCAGCGCCATTTTAGACTGATAATAGGGGGTTGTAAAATCAGCATTCTCACGACGCTTTTTCGTATCCGTCATGCCGGCAATGATCGCATCAATCGAGCCGCTGTTCAGGCTTGGCTCCAAGGAATCCCAATCCATTTTGGAAATGACCAATTCACGATCCAATGCATCTGCGATATTCTTTGCGATCTGAACATCATAGCCGTCACAATAACCGCCGGCTTCTACCGGATAGTTGTATTCATTGCTGTCGGTATCCGTCCAGTTAAACGGCGCATAGTTACATTCCATGCCTACTACCAATTTTTCCTTACTTCCTGTATCTCCATCATTACTGCCGCTGCTGCCGCAACCACCTAACAACAATACCAATGCCAATAAACCTAATCCCTTTTTCATAATGCTTCTCCTCTTTTCTAAAACAAAAGTCGTGCTATTCACACGACTTAACATTTCTGCGTTGTGTAATAGCGCCTCTTCTTCACGAAGGAGTGTCACAGGTATTCCCTTATGACCCCAAACAGAAACCATGCCCTGTTTCTGTCTTCGGCGATGATTACCTTTCTCTGACTTCACTGCCTGCCGGCTCCCTCAGATACTCTGATGCATCGCTGCCTCTATAACGACTTTTTGTATGCGTAAATGATACCCTTTGATATTATCATTGTCAAGCCTTTTTTTCAGCTTTTTCAACGTAAGCGGTTACATTTACTGTTTTTATGAAATATATACGATCTAATCTTTTCTTCCTATGAAGGATATCAATTATTTCCCTTTACACAAATCAACCTCTCTTATGGTCTTTTGTTAAACATCGTATGACTCTGTCATTCTGTTTTTAAGTCAATACTATATCTTATGGCTTCAGCATTTTTCAGTTTTTTAACTATCGGTCTGCGACATTTCTCTGAAATGGGGTTCACTTCATCACAAAACACAGGGCAAAATCCATAATAAAATATACCTATTTTCTGATTAGTATTGCGGATTCTAAAAACATCCACTATAATAGGAGTGTTACATAAAAAATCATAATTCATATGGAAAGAAAAGAGGTCATCAACATGCCGACATCCCATTTCATGAACAATAAAGAGCGTTTTCTAAAAGCGTTACTTTATGGCTTGCTTGCCGCTGTTGTCAGTGGTATTGTGGTTGGATATTTGAATCAACTCACCGCCGCTTTGGTGAATGCTTCCTTTCCCATTCTCTACCCCATCAGTGCCTATATTATCGCCAAGGCCATTCATAAAGCCGGTGGCGGAATCAATAAAGACTATGCCTATATGGGTGCGGCATTAACCGTTTTCAGTATGATTATCAGCGAAATGTGTACTTATATGGGATTCGCTGTGTTGATCCATCCCCTTGATTGGATTCCTGCCTTGAAACTGGTCTGTTATCTCAACTTCCAGTTTCAAGGCACCGGTTTAATCAGTTGGCTTTTTATGATTCTGGCTGTTTATGTCGGCTATAATGAATCCGATATCTCACATCATTAACTTAATTAATACCAAACGCATCCCGATTCAAGGATGCGTTTTCTTATCATATGTTTTCATTTTGATTTATTTACTTCCGCCTGTTCACGACGCAAACGCTCTTTAGTGCGACGTGACAACTTACGCCACTCCTCTTTTTCATGACGATGCTGCAAAAAGGCAACAACTTCTTGTGCATTTGTTTCAATCGATGCGCGCCGATATGTTTTATAAATAATGCCCATTTCATCAATTAACAATGATGTACGTGCCGTAATCCAATACGGTGTTCCAAAGGTCATTTTCCGGTTCCATACATCATATGCCTTGCGAACGGTACCATCTGCATCCGATAACAATAAATAGGGTATGTAAAGCCGCTTGCTCTGCTGCGCTAATTGTTCCACACTGCTGCCGCAAATTCCCAGCACGGTAACTTGCAGCTCCTGAAAATGGGAATGTTCTTTCGCAACACTGATCATATGCGCCTGATCATTCAATGAATCCACGTTCGGAAAGAAAAACAAGAATACTTTTCGCCCATGAAAATCAGCCAATTCTGTTATCAGATTCATCTGATTTTTTAATGAAAAGTTTATCGCCTTCTGTCCCTTTTCAATCATATTCTTCCTAACCTCCCATATATGATATTGATTGGTACATGCCGATGTTGTGTCTAAAAAGCACAGAGTCTTGAAAGACTGCTGCACAAACATTCTGTCAAGAAGCATTTGCGAACATTTTGATCTTCTCCCTCAACCAATTTCCAGATCATATGATCACATTGTCTTAACAATCATTATGCTCCATTGCTTCACTAGGATCAACATTCACCTAACTATAATCATACCATAAATCAATACATCTTTATTAATAAATACTAAAAAAACCGATCGGCCAATTCAATAATTTTTTTCCTTTCCGCCGAATCCAATGTATGACTGCCATCCTCAAAAAAAGAAGCTTCGTCCATATTTAAAAACGTTGCGGATGCATTCTGTCCCTGATCGGGAATCGGATCATCCCAGGTGACATCAATATGACGCCATCCGTCTTCATCCTGAACATAGTTCCATCCGTGATTCATAGCTGCTGCGGAGACATAGAGGGCAGGAATTCCGGCTGCTTCTGCCATGAGCATAAAGGCACGACTATAACCGGTACATACACCTTTTCCGTCAATCAAAACACCGGCAGCCTGAAATAATGCGCGTTCTCCCACTGTTTCCTCTTGAATCTTTTCATAACAACTGTGAATAATGATATCATCGTGAATCGCGGCTATTTTCTCATCAGTGGTCATCGTATCATCAATGAGCGCTTGTACGCGATGTTCAGCCTCCGCTTTTGCTTGGGCATAGCGTGAGTCTAAAATCTCCGCTTTGATATGATGGGCTGTATATAACAATTCATCATGACCATCGGTATAGATCGTATCACTTTGGGTTAATGATATGTCAAAGGGATTTAATAAGCTGAGATCAGCAGCGATGGCATCCAAATCCATAACAGCTTCGCTTTGATAAGCAATTTCATACTGTTGTTGATCCAAGGAGTACTGTAAGACCTTCGTCAATGCCTCTTCATCGGCAACGTAATAAAGTACTGTCGCTTCCTCATATTCATTCCCTTCCAATACGATCAGTGTCTGGCCAGCCAAGTGATAAGCATCATCGGGTATTTCCAATGTGCTTTGCGCTGCCGCATGAAGATCGTAAGGCTGTTGAAATTGACAACCGCATAACAGCCATACCAGCACAAACAACCCTCTTTTTTTCATCCTCACCCCTCCCTTCATCAAAATAGTTCCTTTATAGCATACGCAAAAAAGCACCATTATAAACCTAAATAAAAAGGATTCACACGCAACGCTAAAACCAGCATCGTATGAAAACCTTTTACTTACGACTATAAGCGAATCGCTGATTCCAGCGCCACCTGCATCATGGTATGAAATGAGGTTTGACGCTGTTGTGCAGTGGTTTCCTCACTAGTCACAAACGAATCGGAAATCGTCAATAGACACGCGGCTTTTTTATGCAAAACATCAGCATTATGGAACAGAGCATAGCTTTCCATTTCCACACAAATACAGCCGTGCTTTGCCAAAAATTCGCGATAGCCATCAACATATTCCTCATGATAGAACACATCACTGGAATGAATGCATCCTTTATGTAATGCGATGCCACAATCCTGCGCCGTGGTTTCAATCACTTGATTTAACTGGGCACTCGGATAACAAATATCGCCCTTTGCGCCGCTTTGAACCAATGCATAAGTTGATTCACTCCATGCACTGTCAGCCAAAACCAAATCAAACACCTTTAATTTTTCATGATAAGCACCGGCACTGCCGATTCGGATAATTGCATCCACATCATAAAAATGAAATAGCTCATAGGAATATATACCGATACTGGGCATTCCCATTCCTGACCCCATCACCGAAACCTCTTTTCCTTTATAAGTCCCGGTATAACCGAACATATTGCGGACAGCATTAAATTCCTTCGGCTGTTCCAAATATGTTTCGGCGATATATTTTGCCCGCAACGGATCGCCCGGCATAAGTACGGTTTTCGCGATTTCCCCCGGTTTCGCTGCATTATGTGGTGTCGTCATATATTTTACCTCCTGTTTCCTCTTGATAAAACTATTTTATCATAAAACGCCATGTTATTCAGTGTATTTTTAGCGATTGAAAGATTATGATCAGATTATCGCTCATAATAGTAAATAAAAGACTAATCAAAACCATCTTCTTATCGATTTGGATACCGAGTATCAACGCAAAGAAGAAAAATATCGAATAATTCCGCAAGCTTCTCTTTCCATGTACACTTTAAAAATTTATTCCTATGTTTAACCTTTACGTTTCTGGATATGATAGCTGACTTCACTCAACCATGCCGTAGGGAATAATTTACAGCTGATATAGGCCAATTTCATCAGTGGCCCGGGTATCACCTGTGCTTGATTCGCAAACATTCCGTCAATAGCCGTTTTGGCTACCTCATCACTCGCTTTTCCTGCCACCGCGAATTTTACATGAGCGACTTGTTCAAACTCCGTCTGAACCGGACCGGGACATAGTGTGGTAATCGCGACATTCGCATGTTGTTTCTGTACTTCTTTGCGCATTGCCAAGGTTAAATTGCGAACATATGCCTTACTCGCATAATATGCAGCCATCAGCGGACCGGGCAAAAAGGCAGCCGATGAAGCCACATTGAGAATATAACCGAAATCACGCTCGATAAAATCATGCAAAAACAGTTTGCTTAAAATATGTACTGCCTTTACATTGGTATCAATCATTGCCAATTCCCGATCCAAATCGGTCTGTTCAAATGTTCCAGCTAAGCCAAAACCGGCATTATTAATTAAAATATCAATCGGTTCACGGCGAAACTTTTCATATAGCAAACAGCAGTTTCCCGGTTCAGCCAAATCCAAACAAACCGTGGTCACATCCACTTGGTCACTCAATTCTGCTTTCAATTCTTGAAGCCGTTCGCCTCGTCTTGCAACAATAACAAGATCAATGCCATAGGATGCGAGTACCCGTGCCATATCTCTCCCTATTCCGGAACTGGCGCCGGTAATCAATGCTTTCATAAAATTCCTCCTCATTATCATATCTGATTATTCATGCCATGCGGCTTCGTGATAAATAAAACGGTAATGACCGCTGACCCCTTTCAAAAAAGCTTCACGCCACAGACAATCTTCTTCCATTTTGTACAATCCCGCATTGTGAATTAAAAACGGAACGCCGTGATGATTACGGATATCGGAAACAATCGCAATATGACTGTCGCTAAACACTACGATATCCCCCGCCTGCCATTCATCAATATCATTGATATCGGTGGTTAAAGATCGCGTATGTCGCGCTAAAAACACATGAATATTAGGCACACGGCGAAAATCAATATTAGGATCGGAATGCCCGTCAACTCGTGGATAACAGGCAACGCATTGTGCAATATCTGCATCAATCATCGCCTTGAAATCATAGCCGGCTGTTTCCAGTGATCGCCAGATCACATCGGTACAGACCCCTTCTTCCGGCGGAGGGTAGCCTCCTTCATAATACGCACTGCGATAGTGTGGGTTTCGTAACACCTCTTGCTTGGCTCCGGCCAAGATATCACGAAAATCATCGATACCGTTATGGTTTTGATCATTTTCTGCTGATTGAAACACGATCTGAAAATCTTCATCACGAAATTGTCGATGTGGGATATAGTTATACAAGTAGAGAATCCACAACACGACACCACCGGCCGCTAAGCACAGCGCCATGAGGATCCGATTAATGGTACGCATTTTCACTGACGATTCCCCCTTGCGTTTTTTAATCACATAAGATACGGCAGCGCCGCTGTCGCTAAGCCCAGGAAAAATAAGAAGCCTAATACATCCGTCACCGTCGTCACAAAAACGCCGGAAGCCAAGGCCGGATCCACATGGCATTTTTCCAAAAGTACCGGAATAAAATAACCGGCAATATTCGCTAACATCATATTAAGAAACATCGCAATGCCTGTCACCAAGCCAAACATCGGATTTCCTTCCAGCAGCATCGCTCCTACCGCGATAAGCACGCCGATCACAACACCGCTGAGCATTCCAACTCCAATTTCCTTTAACAGTATCGCTGCTGCATTTTCCTTTGTCAACTCTTGTAAGGATAAACCACGCACAACAATTGTCATAGATTGCGTACCGGCATTGCCGCCCATTCCTGTCACAATCGGCATAATCGTTGCCAAAGCTACGACCTGGGATATCGTCCCTTCAAATACCGCTACTACCAAGGCGGCCAATACGGCAGTAAACAGGTTGATAATTAACCACGGTAATCGTGATTTTAAAGAATCCCCCAGTGAGGAATCAATTCGCTCTTCTCTGCCAACCTGTCCCAAGCGGTGAATATCTTCCGTAGTTTCTTCCTGAATGACGTCCATAATATCATCAAACGTAATAATTCCCAACATATGATTTTCTTCATCTACCACCGGCATCAAGACAAATCCATACTTTTCAAATAGTTTAGCTACTTCCTCCTGATCCACATCATAGCGAACGCTGATCACATTGGGATTGGTGATTTCCAGCATTGGCGTTTCAAAGGGACTACTTACGATATCACGCAGTGACACCACGCCCTTTAAAACATTGGTACGGTCGGTCACATACAAATAATATGTCGTTTCCGCATCGGTATTTTTCTGTAAATACTCTAAGGTTTGACGCACTGTATTTTTGGCGCGAATGGAGATAAATTCTGTGGTCATCAGACCACCGGCACTGTCTTCTTCATAACACATCAAGTCTTTGACATCTTGACGATCTTCACTGTTTAATTTCGCCAACAGTTCTTTCTGTTGTTCATCTTCCAATTCTCCCAACAAATCGGTAACCTCATCCTTGGACATTTCTTCCAAGATGTGTGTTTGTTTGGCATCGGAAAAAAGCTTTAACAGTTCATATTTATGCTCATCGTCTTCCTCTTCAACGATATCCGCTATCACCTCATCAGACAAATGAGAAAGATAAGCCGGAGCAGCCTCAATATCCTCATGAAGTAAATCTAAGATCATCACAGGATGGATATCGGAAATGACGGTCTGGATTTCTTCATCACCGCCATGTAATAACAGTTGTTTCAATTCTTCTTTCGTTAATTTTCTTTTCATTGTTCATCCTCCTTTGGGGAGGATCATTTATGGTTGACTCGGCGGTAAATGATCCTCATCCGTGTTTTGATTTACCGCGGCGGGAATACTGTCCTGTTTCACATTTACCACCTGCCTTTCGTTTCTATTTTAGCATAAATTTTTCTTTCTTCCCATCGAAAAATAAAGTTTTCCTACAAAAAGAAAGAGCCGTACGCTCTTTCAGCTATGGGTTACTCCCAAACGCAATTTTTTTAATGCCTGTTCCAAAGTCGGTGCCTCTTTTAAGGCATCGCTCATAGCCCTCTCTTCCGGCGCTCGCCGCCAATTTTGGGTGGATTGACGAAGTACCGCCAGTTTTTCACTATCGTTTAATGGTTGGAAACAGAAAATTTCATCAAAGACCTCCACAAATTCTTCACCCAGCTGCTTCTCTAATAATTTCTGATAAGTTTGTGATTCAAAGAAGCGCAGTGTATTTTCAGAAGGAAGGGTAAAATGACCGCTCATGATAAAGATCGCATGACGCAAATCCACTCGTTGATCCTGCCATTCCATAAATCCCTTCGAAACCGCCTGACGAAGTAGTCCAAGCATCCCCGGTGTCGCCGTATGCAAATTAGCCACATGAACCGTTGTATATGGATTACGCTTGATACGAACCATCGCACTCACCAAGGATTGTTCAAACGTATTCATATCCAATTCAATCAATTCTTCTTGATTAAAATACGCGCGGGTAAATTCTTTCATCACGGTTTTTTTACCGCAGCAATGATCGCCGCAAAACAGCCATACCCCCAACGGTCGATTGGAAATCACTCCTTGTTCAATCCAGTTCAGCTGACTCATCAGATGTTCAATGACATCACGTTGTCCGACAATGCGCTCTTCTAAGCGTTTTTTAACAACGATTAAACGATCACAGGAATCCAGCGGAATCGCCGTAAGCTGTTCGATAACGCGACGAATGATCGCTTCATCGACCGTTTTGGATTTGGTGCGCTTGGCATATACACAGGCCAGATCCATCACATCAATGGCCTTATCCGGAAATTTGCGCTGCGGCATATAATAATCACAATATTCGATCATCTCATGTACCATGTGTTTGGGAATATGCACCTGATGAAAGGTTTCATATTCCTTGATCTTACTGATGATCATCCCCTCACAGGCTTCTTTATCCGGTTCCTTCACCATAATCACTTGAAAACGGCGCTCCAATGCCCGATCTTTTTCAATATACTTCTCATACTCATCCAAGGTTGTCGCCCCAATACACTTAATCAATCCGCGGGCCAAATAGGGTTTTAAAACACTGGAAACATCAATACTGCCTTCACTTTTTCCGGCTCCAATCATCTGATGTATTTCATCAATAAACAGAATTACATTGGGATGCTTCTCCAACACTTGAATTAAGTTTTGTATTTTTTCCTCAAAATCGCCGCGATATTTTGTACCGGCTACCAGCGAATTCAAATGCAGTTCGTAGATTAGGGCGTCCTGAAGCGTTTCTGGCACTTGCTTTTCCGCAATCATTCCAGCCAGTTTCTCTACCAATGCTGTCTTCCCGACACCGGGTTCTCCAATGAGCAGCGGGTTGGCCTTTTCCTTGCGCGAAAGAATCGAAATCATCAACTCCAGTTCACTGTCCCGTCCAACAATATCATGATTATTGTGACTGCGATTCAAATTGCGCAGTTCTGAAATCTGATCCAATTCGCTGGTCGCACCTCCGGACAATTCTCGCAACAGCGCATCAATTTCCACGTCATAACGTATTAAGATTTCATTCGCTACACAGCTGCTTGTCTTTAACAATGCCAATGATAGCATATTGACATCAATACGATCAAGGTGATGCTCCTGAGCCAGTTTCGCACTGCGCTCTAATATATCATCCACAACCTGCGTGACTTGAATATCATTGGCGCTCTTTTCTTTCATCCCGAATAAAACCATAAGATCCTCTTTTAACTGATAGTAAAAAATGCCCTGTTTGGCCAACAGCTTTGAAAAATCCGTTGTGGTGTCTTTTAATAATGCCAACAGTAAATGCTCACTGCCCACATAATTATTCCCCATATCCTTCGCTTCCGCAGAAGCGTCCTTCATAATCATAGAAACTTGTTTATGAAACCGATATTTCATGGAATCACACTCCTTTTGTATTATCATATGAAAAAAGTCGGTATGATATCCAAGGATTCGTCCGTGGCTTTACGACAAAGGAGAAAAAACGAAAAAAACAGGAACAGTTTCATCCAATCATTTCCTGTTTTCAAAGGATTTGACGAAAAAACAAGAAGAATGCATAATGACCTTTGATCTTTTATTATGATAAGCCATATAAGCAATCTCTACATCTTGCGATAAGTACGAAGCCAATGCGCAAAATTCCAGTGTTCTAAAAATGCTTCTGCTGCCGCGACACCATTCTCATACAAGGCTTCACTTTCTTCCTGAGAGATATCGAAATCGGTTGTGCTGATCGCCTTGGTTTCCCCCTGATAAAGAATCTTAGAAGGAATGAGAATGGAACGTTCTTGATCACCGGCTGCGCGAGAAATCTCTTCATTTTCATAAGCATCCAATAAGGTAGAAATAATCTGTTTCATATAGTCTAATACATGATGAACCTTTTTCACCTTTGACTCTTTCTCATCGCGATTCGCAATAAACTTAAAACCGAAGGTCGGGTGTGCAAGTTTTTGTTTTCCATCATCCAAAATCCCGATCGGATAATTGCTCAATAAACCACCGTCAACCATATAATGAACGACACCGTTACCATCTTTTAATGAATAGGGTTCATAATAGATAGGAATGCTCATGCTCATTCGCACTGCTGTGGCAATCGGAAACGAATCACAGTCAATTTGAAAACGAGTCAAATCGTTGGGAAAAATCAAAAGTTCGCGGGCAGATAAATCAACGCTTGTCACATAAAGCCGATAGCTGCCATCCGGATTTTTTACATCACGAAAGCAGGCAGTATGCTTGGCCATCAATAACTTATTCAGCCATTTTTCCACATAGTCAGCCTGATAGATTCCATAATGAAGCAAAATACTTAAGACCTTGCCGGATGTTCCCAAACGATCCAGCAGGTCACTTTGGCGAAATTTGAGATAATCAAGTGATCCCATGATTTCATGCATTTCACTTCCCCGATAGTCGGCGGCAATCAAAGCGGCAACGATGGCACCGGCACTGGAACCGGCCACGGTATGAAATTCATATCCGGCCTTTTCCAGTGCCGCTACGGCGCCTACGTGGCCAATGCCTTTCACGCCTCCCCCTTCAAAAACAGCATTGCAAATACTCATTTCCCTCACCCTTTTTATTCTATGCGTAAAAAAAGAAATGGGCACTAAAACCAAAACAGATAAAAAAGTATCCCTTCGTTGAAAAGAGATACTTTTAAGGATAAGACTATTTCTGATAAGTTTCTTCGTCCAGCATGCCCTCTGATTTCGCAACGTATACTGCCGCAGAACTATCACCGATGACATTCAAAGCGGTAACCAGCATTTCAATCGGACGGTTAATGGCAAGAATTAAAGAATAAGACAACATTGCCATATCATTAGTATAACCCAAACCCGTCAAAATGGTGAAGAGAATAACAGCTCCTGCTCCGGGAGCAGCCGGCGTACCGATTGAGGCCACCAAAGCCAATATGGCAATGATCGCAATGTTCATAAACGTAACCTGATAACCGGAAGTCGCCGCAATAAAGATCGCCGCAATGACCTGCATAATAGCCGTACCATCCATATTGATGGTCATTCCCAGCGGTAAAACAAAGCTTGCGACTTCATCACTGACACCCAATTCTTCCGCAGTGGTCTTCTTGTTCAGCGGCAAGGTTGCGGCGGAAGAAGAAGTTGAGAATCCAAACAATGCCACCTTTGCCATCTTTCGCAAGAACGGCATCGGATTCAACCGCGTAGTGATAAACAACAATAATGCATATCCGAAACTCAAGAAGATGAGCAACGTCAATACTGTCGTAATGACATAGGTCGCAGCCGGCCGCAAATGCTCTATACCATACACCGCAAAGGTTCTTGTCAGTAAGACAAAGATCGCATACGGACCGAATTTGGTAATAACATAGCTTAAGAATACCACCACTACATCATTGATATCCTGAAGCAATTTTTTTAGTGTTTCTGCTTTTCCTTGTAAAGCGTTAATTGATAGTCCAACGCAACCCGCCAAGAAGACGATAGCCAAGACACCACCGTTATTACTGAATGCGCTCATAATGTTATTAGGTACCGCCTGCAGGATAACCAACAGCGGATTACTACCGGTTGTTCCTTCGGCTGCTGCCAAAGTACTGTCAATATTCACTTCAAACCACCCTGCGTAATATACCCCAAAACCTACGATTCCCGCAAGAATTAAGGCCGTTACCGATGTCAAAAGGAAATATCCCAACGTTTTATATGAGATTCTCCCCAGTTTCTTTGTATCCGAAATATGGCACATCGCCAGCGTGATACTGGTAAAAACCATTGGTACAATGATCAGCTGTAATGAATTTACAAACAACTGACCCAACAGATAAAAGATACCAATAGCATTTTCATTGCCTTCCTTAGTGATATCCGCGAACAACAGGTTCTCTGCCGATGCCCATACTTCTTGTTGTCCACTGCTAAAAAGTGATTCACGAATCATGATGCAGCCAATACCACAGGCCAAGCCTAACACCAAGGCAATCATCATTCGCTTTGCCAGATTCTTTCCGTTAATTTTGTTCATGATTGTCTCCTTATCCAGAAAAAAGCCTTGTATTTCCCCAAAAGCAGGTCAAAACAAGGCTTATCCTAAAACAATACGAATAAAATCCAACGCATCGGATCAACCTTATTTACCTCTCCGGGTAAATTTAAAGGTAAATTTCTTGAGGAAAGTATAGCGCAAAAATGTTTTACTGTCAATGATTCCTATTTATCACTTATTATTGTTGCGTATTATTCGATTAAAGATCAACAGCATTGCCCCCATCGTACTGAGCAGCATGCCCATATACATCATGATGTTCGTGGTATCGCCGGTTAATGCGCCACCTATA
>CAJUGR010000016.1:0-1643 GCA_910586285.1 uncultured Erysipelotrichaceae bacterium
AATATTTATAGGACTTTTTATAAGTTTGAAGCACCATTATAATTAAAAGCAACTATTTCAAAAAAATATCAAAGCTTTCATTTGTTTTAGCGATATTGTTTGTTATCTATTCTGTCAATATCACGGCAAACGATTCTCATTCATTGAAGAATATGCAAATAACGAGGGTGTTAGTTTAGAAGCTGCTAAGGAAAGATTATTTCCATCAGACAATGGACTGGTGTACGATCGTGCGACAACTGCTACTTATCGAATAATAAGCGATACTTTGAATGTTACGGCAGGTTATAAAACAAGAATAAACTTCTATGGAATTAAGAAAGACGGGATTCAATAACTCCCGTCTTTTCCTATGGCAGCATTTGTTGATCACTAAAAAATTGTACTTTTTGATTACTATGTCAAGGCAAGCACGTGATTGCGATATTGGTTGACCACATAAGCAACGCGTTCTTCAATCGGCAATAAAAGCAGCTGAGAATTCTGATAGGTCTCCTGAATCATTTTTTGTATGAATGCTTCTTGGTGGATATTGAGTTCTAAATGGGACATGGACAGGGCATCCAAAATCATTTTTCGAATAAAGATGTCAAATCGAGTCATAGGTGCTTTTCCTTTCTGTGGTTGTTTCATTATATGCAAAAAAGGCAGTTGATGTGTCTTTCTCCACGTATTTTGATTCTAGTTTGAAATAGCGTGTTATTGTTCTATTATTGACAAATTAACCATTTTGTTATATTGTATTAATATCAATAGTACAGTTGGTACAGATTGGAGAGTTAGGATGAGAAAAAAGACAATAAGAAGAAAACGAAGATTAAAAATCATACCATGTCTGATTTTATGTTTTATTAGTAGTGGTGTTTTGGTGGTAACCGATCATGTTTTTATGGCATCGAAAGATCGATTTGATGATTATGTGATGGATCCTGAAAAAAGTTTAGAGGAACAGCTCAAAGAATTGGCTCAAATCGATAATCGCTTTACGATCATTTTAAATCATCGAGATCGCTATCCCGATGACATATTAATGATGGTTGCTAAGGATCCCGATACTCTTGACTTTGTCTTGGAATATCCACAGCGAAAGGGCACACATTCTGTTTCCACGCTGGGAAAGATTGATAAGGGAGAGATTCCGATGTTATTGCAATGGGATCAAAGATGGGGTTATGCTGCTTATGGAGATACCGTCATTGCGCTTGGAGGTTGTGCTCCTACTGCATTATCCATGGTATTCTCAGGCTTGCTTGGTGATCATTCCATTACGCCGTATGTGATTGCTCAATACGCACAAGAAAACGGATATTATGTTTCCGGAATCGGGAGTAGTTGGGATCTGATTGAACAGGCGGCCTTCCATTATGGCATTAAATGCTCTGTTCTTCCTCTTTCAAAGGATGCGGTCTTTGCGGCATTGAAAAGGAGATATCCGATCATTTGCAGCATGGCACCGGGGGATTTCACTGCATCCGGACATTTTATCGTCTTAAGCGGAGTCAAGAATGGTCAAATCAAGGTCAACGATCCCAACAGCATAAAGCGCAGTGAACAGCTGTGGGATTATGAAGTATTGGAAGATCAAATTAATCAGCTTTGGGTCTTCCACATTTAGTCAATCAAATCATCGGTTTCACTCTCTT
>CAJUGR010000016.1:1743-21708 GCA_910586285.1 uncultured Erysipelotrichaceae bacterium
TTTTGATGCTTACTTTTGCTGAAAAGGCATTCGATGAATAAAGGATTACTGCTTTTTGGTCAGCTCTTGTTTACAGAAATCATCAAGTGTGGTATAACATCCCCAATGAGGTGATGACAATGTATATCGACGGACATATCCATTTGGAAAACGGACCACTCAGTGTGGAGTACGCCATGAAATTTGTAAAAGCCGGTGTAGCAGCCGGGATGGATGAAATACAAATATTGGATCATACTCATCGCTTTAGTGAATTTGCGCCCATGTATGAGCGTTTAAAAACTGCCTCTCCCTATCAGAAGGAATGGCTGGAGAAAAAGCGACTTCAGCCGTTATCGGATTATTTTGCCTTGATTGAAGAAATGAAACAAATGGATTTACCGATACGGGTAAAATGGGGGCTGGAAGTGTGTTATGATCCGACTTATAAGGACTTTTTAAAGAGTGTATTAAGCCAATATACGTATGATTTTCTCATCGGCTCCATTCATTCCATTGACGGCATTTTGTATGATATGCCTTTTTCAAAAGAGATTTTATGGGATGTGTATCATGTAGATCAAATTTATCATCGCTATTATGAAATCATGGAGGATATGATCGCCGCGGATTTGTTTACCCAAATCGGTCATCCTGATCAGTTAAAGCTGTTTCATTATGAGCCATCTTATGATTTGACGGCCACATATGAGCGCATCGCGCAGGCGGCAAAGCATCATGATGTAGCGATGGAAAACAACACCGGGATTCACTATCGCTATCAACATGAGGATATGGGTACCAATCCGCAATTCTTGGCGATTTTAAAACAAGCTCATGTCAGTATCATTACCGCCAGTGATGCCCATCGTCCGGAAGATGTCGGAAGGGATATAAAAGCGTTGGAAGAATGGAATTCATGATTATCTTTTCACACTGACAGAAAGGAATACCGATCATTACAAAAGAAAACCGATACCGTGGGTATGTTTTTTCGTATTCGGTAATATGATACTTAAAAATAAGTTAAAATTGTGGTATCATTATACAGATGTTAAAAAGATTGAGGTGTTGCTTATGAAGGACGAAAAAGATAAAGAAATCATTCGTTATCATCAGATACGGGAAAAATCACCAATGGAACAGCGATCCGATCATGACGGGCGAATAAAAAGTGCTATCGTCATAAGTTGTTGTATCGTATGTTTTCTTTTAGGATATTTCATGAATGGTATATTGGATACCGGCTCGGTATCCGGAGATGAGGATTTCGGAAAATTGGAACAGGTTTATGCCACGATGGCAGAACAGTGGTATTTCGGCAAAGAGGATAAAGATTTGCGTAATACTTTATTGACGAATGCAATCAACGGCATGTTAGAGAATCCTTACGATCCACATACCATGTATATGGAACCGGAAGAATATGAAAGCTTTGCTTCTTCTCTTCAAGGTAATTTTGTCGGTATCGGCATCCAATATTATGAATTGAGCGATGACACTTTTTTGGTGGAACGCGTATTTAAAGGCAGCGGTGCTGAGGCCGGCGGGATGCTGAAGGGGGATATCATTGTTGCGGTGGACGGTGTTAATGTCAGCGGTAAGGATATTGATGAAATATCGGCGATGATCAAAGGGGAAGAAGGCAGTGATGTGGTGATCACCGTCATGCGCGAAAATGAGAAAAAGGACTTAACCATTACCCGCAGTGTTGTCAATGATTCTGTTTATGGCTATGAAAAGGGGGATATCGGAGTTCTTGAAATCAATACCTTTGCGGAGACGAGCGGTGATGAAGTCGGTAAATATTTGGCGGAATTCAAAAAGCAGGGGAAACGTAAACTCATAATTGATTTGCGTGATAACGGCGGCGGTTATGTGACGGCTGCGATGCAGATCGCAAGCTATTTAATTCCTAAAGATGCAGTGGTATATAAGGAACAGGCCAAAGACGGAACGATCAGCGAGCAGATCGCGTATGATGATTATGAACGTTACACGTTTGATCAAATTGTAGTCTTGATTAATGCGGATACTGCCAGTGCATCCGAAGTACTGACCAGCTGTCTGAAAGCGCAACTCGATCATGTGACAACGGTGGGGGTAAAATCCTATGGCAAGGGTACTGTTCAAATGCCGATTACTTTTGAGGACGGATCTTCCTTTAAATATACCATTGCGGAATGGCTCACTCCCAATGAGGAACATATTAATAACGTAGGCATTACTCCGGATGTGGCTGTGGAATTGGATAAGGCGATCACCACCGGTATCTTGGATATGGAAGAAGGTACTTCCTACCAGGCTGATAGTGTTTCGGTATATGCCAAACCGGTTCAAATCTATTTGAAATTTTTAGGTTATGGCGCCGATCGCGAAGATGAATATTTCTCTGTTACATCGGCCAATGCTTTAAAACGATATCAGAGTGAACACCATTTAAAAGCAGACGGTGTTATCAATGAAGAAACGATTCAAAGCTTATTAAGCAGCTGTGCCAAGAAATGGCATGATGAACAAGATAAACTGGATGTACAGATGAATCGTGCAGTAGAACTTTTAAAATAGCAACAAAAAGGAAGAATCTCACTTCCTTTTTCTATGAATGATTTGTAAATTCTCATTGAAATGTTTCCTACGCAGTCATTAATGTAATTTGTTTAATTATCTTATCAATGAATTAAAATAAATGTGGTGATCGATAATTACAGATGATAAAAAAACGATGAAATTCATTGTTTTTCTGTATGGAATAGGATAAACTAATCGTACGAAAGGATGATGATGATGGCAGAAGGGATGTTTGAACTGGTTTCTCAATATCAGCCGCAAGGAGATCAGCCGCAGGCCATTGAAAAACTGGTAAAAGGAATTCAAGAAGGAAAAAAAGAACAGGTGCTGCTTGGGGCAACCGGTACCGGTAAAACCTTTACGATTTCCAATGTCATTGCCCAAGTCAATAAGCCGACGCTGGTTTTCGTACATAATAAAACTTTGGCCGGACAGCTATACAGTGAATTCAAAGAGTTTTTTCCTCATAATCGGGTGGAGTATTTTGTGTCGAACTTTGACTATTATCAGCCGGAAGCTTATATTCCGAGTTCCGATACCTATATCGATAAAAATGCGACGACGAATATGGAATTGGATATGTTAAGAATGGCAGCGGTCAATTCAATTTTAGAGCGGCGTGATACGATCATCATCGCTTCGGTTGCGTGTATTTACGGTGCCTCCAATCCTGAACAATATCGCGATATGTTCTTTTCACTTCATATCGGTGATCATATTGAGCGCAAGGAACTGATGGGTAAACTCGTTGCCCAACAGTATACCCGCAATGATATGGATTTACAACGCGGTACTTTCCGGGTTCGCGGGGATGTGATTGAAGTCGGCTTGGGTCACAGCGATTCTTACATATTACGCATTGAAATGTTTGATGATGAAATAGAGCGTATTACGGAATGTGATCCGCTGACCGGTAAGGTTTTAAACGCCTATACCGTTTATGTGGTTTATCCGGCGAGTGGATATGCGACCAGTATGGATATCATCCGTCATGCGGCGGATACGATTGGAGTGGAATTGGAAGAGCGATTAGCGGAATTGGAAAAGGAAGGCAAGCTGTTGGAAAAACAACGCTTAGAACAGCGGGCTCGCTATGATATGGAAGCATTGCGGGAGTTCGGTGTCTGTCCGGGTATTGAAAACTATTCCCGCCACATTGACGGACGTAAGCCGGGAGAACGTCCGTATACGTTATTTGATTACTTCCCGGATGATTTCTTGCTTGTGGTCGATGAATCGCATGTCTCACTGCCGCAGGTACGGGGAATGTACAACGGTGATCGGGCTCGTAAAGAAGTATTGGTGAATTATGGCTTTCGTTTACCCAGCGCTTTGGACAATCGACCGCTGCGCTTTGAAGAATTTGAAAGCATGATTCATCAAGCGGTCTTTATTTCGGCAACCCCCGGTGATTATGAATTGGGTAAAGTCAACGGTGAAGTGGTAGAACAGATTATTCGACCGACCGGATTATTGGATCCGGAAGTAGAAGTGCGCCCAACCCAAGGCCAAATCGATGATTTGGTGGATGAGATTCGCACCCGGATTGAGAAAAACGAGCGTGTCTTGATTACGACGCTCACGGTACGAATGGCTGAGGATTTGACGACATATTTAAAGGGAATGGATTTTAAAGTCGCATGGCTTCATCATGAGGTGAAAACCATCGAGCGTACCGAGATCATCCGCGATTTGCGAAAAGGAAAGTATGATGTATTGATCGGTATCAACTTATTGCGAGAAGGATTGGACATTCCCGAGGTATCGCTGATTGCCATTTTGGATGCGGATAAAGAAGGCTTTTTGCGTTCGGAGCGTTCCTTAATTCAGATCATCGGTCGTGCGGCTCGTAACGCACATGGTAAAGTCATCATGTACGGTGATGCGATTACCGAAAGTATGCAGAAGGCATTGGATGAAACCAATCGCCGCCGAACAATTCAAATCGCTTATAATGAAGAACATCACATCGTACCGCAAACGATTATCAAACCGATTCATGAAGTGGTACGCAGTAAAGAAACACAAGAAATGACCGCTAAGTATATGAACAAAAAGTCGAAGATGGCGAAAAAGGATAAGGAACGCTTACTCAGCGATCTGGAAAAGGAAATGCGGGAAGCTGCCAAAGTGCTTGACTTTGAGCGAGCTGCGGAACTGCGTGATATCTTGATGGAATTGCGCAGTGAATAGCTCTCTTTTGATTCATTGTCCCCGACTGTGCGCGGAAGTCGATAAGACGATCGCGTACTTTTTTAATGAGAAACGAAAAAAATGGTTGCATATTCAACTATTAAGACTTATACTTATATCAAACAAGGGAATGACGGAGGACATTATGGAAAACGGATCAAAATTGCTGATCAATACTTCCATCCTGTATCGCAGTATGCAGAAGTTTTATGATAAGCGCTTGAGTAAATATGATATTGGGTCGGGACAGCTGCCGTTGTTGCTGCTCATCTATGAGCATGAGGGGATTTCCATGCAGGAGTTGGCGAAAATGGGAGCGTTTGATAAAGGAACGATTACCAGAGGATTGGTGAAGTTGGAAGAACAGGGTTATATCCGCATTGAAACCAACCCGAAGGATAAGCGGATTCGCCAATTATATACATGCGAAAAAACTAAGGATATCATCTCTGCCGCCTATTTAATCAGACGGGAATGGTGGGAACAGGTCACCAGTGAATTGCGGCCGGAGGAAATCGAAGAATTTGAACGCATTCAGGAACAGATTGCAGAAAATGCCCGCGATGGGAATCGGGAGGAAGACAGTCACACACGCATCTTCGGAATGCAGAAGCTGACCTTGTTGGATTATCCGGGGAAGTTGGCTTGCACGTTATTTACCGGCGGATGTAACTTTCGTTGTCCGTATTGTCAAAACAGTGATCTTGTTTTCTTAAATGAAAATCTCTGTGAAATTGATCGTGATGATATTACCGATTATTTGAAGCGGCGCAAGAAAGTGCTGGAAGGGGTTTGTATCAGCGGGGGAGAACCGTTATTACAAGCGAACATCGCCGAGTTGTTATCACGAATCAAGGCGCATGGTTATGTGGTAAAATTAGATACCAACGGTTCACAGCCGGAACGTTTGGCCGAATTGGTGTCGGCCGGATTGATTGATTATGTGGCGATGGATGTAAAAAACGCCTTGCCACGCTATGGGGAAACAATCGGACTCACCTCGTTTGATCCCGCGCCAATCGAAGCGAGTGTTGCTTATTTAAAACAAGGTCACATTCCTTATGAATTCCGCACCACCATCGTGAAAGAATTTCATACCAAAGCCGATATGGAAACCTTGGCGCGTTGGCTGAAAGGCGGTTCTGTTTTATATCTTCAGCAGTTTGTGGCAAGCGAGCGGACGATTGCGCCGGATCTGCACGCATACAGTGAAACGGAGATGCAGGAGTTGGCAGAGATTGCCAATCAATATTTGCCTGCCCGAATCAGAGGGATCGGATAATATAAAAAGAAAGATGAGGAAAAAATATGTATCAAGTAGTAAAACGAGATGGCAAAATATGCGAATTTGATATTACCAAAATATCAGCGGCTATCAAACAGGCATTTGAATCACAGAAGCGTCAATATCATCCCAGTGTGATTGATATGTTGGCACTTCGTGTCACCAGTGATTTTGAGGCGAGGATTAAGGATGGAAACATCAGTGTTGAGGAGATTCAGGACAGTGCGGAGCGCGTATTGATTTCCTCCGGCTATGATGATGTGGCTAAGGCTTATATTTTATATCGAAAGAATCGTGAAAAGATTCGCAATATGAAATCTACGATTTTGGATTATAAAGATCTGGTGGATTCATATGTGAAATCCATCGACTGGAGGGTCAAAGAGAACTCCACCGTTACGTATTCGGTCGGCGGTTTGATTTTAAGCAATTCCGGTGCAATTACGGCCAATTACTGGCTGAGTGAAATCTATGATGAAGAAATCGCCAAAGCGCATCGGGAAGGTGATATTCACATCCATGACTTAAGTATGTTGACGGGATATTGTGCCGGTTGGAGTTTGAAACAGTTGATTCAGGAAGGCTTAGGCGGCGTGGTCGGCAAAATCAATTCCAAACCGGCCAAGCATTTGGCCAGCTTGTGTAATCAGATGGTAAATTTCTTGGGAATCATGCAGAATGAATGGGCCGGGGCACAAGCATTTTCCTCTTTTGATACGTATCTGGCTCCTTTTGTCAAAGTGGATCAGCTTGATTATGATGCAGTCAAGAAATGTGTCGAATCATTTGTATATGGTGTGAATACGCCCAGTCGTTGGGGCACGCAGGCACCGTTCTCCAATATTACGTTAGACTGGAGTGTTCCGGCAGATTTAGCAGAATTACCGGCGATTGTCGGCGGTAAGGAAATGGATTTTAAATACAAGGATTGTAAAAAAGAAATGGATATGGTCAATAAGGCCTTTATCGAGATTATGATCGAAGGCGATGCCAATGGGCGTGGTTTTCAATATCCGATTCCAACCTATTCCATTACTCGTGATTTCGATTGGAGTGAGACGGAAAACAATCGGCTGTTATTTACCATGACAGCCAAATACGGAACACCGTATTTCTCTAATTATGTGAACAGTGATATGGAACCGAGTGATGTGCGCAGTATGTGCTGTCGACTGCGATTGGATTTGCGCGAATTGCGTCGTAAATCAGGCGGCTTCTTCGGCAGCGGGGAAAGCACCGGCAGTGTCGGTGTTGTGACGATTAATTTACCGCGCATCGCCTATTTGGCCAAGGATGAAACGGATTTCTTTGAGCGTCTCGATCATTTGATGGATGTGGCAGCACGTTCGCTTAAGGTTAAACGTACGGTGATCACCAAACTGTTAAATGAAGGCTTGTATCCATATACTAAGCGTTATCTGGGCGGTTTTGATAATCATTTTTCCACAATCGGTTTGATCGGAATGAATGAAGCAGGCCTAAATGCCAACTGGCTGCGGGCGGATTTAACCAATGAAACAACACAGACATTTGCGAAAAAGGTTTTAAATCATATGCGTGAGCGATTGGTAATCTATCAGGAGCAGTATGGCGATCTGTACAATTTAGAGGCTACACCGGCAGAGTCTACCACGTATCGCTTGGCAAAGCATGACAAAGCGAAGTTTGCGGATATCATCACTGCCACGGAAAGTGAGGATCGTCCTTATTATACGAACAGTTCACACTTACCGGTCGGATACACCGAAGATATTTTCGAGGCTTTGGATGTGCAGGACGAATTACAAACACTGTATACTTCCGGTACGGTATTCCATGCCTTTTTGGGTGAGAAACTGCCGGATTGGAAGGCAGCGGCCGCTTTGGTCAGAAAAATATCCGAACAATATAAACTGCCGTATTATACAATCTCACCGACTTACAGCGTATGTAAAAACCACGGATATTTAAGCGGGGAACAGTACGTTTGTCCCCATTGTAACGAGGCCACGGAGGTTTACAGCCGCATTACCGGCTACTATCGCCCGGTTCAAAACTGGAATGCCGGAAAATCGCAGGAATTCTGTGAGCGCAAGACATATGATATGGGACGCGTGATTGTAAGCGGCAAAGAAGCCTTGCATACTGACAAAAAAGAGCTTGATACCGATTCCCAAGTAAGACTGAATAAAATGGGAAAGCACCTATTGTTTACCACTAAGACTTGTCCGAATTGTAAACTGGCATATCGGATGTTAGACCAAGCCGGTATTGTGTATGAAGTCATCGATGCCCAAGAGCATGAAGATCTTGTGAAACAGTACGGGGTGATGCAGGCACCGACCTTAGTGGTGGATGATGGGGAACAATCGCTCGTATATACCAATGCTTCTGATATTCAGCGCTATCTTCATCAACAGCATTCATAATTTACAGGCAGTACTTCAATGTACTGCTTTTTATGAAGATATGTTAATGATCAGTAGTAAAATAGGATAATGCTAGGAATACATTGGAAGAGGCTTGGATTATGATCACTGTCGTTTTGAGTTTAACAGAAAAAAGGATGAAGAAATTCATTTCATTAACACTCATCAAAGAACCCAGTATAAAGCCGATAAGTATGAGAAGGGGAATCGCAATTTAACAGCGCTGTATTTTTAAACAGCCCAAGGATAACGAATGCAGCACAAAATGCATATATGAAGGTTTATGAAATACAAACGATTATTCTTTTGGTAAACGGAGAGAATACACAGATTATGAACATGCGGATGCGTTTTTGGAAAAATTATAAAGATGATGAAACAAAGCATCATGAAAGAAAAGGGCAAATCATAAAGCTTGGAAATCGTTCAGAAAATCGTTGTAATACCGTAAATATGCTAGTTTTTTTCATTTTATTTGATGAGAAAATTAAGCTCAAAATGTAAATAAATGTAAACAACATTGTAAAATGATTGAAAAAAAATTGAAGAATGTATTGAAAAAAATCGAGAAAAATTGTATCCTATATATATGTTCATTGATATGATGAAACATATGAGATGGTTTCATAGAGTATAATCGTTCATGATGAAACAGATTTTTTGATTTGCTGCATCATAATATATGAACATAAAAGAAAAAGGAAAGGTGAAATACATGTTTAAATACGTTTTCAAACGTGTTATGGTGGGATTGGTAACCTTGTTTTTGTTGGCAAGCGCTACATTCTTCCTGATGAAGTTTACTCCGGGTTCGCCGATATCTTCGGAAAAACTGAAAACTGAGGAGGCCAGACAGGCGGTAATGGAAAAGTATCATTTGGATAAATCAATACCGGAACAGTATGTGATTTATATCGGCAATGTCCTTCATGGGGATCTTGGTGAAAGTATGACCTCGAATACGAAAGGACAACAGGCAACAACTTTAATCACCAAATCGTTCCCGGTTACGGCGCGGTTGGGTACGGTTGCCTTCGTGTTTGCGTTGGTTGGCGGTATCGCCTTAGGAACCGCGGCGGCATTGTCCAAACGTAAATGGATAAACAATCTGTGTATGTTTGTGGCAACGATTGGTGTTTCGGTACCATCGTTCTTATTGGCACTGCTTATGATTATCGTTTTCGGTGTATGGCTGCACGTGCTGCCCTTTATCGGTCTGAAGTCGCCCATTCATTACATTATGCCGGCAACGACACTGGCACTTTATCCGATAGCGACGATTGCCCGCCTGACCCGAAGCAGTATGTTGGAGGTCATGAAACAGGATTATATCATTTTAGCGAGATCCAAGGGTACTCCTTATAAGAAAGTTATCATCAAGCATGCCTTGAAAAATGCCATGTTGCCGGTCATTACGTATGCAGGCCCGATGTTTGCATTTATGTTAACGGGAAGCTTTGTCATTGAAAGCGTATTCTCGATTCCGGGTATCGGTCAATTAATGGTATCCAGTATTCAAAATCGTGATTACAGTATGATTATGGCAGTAACCATTTTCTTAGGAGCATTGGTTATTACCTTTAATATTTTGGCGGATATCATTTCGGCAATGATTGATCCGCGAATTAAATTGCAATAGGAGGTTGCCACATGGAAGAGAATAAAGTATCGGATATCACGCTATCTCCTGAACTGTTCGAGAAACTGGATGATAGTGAAAAGAATGCAGAAAAGATTGCATATGAAAGTTCCACATATTTACAAGATGCATGGAAACGTTTTAAACAGAATAAATTGGCTTTGATCGGCCTGGTATTTTTGATAGTAATGTTGGTATTGTCAATTGTCGTGCCGATGATTTCCCCGTATTCCTATGACGGTCAGGATCTGACGCTTCAGCATGCCGGATCCAGCCTGCAGCATTTGATGGGTACGGATAAATTCGGACGTGATATGTTAGTACGTATCATGTGCGGCGGTCGGATTTCCCTTGCCGTGGGCTTTGCGGCAGCAGCGATTTCACTGGTTGTCGGTGTTGTATACGGTGCCATCAGCGGTTATTTCGGTGGAAAAGTGGACATGGTGATGATGCGTATCGTAGATGCCATGTACTCCATTCCCGATATGTTATACGTCATTATGGTTGTCGTGGCGATGGGTGCCAACTTCGTTTCTATTATGATCGGTGTCTGTCTTACTTTCTGGATGGATATGGCAAGGCAGGTACGATCACAGGTCATGACGTTAAAAGAACAGGAATTCTCACTGGCGGCTTTTGTCTTGGGGGCCAGTAAGTCACGTATCTTGTTCAAGCACTTGATTATCAACAGTATGGGACCGATTATCGTAACGGTAACCATGATCGTACCCCGTGCGATTTTCTATGAAGCGTTTTTAAGCTTTTTGGGAATCGGTATTGCAGCTCCGCAGGCTTCTTGGGGAACGCTGGCCAATGATGCAAAGGGACTTATCAGCACCTATCCGATGGAGGTCATTTGGCCGGTGTTGGCAATTTGCTTGACCATGTTGTCTTTGAATTTTATCGGTGACGGATTGGGCGATGCCCTTGATCCGAAGAAGAAGTAGGAGGCGGATACAATGAATATGTTGGAAATCAAACACCTTTCTACGGAATTTACGACAGATAACGGAATTGTTCGTGCTGTGCGTGATGTATCATTGCATTTGGATAAAGGTGAAGTGTTGGGGATAGTCGGAGAATCCGGCTCCGGAAAAAGTCAGACGATGTTCTCAACCATGGGCTTGTTAAGCGCAAACGGTAAAGTTGTGGATGGCGAGATCTGGTTGAACGGAAAGAATATTTCCCCCCTGGCTTTTAAAGAAAATCGTGAATATGAGAAAACGATGGACGATATTCGCGGAAACGATATGGCGATGATTTTTCAAGATCCGATGACCTTCTTAAATCCGGTGCTGCGCATTGAAACGCAGTTAATTGAGCCGATTCTGAACCATCATCCGGATATGGATAAAAAAGAAGCGGTTGCCAAAGCCATTGAGTTGATGCGAAAAGTCGGTATTCCTTCACCGGAAAGTCGGATT
Source organism: uncultured Erysipelotrichaceae bacterium (assembly GCA_910586285.1). GTDB lineage: Bacteria > Bacillota_I > Bacilli_A > Erysipelotrichales > Erysipelotrichaceae > C-19. Next base: position 13,243 of record CAJUGR010000016.1, read on the forward strand.
CGTCAATATCCATTCCAGTTTTCCGGCGGTATGCGTCAGCGTATTATCATCGCGATTGCATTAGCATGTGATCCGAAGGTCATTATTGCCGATGAACCGACCACGGCACTGGACGTGACGATTCAGGCGCAGGTTTTGGAACTGATTAGTAATTTGAAGGATGAAATAGATTCCAGTATTATTATGATTACCCATGATTTGGGTGTTGTGGCATCCATCTGTGATCGCATCGCAATCATGTATGGCGGTAAGATCGTAGAAACCGGTACAACGGATGAAATCTTCTATCAACCGAAGCATCCGTATACCAAAGGATTGTTGTCATGTATATCCAATCCGGAGGATACAGAACGCAAGAAATTGCATCCGATTCCAGGATCGCCGCCGGATTTATTGAATATTTCCGATGGTTGTCCGTTTGCGGATCGCTGTGAATCCGCAATGAAAATATGCAAGATGAAAATGCCGGATCAAAAGACATTCAGTGAAACTCACGTTTGTTCTTGTTGGTTGCATCATCCGATGGCAGAAGGGAAGGGTGAGTAGATTTGAGTAATCCAATTCTGAAAGTAACGGATTTAAAGGTACACTTTCCTGTTGTCGGCAGCGCATTCAGTAAAAAACAGGTGGTGAAAGCCGTAGATGGTATAAATTTTGAAATTATGCCGGGTGAAACATTTGGTCTGGTTGGTGAAAGCGGCTGCGGTAAAAGTACCACCGGTCGAGCCATTGTCAAGATTTATACACCGACCGCAGGAAAAGTGGAATTTGATGGTGAAGATATTACGAAGATCAAAGGCAAGGAATTATCACAATTCCGTAAAAATGTGCAGATGATCTTTCAGGATCCCTACGCAAGTCTGAATCCGCGTATGACTGTTGGTGAAATTATCCGTGAACCCATGGATATTCACAATATATATTCAACGAAGGAAGAGCGCGAAAGCCGTGTTCGTGAACTTCTCGAAATCGTTGGATTAAAACCTGACCATATTCGTCGTTATCCGCATGAATTTTCCGGGGGACAAAGACAGCGTATCGGCATTGCCCGAACGCTTGCTTTGAATCCGAAATTCGTTGTATGCGATGAACCTATTTCAGCACTGGATGTTTCCATTCAGGCACAAGTTATCAACCTGTTGGAAAACATTCAGGAAAAAATGGGAATTTCTTATTTATTTATCGCCCATGATCTGAGCATGGTTAAACACATTTCTGATCGAATCGGCGTGATGTATTTGGGAAATATGGTTGAGATAGGAGAAGCTGATGATGTTTATAACTCACCGCTTCATCCTTACACGCAGGCTCTTTTATCAGCGGTGCCTATTCCTGATCCAAAAGTAGCCCGGCAAAAGAAACGGATCGTTTTGGAAGGTGAACTTCCCAGCCCGATCGACCCACCAAGCGGTTGTGTCTTCCGCACTCGCTGTCCGAATGCAACGGAACGTTGTGCGAAGGAAAAACCGCAAGCGGTGAAGGTCGGTAATCGAACCGTAGCTTGTTTCTTATATGAATAGGCGAAAGGAGAAAGAAAATGAAAAAGTTTTTGACTTTAGCTGCTTGCAGTTTGTTGGTCCTTTCCGGATGCGGCGACGGCGGTAGCTCAAGCAGTGATGGAGTCCTGAAAGTCGGCGTTGGCGGTGATTTTTCACAGTTAGATCCGGCAAAGGCTGATGACTCTATTACGGCAAACGTTCTGAACCAGACTTATGAAGGATTGTATACGCTGGATACGAACGGCAATGCAGTGCCAAATTTGGCAACGGCAGACGCAGAGGTTTCTGAAGATGGTCTTACCTACACAATCACATTAAAAGACGGCGTTAAATGGAGTGATGGTCAGGATCTGAAGGCAGAGGACTTCGTTTATGCATGGAAGCGTGCAGCTGCGATCGGTAATGCAGACTCTTACTATTCTCAGTTTATCACTACGAATATTGAGGGTGCCGTAGAAAGCGGAGATGTTGACAATATGCCGGATTTCGGAGCCGTTGCAAAGGATGACAAGACTATTGAAATCACTTTGAAACAGCGCACTCCTTATTTCCAGGCACTTTTGACCAATACCGTATTCTACCCGGTTCGTAAAGATTTCATCGATGCAAACAGCAACGGTGATTACAAGGGCAGTGAATGGACGAACAATCCGGAGGCTCCGGTTTTGAGCGCATTTAAATTCACTTCTATCAACATTAAGGATGAAGTCGTATTGGCTAAAAATGAAAACTACTATGATGCGGACAAAGTAAAATTGAGCGGTGTAAGCTTCAAAGTAATGCCGGATATGGATTCCGAGACCAATGCATTCAAAACGGGTGACTTGGATTTCGCTACTTCGGTAAACCGTGAAACGGCATTGAGCGATGAATTGAAGGGAAACGTTTATGTCATTGATCCGTTTGTATGTAACTATTTCATGTTGGTAAATGCCGGTGACGAAAATGATGAATCTACTGATGCATTGAAAGCATTGAAAGATCCGGAAATCCGTCAGGCAATTTCCATGGGTATTGATCGTGCGGCCATTCTTCAAGTATTAGGATACGGCGATTTGGCTTATGAATTGCACGGATTAATTCCGAAGGGTATTCCGGGCGTTAACGGTGACTTCCGTGAAGAAGCCGATGAAACAGGCGAATACGCTAAAACCGATGTAGAAGCAGCTAAGAAGATCATGGAATCCAAAGGTTATAGTGCTAACAATATGCTGACAGTGAAATATAGCTACAACGATAACCAGATGCACAAGGATGTAGCACAGTCGATGCAGGCATCTTTGAAAGAAGTTTATGTAAACTTGGAATTGGCAGCTTCTGAAAAAGAAGCATTCTTCGATGATCGTGATAACGGAAGATTTGAATTGGCTCGTCATGCGATGACTGCTGACTTCATTGATCCGATGGCTTATTTATCCATGTATTATAATACTCCGGGCGCTAAAGCTAAAACTGCCGGTAATACGGTAGATGATACGAAGTATGAAGAATTGGTTGATAAAGCCAACGCATTGGATGACGCAGAGCGTATGGAAGCATTGCATGAAGCAGAAAAATATCTGATTCAGGAACAGAATTACATTATTCCGTTGTTCGGATATTCTGAACCTTACTTGTTGAACAGTTCCGTTAAGGGAATCACTTCTTCACCGGAAGGTCATTACAGCTTGCACAACGCATATTTTGAATAAAAAACCTATTCTCATTCTCTTATGAGAATGAGGATATAAAACAGGGAATGCACAGCTAATCCTTACAGGAGTCAGTTGTGTGTTCTTTGTTTCATATCAAAGGAGGACAATCATGATGCAAATCAAATCATTAAAAGAACAAGCCGCATTACAAGATCAAATTTTGAAAGAGCGATTAGAAGTATTACTTCCCAAGGTGATGGCAAATAGCGAAGCGGATGCTTGGATCATTGCCAGTAAGGAATATCATGAGGACCTACTGTTTCCTCTGTTGGTACCGGCTTCCTACCTTACCGCACGAAGAATTACCTTACTTGCCTTTATCAAGGATCATGATACGATTCGCCGGTTTTCTTTAAGCTTGCCGGATGAGGATTTGGCAAAGTATTATGAATCGTATTGGGATGTACAAAAGGAAACTCAGAGTGAAGCGTTGAATCGCATGTTTCATGAATTTGATGTGCAGCATATTGCCTGGAATATCTCCGAGGACAGTGCCTTTGCGGATGGTTTAAGCAGCGGCCTTTATCAACAGTATCAAAGAGAGATCGAAGCCTGTTTTGTGGAACGATTTATGGAAGATAAGCTGCTGGCGATCAAATTAATGGAGATTCGCACCGAAACAGAGAAAGCGCTGTATCCCCATGTATTGGAAGCCGCATTTTCTGTTATTGAAGATACCTTTTCAAAAAAGAATATTGTACCCGGTGTTACTACCTGCGCGGATCTGGAATGGCATATGAAACAGATGGTACAGGATATGGGATTGGTTTTCTGGTTCTCGCCCACGATTGATCTACAAAGGGAGGGAGAAGGACCACGCTATTACGGCGTCATTGAAAAAGGCGATCTCTTACATTGTGATTTCGGTATTCGCTATATGAATCTTTGTACGGATACCCAACGTAATGCTTATGTGGCAAAAGATGGAGAAACACAGATTCCGGAAAAAATCAAAAAAGGATTTGCGGTAAATAATCGCTTCCAAGATATTGTACGGGAAAACTTTAAATTAGGCAGAACCGGTAATGAAGTGTTTACTGCTTCCATCGAACAGGCGAAGAAAGAGGGGATTATACCATGCCTCTACTCCCATCCATGCAACGTATATGGACATGGTCCGGGAACGATTATTGGCTTGTATACGAACCAAAGCGAGATTCCGGTACGAGGTGATATTTGCTTAGATTATGATACGGTATTCGCATTGGAATTGAATATTCAGTATGAAGATATGACCTTTTACAGTGAGGAAACCGTTCTGTTTGATGAATCCGGTGTACATTTCTTGTATCCCGGAAGAGATGAGATTTATTGGATTCAATAAGGAGAGATTTTATGAAAAAGGGAATTTTATTGGTTTTATCAGGTGCCAGCAGTGTGGGTAAAGGCGATATTCGTGATTTACTTATGGAAGATGAAGATTTACATTTTTTCTATTCGATTTCGATGACGACACGTCCGCAAAGAGAGAATGAAGTGGATGGTAAAGACTACTATTTTGTGGATTATGAGGCATTTGCCCAAGCGGTAAGAAATAAGGAATTGTTAGAGTTTGCGGAATTTGACGGCTATTATTACGGAACTCCCAGCAAACAAGTGGATTTTCTGTTAAACTCCGGTAAAAATGTGCTGATTGAGGTAGAAGCACAGGGCGTAGGACAGATCAAATTAAAACATCCGGATGCGATTTCGGTCTTCGTTATGCCGGAGAGCATTGAAGAATTGGAAAAACAGATTCGTTTACGCTATAACGATGAAGCAAGCGCGGAACGGCGCATCTCCAAGGCGAGTGTGGAAATGGAACTGGCATCGTTATTTGTGCATCAGGTAAAGAATACCGATCCGAAACAAGCAGCTGAACAAATCAAAGCCTTTGTGCAGGAAAGGTTGGAAATGGAGTAGCGTATGATATTGAAAGAAAAAATATTGCCTTATCGCAAGCAGGTGGAAATTATCGACCGTTGGCTGAAAAAACGCCTGGATACGATTGTTCCGATGATCATGGATCGTTGGGATCAGGATATGTGGGTTGTAGCTTGTGAGGAATACAATGAAGATCCGGTTTTAAAATCTATGACTCCCTGTGCTATGATGACGGCACGCAGAATTACGATTTTGGTGTTTTGCCGTGATGAAAACGGTGTAGAGCGCTATTCATTGGCACGTCCGCACATCGGTTTGGATGATTATTATGAATCAATTTGGACCAAGGCAACCGGTCAGGAGTGGAATGTTCAAAGTAACAGTAAATACCGGAGTCCTAAAAAAGAAACACAGATGGAATGCTTGGCGCGATTGATTCAATGTAAGAAGCCGAATAGCATTGCGTTAAATGTGTCTGATTCCTTTGCTTTTGGTGATGGTATCAGTCATCGTTTCTTCAGTCAGATTAGTGAGATTGCCGAGAAACTGCAGATCCCGATCGTACATGGTGATCAATTATGTGTCAGTTGGTTAGAGACACGATTGGATGAGGAAATGGCTGCTTATCACGGCATTGTTGAAATTGCTCATGAAATTATTGATGAGGCGTTTTCTTCCCAGGTGATTTTACCGGGAGTTACGACCAATTTGGATGTAAAATACTGGATGATGCAGAAGGTTATTGATTTGGGCTTGACTCCGTGGTTTGATTTTGAAGTTTCCATTAAGCGAGAAGGGAAATTGGAATTTGAAGATGAAGAAATGACGATCTTACCGGGTGATTTCCTGCATTGTGATATCGGTTTGAACTATCTTGGATTATGTACTGATACACAGGAAGATGCTTATGTACTGAAGCCGGGAGAAAGCGATGCGCCTGCCGGTTTAAAGGAAGGTATGAAGATTGCCAATCGCTTACAGGATATTGTGATGGAAAACATGAAGGAAGGCCGCAGCGGTAACGAAATTTTACGATTATCGCGCAAGCAAGCTCAGGCAGAAGGAATTTGTCCTTGTATTTATACCCATCCGATCGGCTATCACGGACATGGGGCGGGCCCTACGATCGGTTTGTGGGATATGCAGCAAGGAGTACCCGGTCTTTCCGGAACTTATCCGCTGTTTAACAACACTTTGTATTCCTTGGAATTAAATGCGACCATCAACCTTCCGGAATGGAATGATGATGCCTTTGTTTTCCCGTTGGAAACCGATATTATCTTTACGGATGGAAAAGCCTCTTTTGCCCAAGAGCGTCAAACAGAGTTCCATTTGATTCGCTGATATGCAGGAAGATATTAAAAAGGGAACGCTCTGTCTTTTGGCGGCATCCCTTCTTTTTTCCAGTATGCAGTCTGCCTCAAAAGCGCTGTATTATATATCCAGTTTTGAGCGTACCTTTTATTTCTCTGCCGTTGCGGCGATTCTGTTCTTTTTCGTTTGTCGGCATCGCAAAGAATCACTGATTGGCAAAAGAGCGGATTTATTATTTATGCGCTCGCTGTTTGGTTTTGTTTCTACGATTTTCCTGTTTCTCTCTTCCACGAAAGATTTTCCCATTGCGAATGTTTCACTGTTAAGCTCTACTTCTACGATTTTTGCGTTATTGGCAGCTTGTTTGTGGCTCAAGGAAAAGATGAATAAAGGACAGCTGGCTGCGTTGGCTTTGGCCTTTATCGGTGTTGTGGCTATTTTACGACCATCATTTACCGGTATTGAAGTATCGGCTTTTTATGGTTTAATGGGCGGCTTATTTGCCGGTCTTGCTTATACGGTAGTACGGCGACTCAAGGATGATGCCTCCCCATATACTATGACATTTTATTTTATGACATTTTCTACATTGGCCTCGCTGCCTTTTGTATGGGCAGAAGGGTTCTCAGTGTTGCACGTGAAAGAGATCGTCTTGCTTGTTTTTATGGGATTGTGTATGTCCTTGGGTCAACTGTTGTTAAGCTATGCTTATCGCTTTGCGCCCTCTACGAAGATCAGTGTTTATTTGTATTCACAAAACCTGTTCGCTCTTTTGATTGGCATTACAGTATTTCACGAGCTACCGGATATCGTATCAATTTTGGGCGGTATTGCGTTGATATCGGCCGGTCTATTAAACTTTTATGAAGTAAGAAAGGAAACAGAAAATGAAAGAAAAAATGAAGAAGGAGTTTCAGTCCTTTGAGGGAGGATTGTTCAGTGATGTGGAAAAGGCGGATGTAGGAGATTCCTATCAGAAGCTGAGTGAGCAGGGAGTTGCTTTAATGGGTTGGGCAGATCCGTTTACTCCGGATTTCAGTCTTCCAACGCATGTGATGAATAAAACGCTGGAAGCAATTAAATCGCCCTTGTCTGCGCATTATACTGCACCGGTAGGCAATCCGGATCTGAAGGTGCTGATTGCTGAAAAGTGTCGGAAATTCAATCATCTGAATGTAGATCCGCAAAGAAATATTATCATTACTCCCGGAAGTGACAGCGCCTTGTTTTTTGCGATGTTTCCTTTTATTGAAAAGGGCGATGAAGTGATGATTCCTTCCCCAAGCTATCCGAATAATTTTACGAATGTGAAGATGATGCAGGGAAAAGTGGTGCCGATTCCTTTGTATGCTGAGGATGGTTATCAGCTGCGAATCGAGGAATTTGAAAAAAGGGTAACTCCTAAAACCAAGATGGTTGTGTTAACTCATCCGAATAATCCAACCACCACGGTATATGACCGCAAATCGTTGGAGGACTTGAGTGTTTTTATTCAGAAGCATGATTTGATTCTTGTTTGTGACCAGGCCTTTGAAGATTTCACATTTGACAATGAAATGATTACCCCGGCATCATTGCCCGGTATGATGGAGCGTACCATTACCGTATGCAGCGTCTCCAAAGGCATGGGATTAAGCGGTTATCGCGTTGCCTATATCATTGCGGATGATAAGGTGATGGATGTCATGTATGGCTGCGCGGTCAGTGTAATTGGCGCAACCAATACGATTTCACAGGTGGCAGTTATGGAAGCTTTCAAGGATACGACGTTTATGGAAACCTTTGCGAAATCTTACGATATTCGCCGTCATCAGGCCTATGAGATTTTGAATCAAGTACCGGGAGTTCATGTTCAGCTTCCGCAATCCGGGTTTCTTTGTTGGGTTGATGTTTCACAGTTGGGAAACAGTTCAGATATCTGTGCCTATTTAATCAAAGAGGCAAAGGTAGCCCTTAATGACGGTATCAATTACGGTCCCGGCGGTGAAGGACATTTGCGTATGGTCCTCGGTGTTTATGAGGATGATGCGAAGGTCATTGATGCTTTACATCGCATGGCGGATGCATTAAGAAAATACCAAGCATAGGATAGAATA
>CAJUGR010000017.1 GCA_910586285.1 uncultured Erysipelotrichaceae bacterium
GGATATTACCGAGACCGGCCGCAGTATCATTGCGGTGTTTGGTTCAGCGGGAAAACGCGATACAAAAAAACGCCGCGTTTTCGGTGAAATTGCCAGCAAATATTGTGATTTGATTATTTTGACTGAAGATGATCCACGCGATGAAAGTGCCAAAGAGATCGCCAATGAAATCAAAAGCGGCATTGTCAATACCAAAAATATTTATATTGAAAATCGTTATGATGCGATCCGCCAGGCGATTGAATCCGCCAATGTTCATGATACGGTGTTGATTTTAGGCAAAGGCGATGAGGTATTTATATATCGTGAAGAGGGACGCGAGCCATGGCTCGGTGATCATGTTGCCGCACGTCATTGTATTCGCAAATACTATTTGGGAATCGAAGATGAAGAAGAGGGATAGAATTTGTCGAAACATGGGATATCACTTTAAAAAAGGCAAATTTTACATAAAACATCATGGTTTGCGGTTGCAATTTCCCTTGGTTTTATATATAATGTTAATGCAATCTTCAGAAGGGAGGTTATGTAATGCCGAAAGTAGTCTTAAAAGAGAACGAAGTTCTTGATGATGCACTGCGCCGTTTCAAACGTCAAGTATCACGGAACGGAACCCTTGCTGAAGCTCGCAAAAGAGAGTTTTATGTAAAACCGGGCGTACGCCGCAAATTGAAGTCCGAAGCGGCTCGTAAAGCACGCCGTGGGAAATAGGAGAAATGAAGCTATGTGATTTAGCTTCTTTTTTTATTCTCTTATGTAAAAATAGGCAATCTGGTGAGTCAACAAAAAAAGCATTGTGATCGTGCTTCATAAAAGCAGTATCTCTCGCCGTCTTGCTTCCTGCATAAATTTTGTCGATGGGGCGTATGATGAGTTATAGAGGTGATGGGTGCGTGATTACCATTGTTAAAAATCAGATGATGATCGAACAGTATCAAGAAGTGTTGCGTGTCACTTCAGATGCGATAACCTTGCGTTTAAAGGATCGGATGTTGAGCATTGAAGGCGAGGACTTAAAAGTGTCGGCACTGACCAAAGATGAAATATTAATTGAGGGACAATGGAAGGGACTGCAATTTCATGAAGCGTAAGGAATTACGCGTCGGCATGGATTTGTGGGAGGTCAACCTACAATTTCAACAGCTGGTGCGCTTGGTACGTACACAAAACTGGCGGATATATGAAATTCATAACGGTAAGCACGGTCTGCGCTTTTACGCACCGCTAACCCAACGCAAGCAAATTGCCAATACGCTGGAGCATGCTCATCACATCAAGACAACCGGAATGCTCGGTTTTTTGATTCGTCAAATGCGCCGGCCCAGTCGTGTACTCTGTGTGTTATGTGCCATAGCCGTATGGTGGATATTGTCCCATACAATTTTTGCGGTGGTCTTAAGCGGCGATCAGGAAGAAAGCAAGGTATTGATTTCACAAACATTGCAGGATATGGGATATGAACCGCCTTTCTTCGATCATGATATGCAACAAATGAAAGCCGAAATCAAAAAGCGCTTGGAAAATGAAATTGCCTGGATGGAGGTTTATCAAGAGGGAAGCCGTTATCATATTCAATTCACCACCAAGGAATTTGCTGATATTGAGACCTTGGGACATGATCAGCTGATTGCCCAAAAGGATGGCGTTATTGAACATTTTGAATTACAGCACGGCAATAAACTGGTGGCAATCAACGATTTTGTCCATGCGGGCGATGTATTGGTCAATGATGTTTTAAGTGACAGCAGTCAAACAGATCAGGAATTATATGTCAAAGGGAAGGTATATGCTTATACGTGGAAAGAGGTTCATGTGGAAATGGAGGCCGGTAAACTGCCACAGGCGTTTGCCTTTTATCAGCTGCTGTTTGAAGCACGGCGTCACGCCAGTGAGGGATTGCATGATCCGGAGCGCATTGCGAAAGAAAATATTTTGCAATTTCACGATAATGCGGGTACAATAAGTATGGATCTTCACTATACATTGATTGAAGATATTACCACCCCGAAATAAAGGAGTTTATTATGAGTGAAAATTATCGTGTACCGCTTCAGGACTATACAATGGATGAGGTTGCTCAGCTTTGCGGACCCAATGATCGTCATCTGGATATTTTACGGGAATGTTTTGACTGTAAAATCGTGCTGCGGGATATGCAGCTGTTGATTTTAAGTGATGATACAAATACGCAAAAGAAAATTGCCGATTGTGTCAATGCGTTATTAGATATGATTACGCATCCGATCACCATTGGGGAGTCGGATGTGATTTATGCCGCAAAACTGACACAGCGCTCACAACTGGATCAGTTAGCGCTAACCTATCAAAAACCGATTGGAAAGACAGTGGACGGCAAGATCATTTTTCCTAAGACGATCGGGCAGCGCTATCTTTATCGTTGTATGGCTAACAGCGATATCGTGTTTGCCAGTGGGGTAGCGGGAACCGGTAAAACGTACTTGGCTGTGGTATATGCGGCAAGCCTGTTGAAAAAGGGTGCGATCAACAAAATTATTTTAACGCGTCCAGCGGTCGAAGCAGGAGAGTCGCTGGGCTTTTTGCCGGGTGATCTCAAAGAAAAGGTTGATCCTTATTTACGTCCGCTTTATGATGCACTTTACGATATGTTCGGTCGGGAACAAGTGGAAAAAATGTTAGAAAAAGAGATTATCGAGATTGCACCGTTGGCTTATATGCGCGGACGGACGTTGAATCATGCTTTTATTATTTTGGATGAAGCACAGAATACCACCAAGGCACAGATGAAAATGTTTTTGACCCGAATGGGCTTCCACTCCAAAATCGTCATCACCGGCGATGTAACCCAAATCGATTTGATTAAGAAAAGCGACAGTGGCTTACGGGATGCGAAGCGATTGTTAACGGGCATTGAGGGCATTTCCTTTGTGGAATTAAGCAGCCTAGATGTGGTGCGTCATCCGTTGGTACAGAAAATTATTGAACGCTATGAGGAAAGAGCAAATGAATAAGGCCATTTATAAAAATGGGTTTGAGGAAAATTGCGGTTTGTGATGAGATCATGATATAATAGGACTCAGCACAAAAATAAAGAATTATGGCGGTGATAGAATGATAGCATTTGTGAGCGGGTTGGTACATAGTACAGGGAATGATTATGTAATTATTGATCATGAGGGAATCGGATATCGCATTTTCATGGCGAATCCGATGAAACTCAAACAAAATGAACCGGTTACGTTATATACGTATATGCATGTGCGTGAGGATGCCATCATGCTGTATGGATTTATGACGATGGAGGAACATGATTTGTTTTTGCGCTTGATTTCGGTAAAAGGAGTCGGCCCGCGTAGTGCGATGGGGATGTTGGCAACGGCCAGTGCTAAAGAAATGATTGCGGCGATCGAAAACAATGATGTGAAATTCATGAAAAGTCTGCCCGGTATCGGGGCTAAGACGGCGTCGCAAATCGTGTTGGATTTGAAAGGCAAGCTGGTGGAAGCGGAGACAATCTGCGAAGTTCTGGAGGATCAAACGATTCAAGAGGCTATGGACGCATTGCGCTCTTTGGGCTATAAACCGGCAGAATTACAGGGGATTGCCAAAGAATTGGCACTGTTGGAAAAATGTGATGTTCAAGGATACATTCGCCATGCTTTGGGGATTATGGCAAAACGAAAAGGGGTGTAAGGGATGGAAGAGCGAATGATGGATGCGCAGGCAACCATGTCGGATGATGATGCCAGCCTGCGGCCGCAGTCACTGCGTGAATATATCGGTCAAAAGGAACTGAAAGAAAATTTATCGGTTTTTATCGCTGCGGCTAAACAGCGTCATGAAGCATTGGATCATGTATTGTTGTATGGTCCTCCGGGATTGGGAAAAACTACCCTTTCTTACATATTAGCCAATGAAATGGAAGGTCAAATCAAAACGGCAAGCGGTCCATCGATTGAAAAAAGCGGGGATTTAGCGGCCATCTTATCCACTTTAAATGCCGGAGATATTTTGTTTATTGATGAGATTCATCGTTTGCCTAAGCAGGTGGAGGAAATCTTGTATCCGGCCATGGAGGATTATTGTCTGGATATCGTTGTCGGGAAAGATGCCTCGGTACGCTCAATTCGCTTGGATCTGCCGCCGTTTACCTTAGTTGGTGCGACAACCAGAGCCGGTGATTTAAGCGCTCCGCTGCGCGATCGTTTCGGAATCATTTCACAGTTGGAATTTTATGCGCTAGATGACCTATGCAAAATTGTAGCACGTACCGCGAAGGTCATGAATACCGAAATCGCCAAAGATGCCGTTTCGGAAATCGCCTTGCGTTCCCGCGGCACCCCGCGAATCGCCAACCGGCTGTTTCGCAGAGTACGCGATTATGCCCAGGTCATGAACGATGGTATCATCTCTCGCGATATTGCGGATATGGCACTGAATAAATTAAAGGTAGATGCACTGGGCTTGGATCATGTCGATCACAAATACTTGCGCGGTATTATTGATCGCTTCAAAGGAGGACCGGTCGGCTTGGAAGCACTGGCCAGCAGTATCGGGGAAGAAGCGATGACACTGGAGGATGTGTATGAGCCTTATTTGCTTCAGATCGGTTTTATCAACCGCACCCCCCGCGGCCGTATTGCTACCGAGAAGGCTTATCAACATCTCGGTTATACGTACCAAAACAATTTATTTACGAGTATTGCTTCAGAGGATTAGTCATTTCGTTTCACGGTGATGAATAAGCATCCTGACGCATAAGCAATCAGTTTAGAAAGAAATTCAATGATATTGATGAGCGTGTACTGATCCATCAATAAAAAACCGATTAAGGCCATTACGGCAATGAGAACGAAAGCGTGTAACAGCGCTTTTTTCTTTATGCCTATACCCAAAAGTACTCCGGCAGCCAGAAAACTTAGAATCGAAAAGATCCAATTTAATATATGAAACATCGACTGTGAGATCCAATGAAAATAGTATAATGCGGCGAAAATAAGCGAAAATAATATCATACAGGCACATAAGGCCGCCATGGATTTCCCCACGGCATACAGTTTATCTTTCATCAATGTCACCTCGATTCAGTTTATGATGAACGAGGCAATTCTAGTACAAGGAGGAAATGAAAAATGCAGGAATATTTTACCCTGATTTATAAATGTGTGATTATTTATTTTGTCATCATCATCGCCATGCGTGTGATGGGAAAACGTGAGGTGGGAGAACTAAGCATCTTTGATATCGTTATTTATTTAGTCATGTCAGAACTGTTGGCCATATCGATCAGTGAAAAAAATGAAAGTATATTTAAGTCGCTTGTGGCAATCATCACATTGGCGCTCTTACAAATCTTCGTATCGTGGATCTTATTAAAAAGTAAAAAATCCCGTGATATTTTTGACGGGAAAAGTGTTATTCTCATTCATAACGGTCATATCAATCAGGAAGTGATGCGCAAAGAACGCTATAATATCGATGATCTTATGACCCAGCTTCATGAAAAAAGCATCGGCTCACCTCAGGAAGTTGAGTTTGCGATCATGGAAAATAATGGTTCTTTAACGGTCTTGGATAAGAAGAATTGCAAGATTAAACACCCTGTTCCGCTGATCAGTGACGGTATCGTAAGTGTGGCGTCATTAAAGGATCTGCATTTGGATGAGGTATGGCTTAAAGAAGCCTTATTAAAAGAAGGCATTACCAATCCTAAAGATGTGTTTTTATGCTTACTGCAAAAGGATGGCTTGTATGTGATCAAAAAAGAAATTCCCTCTACGGATCGTATCAGTCGCTAACGGTTCGATTTCGCAGTGCCATCCAAACATTAACGGCATGTAACAAAGTTGTTATCATCATGCCGACAGTGAGGCCGATTGCCAAGGAATTTTCATGCAAAATCGGGGTCAATAAGGCAACGCATAACAGGCGGCTGATTGAACCCAAAAACGTATCAACAACAGTTCTTCGAGAGCGTGATAAAGCATGAAGAAGGCTGGCCAAGGGCGGTTGGAGTGCATAAAAGGCAAACGGCCAGGCAAGCGTTTTTAATAACGGAGCGCTCCGCTGAGTATGATAGAACAGCTCCATGAGGAAAGAGCTGAAGCGATAACAGATCAAAGAACAGAGAAAGCCAATCAAAAAACATACCGTAATGATCACAGTGAACAGACGAGCTGCCGTTTTATGATTGTTGCGCGTATAATGATACGTAAAGGATGGCAGCAGAAAATTACTGAGGGTGATTGTAATAAAAGAAGGCATCGTTAAAATAGGTAATACATAACCGTTTAACTGTCCATAGGCATTGACCATACCGGCTGCCCCGATGCCGCTTAATCCCATCACCATGAGAATCGGTTCTAAAAAATAAGTCAATGAACCGATCAAGCGACTGCCGGTCATCGGTATGGAAACCGATAATACTTCATCAAAAGAGGATTTATGCAGATCCGCAAACAAGTCTGTGAGCGCCAATCCATGATGAAACTTACGCCGCAGTGAAAACAACATAAACAGGGAACTGCCGATCTCTCCGATCGTAACCGAAAGCATCGCAATGCGCGAGGCGCCTACGACATCCATTGAAGGATTCAGCGTAAATACGACAGCCAGATAAATGATGCGCGTTCCTTCTTCAAATAATTGACAAGCGGTGGCGGACAAATGACGCTGAATACCAAACAGATATCCCTTTAACAATCCCGATACGGTAACCATCGGTATCAACGGTAAGATTGCATACAATACCGGTTCCATCATATCTTGTTTTAAAATATGATGGGCAAGCAAAGGGATCAATAACAAAAACATAAAACTGATAATGATATTGTTGATCACGGAAATAATGACACAGCTTTTTAACGGTTCGCGAGAGCGATCCTTTTGGGCGATGACTTTACTTAATGCTCCGGGTATGCCCATTTGTGCTAAGGTGATGATGAAAACCATCGTTGGACATGCCAAGGAATAGAGGTTCATCGCATCGGCAGAAAGCGAGCGGGCCAACAGTATTCTTACCAGAAAAGATAGGATTTTGGCGATTACCGATACGAGTATCAAATAAAATGTCGATTTTATAATTGTTTTTTTCATGTTAATCTCCACATTTCGTTCATTTTGTTCTATAATATATGTTATGGCACAGAGGAGGATTTTATGAGCGAACCGTTTTTGATCCGTGACAAACATATCAAATTGGCGATTGCTTTAAAAACCAATCAGTTGAAACGTGAGGAATTATCATCGCTGACGTTTGAACACGTAGAAAATGCTTTAATCGGTTTAAAGTGGTCAAAGCATCATCCCGGTACCATTCATGAAGCGATTAATGATATCTTTATGCTCAGTGCCAATGAAGTGGTTCAATATTTATCCTCACAGGCGGTAATTGTCGGATCACAGATGAAAATAAATGAATTTAACGATTTGATTGGAGGAAAAAAGGAATGAAAAAGTCACGTTTAGCGATATTTGCATTAACCGTTATCGCTATTTTGGCCGTCATTGTTACCTTCTTTGGTGATATCCGTGATGGGATGCGGCTCGGCTTGGATCTCAAGGGCGGTTTTGAAATTTTGTATGAGGTAACACCGTTAACAGAAAGTGATGAACTTCCCAGTATGGAAGCGGTAGTTCGTAGCATCAGTAAGCGTGTCAATACGCTGGGTGTCAATGAACCAGTGATTCAGGTAGAGGGAGATAATCGTATTCGGGTACAGTTAGCGGATGTTCATGATCCTGAGGCAGCACGAAGAATGATTTCTTCTACTGCCAATTTAACGTTCCGAGATGTGAATGATGAACTGTTAATGGATGCGAAAGTCTTACAGGAAGGCAGCGCAACTTTGGCTTATGATGAATATGGCAGAGCCAAGGTATCGTTGAAGCTGTCAGATCAAGAAGTGTTCCGCGATGTCACAGCGGATATTTCATCTCGTGGCAACGGCAACAATCTGATTGTGGCATGGCTGGATTTTGATGAGGCAACGGATTCTTATCGTAAGGAAAGCAGTACCTCAGATCCCAAATATATTTCGGCAGCGACCGTATCACAAACGATTGATTCGCCGAATGTTGAGATCTCCGGTAATTTCAGTGAGGATGAAGCACGGGAGTTGGCGGACTTAATCAACAGCGGTTCCTTGCCGGTGAAAATGAATGAAGTATATTCCAATGCCGTCAGTGCGGATTATGGTGTGGATGCGTTTTCCAAGACGATGCTGGCCGGTGGGATCGGAATCGTTTTGATCATGTTATTCATGATTGCGACCTATCGTTTATGCGGTGTCATTTCCGCAATTACGATTGCGGCCTATGTCTTTATAGTCTTCCTTGTTTATAATGCGATGGGCGCCGTCTTTACGTTGTCCGGTATTGCCGCATTGGTATTGGGTGTCGGCATGGCCTGCGACTCCAATATTTTGACCTTTGAGCGTATCAAAGATGCGATGTACAGCGGCCGCAGTGTGAAAACGGCATTTTATGAGGGAAGCTCTAAATCGTTTACAACGATCTTGGATGCCCAATTAACGACCTTTATATCGGCTCTCATTCTTTATATGTTTGGGACTGGCAGTGTTAAAGGTTTTGCGACGATGTTGATCATATCGGTATTTACTACGATGATCATTATCGTGTTCGTTGCGAAGTTCCTGTTAAAAATGATGGTTGACAGCGGTATTTGTGATGGACATTACAGTTGGTTTGCGGTGAAGGCAAGCGATGTACCCGATGTGACCAAAGGCGAAGAGCGTCGTCAATACGGTCGGTTTGCCTCCTTTGATTTTATCGACAAGGCCAAATACTTCATTATGACTTCCTTGGCTATTTTGGCGCTTGGCGTAGTAATGATGATCGTAAACGGTGCTGCGGGTAACGGAATATTAAATTTAGGTATTGATTTTACCAGCGGTACGAAGCTCCAGATTGAAAGTGATCAGGCAATCGATAAGAATTCTTTACAAACACAGCTGGAGGAGTTGGGTATTCATGCCAGCAGTGTCAAAGTAAACGGTGAGAATAATAATATCGCATCGATCTTCAGTAAGGATGCAATTGATGAAGAAACGATGAATAAAGCGAAAACAGAGCTGAGTGAAGCCTATGGGGCAGAGGTCAGTGACAATATCGTACAACCGATTATCGGTCGTGAATTGGTGCGCAACGCCGTGATTATTTCGGTATTGGCATGGATCGGAGTATTGATTTATGTATCGGTACGCTTTAAATGGGATTATGCGTTGGCGGGTATTGTGGCCTTGATTCATGATGTATTCATCATCTTGGCATTCTGTGCGATCTTGCGAATGGAAATTAATACCGATATCATCGCTGTCATGTTGGCCATCATCGGGTATTCCATTAACAACTCGATTGTCGTCTTTGATCGCATTCGTGACAATGTACGCATGCATAAACACGATAAACTGACGCCGGAAATGTATCGCACAATTGTTAATAATGCCATTCAAAGTACGTTTACCCGTTCGATTTTATCCACATTTACAACATTATTACCGGTGGTTTGCTTGTTGATTATGGGCAGTGATGCCATCACTTCCTTCAACCTAACGTTGTGCATCGGTTTGATTGCCGGTGCTGGGTCTTCGGTATTTATTGCATCACAGATTTGGTATTATATCCGAATCCATATGAAGCCGAAAAAGAAAAAAGCAAAACGGAAAAAAGTCGATGAGATTGAGGAACTGATTGTTCCCGGAGTGAATGATTAACGGTATCTTCCGATACCGTTTTTCTTGAGCAGAGAAACGGCAGGTGAGTCAAACAATGAAATATACCACGCTTTCCACAGAAGGATATGAAAACCTCATGAATCAATACGGAATGAGTGAACTGGTCGCCAAAGTATGTGCTGCCCGTAAGCTGTCCCATGAACAAATAGAAGAGTTGACGCAAAGCGGGGAACTGTCTGATCCTTTTGCGGCCAATGGACTGCATTCGGTAATAAAACGAATTCAAGCAGCTGCCGTAAATAAAGAGAAGGTATTGGTATGCGGTGATTATGATGCCGATGGGATTTGTGCCACCACCATTCTTTACGATGCCTTGCGTCGCTATGGTATTCAAAGCGGCTTCTATATACCCAATCGCTTTCAAGAGGGCTATGGGTTACATCCTCATACGGTAGAAATGGCGAAGGAAAAGGGTTATTCGTTACTCATTACTGTCGATAACGGTGTAAAGGCACAGGAAGCTTTGAAACGCTGTAAAGAATTGGGAATCACCAGTATTGTCAGTGATCACCATACGATTGAAAATGATGTGGATTGTGATCTATTATTACATCCGCAGTTAATGGGCGAGCCGTTTCATTATATGTGCGGGGCTGCCGTGGCTTTAATGATCTCCCGTGCTCTGTTGGGAGAAGTGAAGGAGCATGTGGTGCTGGCTGCGATAGCATCCATTGCGGATGTTATGCCGCTATGGCGAGAGACGCGCAAAATCGTAAGATTGGGAATTATATATCTGCGAGAAGGATACTGCCTGCCGATTCAATGCTTATGCCATGATGCCCATCCAAACTGGGATGAACGCCTGATTGCATTTCAAATCGTTCCCAAATTGAACAGTACCGGTCGCTTGGCCGATTTGGTCAATGTAAACAATACTGTTCGCTATTTACTGTTAAAGGAGCGCAAAGATATTTTGCCGGTCGCTGCCCAGATCGAGGCGCTGAATCAACATCGACGTACTCTCAGTACCAAAATGAGCGAATTTGCGAAAACCAAGCTTTGTTTGGATCAGCGCTTTCTTGTTTTGGCTGATGAACAATTTCATGAGGGATTGATCGGTATCATCGCCGGCAAACTTTGTGAAGAATATCATCGTCCAGTTGCGGTATTTGCCTTAGACGGTGAGATCGCAAAGGGCAGTGTTCGCAGCTGTGAGGAAGTCGACTTACGCCCACTGTTTGCGCATTGCCCGGTGGATCTGTTGGCATACGGCGGTCACAAGGCGGCGGCCGGGATTTCACTATCCGTTGACAAACTGCCCCAACTCAGCGATTACTTACAGGAACAGATGAACACATTGCCAAGGAAAGAAAGTGAATATGAGGAAGAAGTCATATCAATTACAATGGCAGAGTTACAGATTGACACGGTAGCGGAATTGGAACACTTGGCACCATTTGGAGAGGGCTTTCGCAAGCCATTATTCTGTATCGAGGATTTTCATGTTCAGACAATCCGAGAATTGTCTCAAGGCAAGCATGTGAAATGGGAAAGCCTGGAACATGTCGAGGCATTGTATTTTAACGCAAGGGATGTATATGCAAAATATCATGACGCAAAACAACTGACATTTTTTGGTCATCTTGCGATAAATACGTTTCGCCATGAGAAAAAAGTAAATATTTTGGTGAGCGATGTGATTTCATAATGCAATTTTATGTGTGATTTGCTATAATAGTAATTGAGTTTTAAAGGAGGAAACAACAATGGATTTCAAACAATATATTGCCGATATACCTGATTTTCCTCAAGCGGGGATTATGTTTCGTGATATCACACCGCTAATGGCGGATGGAAAGGCATTCCATGAAGCTTGTGCCAGGCTTGTAGCCTTCGCCAAAGATGTGGGAGCCGAGGTCGTTGTGGGACCGGAATCACGGGGATTTATCTTTGGCTGCCCGGTTGCCTATGAATTGGGAATCGGCTTTGTGCCGGTACGTAAGCCGGGGAAATTGCCGCGCGAAACGATCAGTGTCAAATACGATCTGGAATACGGCAGTAATGAACTTCACGTTCATGCAGACGGAATTCAAAAGGGACAGAAAGTATTGATTGTAGATGATTTATTGGCTACCGGCGGTACGGTGGATGCAACGATTCAAATCGTTGAAAAACTAGGCGGAGAAGTGGTCGGCTGTGCCTTCTTAATCGAATTGGAGGGCTTGAAAGGCCGTGAATTATTAAAAGATTACAAAGTTTGTACATTAATGTCTTATCAGTAACGTAAAGCAGTAAAAAAGGGGACACATCCCCTTTTTTACGAAATGGGGTGAAGTAAATGGTAAAGGAAACGTCGGTCAGTTTTGAGAAGGTGTTGGAAGAAGTCAAGTCTTATATTCGCAAAGAAGAAAATATTGATTTGATTAAGCGCGCTTATTTATGCGCAAAAGAACAACATGAAGGACAATTTCGCAAAAGCGGAGAACCATATTTGGTACATGTCACATCGGTGGCCTATATTTTAGCGCAATTAAGAACCGGACCAACGACGATTGCGGCCGGTTTGCTTCACGATGTCATTGAGGACTGTTCGCTTACGGCAGAGGAAATGACAGCGAAGTTTAATGAAGAAGTAACCATGTTGGTGGAAGCGGTAACCAAAATTTCGAATTTGAAATTTCGAGATGAAAAGGAATACCAAGCCAGTAATCATCGCAAGATCTTCATTGCGATGGCCAAGGATGTCCGCGTCATTTTAATCAAGCTGGCCGATCGACTGCATAATATGCGAACCCTGCAATACATGCGCGAGGATAAACAAAAGCGTATTGCATCGGAAACCTTGGAAGTGTATGCGCCGATTGCCCATCGTTTGGGTATCAGTGAAATTAAAAATGAGTTAGAAGATCTTTCCTTCATGTATTTGGATCGGGAAAAATATCATGAGATTGCCCGTTTGGTGGAAAAACGCAAAGTAGAGCGTGATGCCCAGGTTAAAGAGATGATTCGGGAAATCAGTGCGATGATGGATGAACACCATATGACATATCGCATCTTTGGTCGCAGTAAGCATCTTTACAGCATTTATAAAAAAATGCGCACCAAGCATAAGCGCTTTGAGGAAATCATGGATTTGTTGGCAATTCGTATCATCACCGATACTGATACGGCCTGTTATGAGATTCTTGGGTATATCCATGCGAAATATCGACCCATTCCCGGACGTTTTAAAGATTATATCGCCATGCCTAAGGTGAATATGTATCAATCTTTGCATACCACGATTGTGGCATATGGCGGCAATATTTTTGAGGTACAAATTCGTACTGAGGAAATGGATCAGATCGCCGAACAAGGTATTGCGGCACATTGGCGTTATAAGGAAAATGCCAATTATAACTCCAAGGCGCAACAAAAAGAGATCGAAGAACAGCTACATTGGTTCCGTGATTTCAGTATTATGAGTGATGATGTCAATGATGATGCGATGGAATTTATGAATATGATGCAGCGGGATATCTTTGAGGCCAATGTCTATGTCATGTCGCCAAAGGGACGAGTCATCGCACTGCCTAACGGATCGACTCCGATTGACTTTGCTTACCGCATTCATACGGAAATCGGTCATCATGCAGTCGGGGCAACGGTAAACGGGGTGCTGGTACCGCTGAATACGCCGTTAAAAACCGGCGATGTCGTAGATATTCGTACCTCTAATCAATCCGGCGGACCCAGTGAGGACTGGCTGAAAATCGTCAAGAGTACTCATGCCCGTAATAAGATTCGCTCCTTTTTCCAACGCCGTGAAAATGAACAGCGCATCGCTGGAGTACGCAAAGGTGAAGAAATTTTAATTGAGGAATTAAAAAGGCGTAATTTATCTGTTGAACAGTATATGGATAAAAAGCGTTTGGAAAGCATCATCGGGAATCTGTCTTTTTCCAATGTCAATGACTTATTGTATGCCATTAGTACGAAAAGCATCAGCTTGCTTACGGTGATTGAGCGATTGGTGAAACACAAGACAAGCGCTCCGATGAATAATAATGAACTGGTGGAAATGATTCGGCGACAAGAGGCAAATCGTCGCCATGTACCCAGTAAGAGCGGTGTTTATGTGGCCGGAATTGACACGATGAAGATCACGCTGGCATCCTGTTGTACACCGGTACCCGGGGATGAAATTATCGGTTATGTATCCAAAGGACAAGGGGTAAAGGTGCATCGCATCGACTGTCCCAATATCAAAAAGGAAAAAGCACGACTGATCGATGTATATTGGGAAACGGAAATGGAGTCAAAGCAGTATGAAGTAAAATTGATCGTGCATTCAATGGATCGCAATTTTTTGCTTAGTGATATTGTGACCGTGGTTTCCCAATGTAAGGCAGGACTCAATCACGTTGATTCCAAAGTAAATGACGACAGATTGACCGCTACGACCAAAATGAGTGTTGTGGTGGAAAATGCGGCGCATTTAAAGACACTGATGGCCAATTTAAGTAAAATCAATTCCGTTATCAAAGTGGAGCGGGTGATTCAGTAATTGAAGTACATCTTGACAAAGCGATCATTTATCAGTAAACTATATCCATATCCATTAATAACGAAGGGGTATTTTCAAAGCGATGACAGAGAGGGAATGAGTGCTGGAACATTTCTATCGGCTTGTTAGTACCGGACATCGTTATGGGAGCATTTAGGAAATGAAATGCCGTATCTTCACGTTATGAAGCAAAGCGCATAAAGCAGAAGGCTTTATGAAGTAAGGTGGCACCGCGTTCAATACGTCCTTATTGATGGGACGTTTTTTTATGTAAGGAGGAAATCATATGAGTTATCAAGCACCGCGAGGAACCCAAGATATTCTGCCTAAGGATATCTATCAATGGCAGACACTGGAGGATATGATCCGTCAGTTTTGTTATATTTATGATTATAAAGAAATCCGTACCCCGATCTTTGAACATACCAATGTGTTCAAACGCGGCAATGATGCCAGTGATATGGTAAATAAAGAAATGTATACATTTCAGTTGGAGAATTCATCAACATCATTAACGCTGCGTCCGGAGATGACCGCTGGGGTAGTGCGCAGTTTCGTCGAACATAAGATGTATGGGGAACCGGATTTACCCGCAAAGCTGTATTATGTCGGAGAGATGTGTCGTCATGAACGTCCGCAGAAAGGACGTCAGCGGATCTTCCATCAATTTGGAGTAGAAGTGATAGGCGTTAAAAACCCCCTGTTGGATGTGGAGACGATCGCCTTAGGGTGGTCGTTTGTGTCCGCATTGGGATTAAAGGATATGAAGGTTTTGATCAATACGTTAGGGGATGATGAATCACGTGATCGCTATCGGGAAGCTTTGAGGCAGCATTTTCAAAATGACATCGACTCTATGTGTGCCGATTGTCGCCGCCGTTATGAACAAAATCCGTTGCGGATTCTCGATTGCAAGGTCGATCATGATTTAGCGATCATGAAATCCGCTCCGCGTATGAAGGATTATTTGAATGAGGAGTCTAAGGTGTATTTTGAACAGGTTTTACAAGGCTTAGATGCCTTGGGAATCCCGTATGAAATCGATGATCGTCTCGTGCGCGGTTTGGATTATTATACGCATACGGTTTTTGAGGTCATCTCAATCAATCAAGAGATGGGCGCGCAGGCAACGGTGTTTGCCGGCGGGCGCTATGATGGATTGGTGGAATATTTCGGCGGTCCGCAGTTGAGCGGAATCGGTTGGGCCATGGGCTTAGAACGGTTGTTGATCGCCTGTGAAGGAGAAGGTATTACCATCGGAGAGCGTGAGACATTGGATGTTTATGTGCTGAATTTATCAGCGGAAACGGCTTTATATGCTTTTACCGCCACCACCATGTTAAGAGCGGCCGGATATAAAACCGATTGTGATTATCAAAACCGTTCCTTTAAGGCACAATTTAAAAGCGTGGAACGTAAAGGTGCCAAGGTCGTATTGATCATTGGCGAAACGGAAATGGAAAATGGTCAGGTAAGCATGAAACGCTTACGTGATCAGCGCCAGGAAGTGGTTGCACTGGATGCATTGATTGATACGATGGATGACATGTTTGCGGAACACGAGGATGATCATCATCACTTGGAAGAAAAGAGGTCAATATGAAACGAACACATCACAACGGGGAGTTGCGTTTACAGGATGCAGGGAAAATTGTTACTTTGATCGGATGGGTGGCCAAACGGCGTAATTTCGGAGCGCTGGTCTTTATTGATCTGCGCGATCGTGAAGGTATTACGCAGCTGGTATTCAATGAAACCATGAGTCCTAAGATTAGCGAAGTGCGCAATGAATATGTTTTACAAGTCAGCGGTAAGGTGGTAGAACGTCAGGATAAAAATCCGAAGCTGCCGACCGGTGATATCGAAGTGATGGTGGATACGGTAACGATCGTCAACAGCGCAAAGACAACGCCGATCATCATTACAGATGAAACCGATGCTTTAGAGGATACTCGCTTAAAGTACCGCTACTTGGATTTACGCCGTTCTTGCCTACAAAGGAATTTGAGATTGCGTCATCAAGTAAGCTTAATCACGCGTAATTTTTTGTCTGAACAAGGCTTCATCGAAGTAGAGACACCGATCCTTTGTAAATCCACTCCGGAAGGCGCCCGTGATTACCTGGTGCCCAGTCGTTTGTATCCCGGAGAATTCTATGCTTTACCGCAAGCACCGCAGCTGTACAAACAGTTGTTAATGGTCGGCGGAATGGAAAAATATTTCCAGATTGCCCGTTGTTTTCGGGATGAGGATCTGCGAGCCGATCGGCAGCCGGAATTTACCCAAATTGATATCGAAATGAGTTTTGTGGAAGAGGAAGATGTTTGGAATATGACCGAAGGCTTGATGCGTCAGATCTTTCAGGAAATCAAGGGCATCAGCTTACCGCCGTTCTTGCGTTTACGTTATGATGAATGTATGGAGCGCTATGGCAGTGATAAACCGGACTTGCGCTTTTCTATGGAGTGCCGTGATATCAGTAAGCTATTTCAAAATACCGGATTTCAATTATTTGCGAATATTTTAGCCCAAGACGGCATCGTTCAGGCGCTGGTTGTAGAACAAGGCGCGAATCGCTTCTCCCGCAAACAATTGGATCAGCTACAAGAATATGTGAAGGTATACGGTGCCAAAGCACTGGCTTATTTGAAATATGGTGAGGATGGGATCAGCGGATCCATCGCAAAAGTATTAAGTGACGAGGAAAAAGAATCGATTCGATCCTCCCTGTCTGTACAGAGTGGTGATTTGGTTTTCATGATCGCTGATCAAAAGCGGATTGCCCAGACATCTTTGGGAGCGCTGCGGCAAAAACTCGGACATGATTTAGAACTCATCAATGAAAATGAATATCAGTTTTTATGGGTAACCAATTTCCCGATGTTTGAATACAGTGAAAGCGAAGATCGCTATGTGGCGGCGCATCACCCGTTTACAGCACCGAATGAAGAGGATGTGGATAAGCTGATGAGTGATCCCGCCCACTGTTATTCCCGTGCTTACGATTTAGTGGTTAACGGCTATGAACTGTTAAGCGGTTCGATTCGTATTCATGATCAAAAGCTACAAGAAAAAGTATTTGAGGCCATCGGCATGAGCATGGCGGAAGCACATG
The DNA here is from genome assembly GCA_910586285.1 of uncultured Erysipelotrichaceae bacterium. Classification (GTDB taxonomy): domain Bacteria; phylum Bacillota_I; class Bacilli_A; order Erysipelotrichales; family Erysipelotrichaceae; genus C-19. The sequence continues at coordinate 17,336 of CAJUGR010000017.1, forward strand.
AAAAGTTCGGCTTTTTCTTGGATGCTTTCCAATACGGTACTCCGCCCCATGGCGGTGTCGGTATCGGCTTGGAACGCTTAATCATGTTATTGGCACAGACGGATAATATTCGTGATGTGGTCGCATTCCCAAAAACCGCCAGTGCAGCCGATCTCATGAGTGAAGCTCCCAGTCCTGTTTATGAACAGCAGTTGGATGAATTGCGGTTACAGATTAAGAAAAACGATGAATAATCACTAAGACCGGTTTACTATAAACCGGCCTTTTGTGAAAGATAAGAGATCAACTAGAATGTTATTGAATTCGTTAAAGTGTTATTTTTAAAGGGTTTCGTATAAATTGAATGAAGTATTGTTCTATTCGTTTGAAATTTTCAATTCTTGATGAAATTGGAACAATCCAATAAATATCGGCTATTTTGGAATCTTGAAATGCAAAGAAACAAGGACAATTATGTGGCTTGCCATTAATGATGTCTTTATTTTTCATAAGATTATCATCTGGAAAATCTTGATAATACTGCTCTGATAGCTGAGCCTGTAACATAAGAACATCTCCTGTATGAAAGTAATACCGTGTTTTTTAACAGGGGGTACAACAATTTTAATCCTGAACATTTGTAAGCTGCATATCAAGAAGCGGGTACTATTTTATAGGGGAGTTCTCCCTCTGATAATACCTACGGATGTGACTGCTTTATGTCAAACAATTATTGGGGATTTTTTAGAGCAGTGGCAATACATAAGAGTTAATCGCAGGGGTATGAGCAGTGACTGTCATTATGTATTATGAGTTTTAATGATTTCAGATATGGAAAACGGAGCTTCTATGAAATAGAAGGTCATGTAATTTACACGTCTGCAGAATGGACAAAAATGATCAAAGGGCAATCATTGGAAGTGGATGATGTAACGAACGGAATTTATTTTATTGCTAGGAACAAAAAAACTCAACCGAGGTTGAGCCATTAACATATAAAAGTCCAGAGGGAGAGATCTTTCCCTGTAGGTACAGGTGGGTGACCTGTATGGTCCCATTAGGATCCCTGCTCGCAGCAGGTCTTCAACACCGGGACATAACATCCGGTCTCCCTTATCTCTAAGTGTAGGAAAAATTTATACCTCTCTGGACAACCTTAGTATAACATGAATTCAGTGAATGTATACTCTTGACTTTTTTTATTTTGTCGTTCCACTTTTTAATAAAGATTGCTTTACTTGTTTTTCATGTTAGTGCTTTCTTTTTTTATCTAAGTGCGTTAAAATAATAACGATCATTTGCGAAAGGAAATTTCATGTTTGGATATGTTATCATCAACAAGCCCGAATTAAAAATAAAAGATTTTGAATGCTATCAATCATTTTACTGTGGCTTATGCCAAGCATTGAAAGAAGGGTATGGGCGGATCGGACAGCTTTCATTAAACTATGATTTGACCTTTGTCGCGTTGGTACTTAGCGGTCTCTATGAGCCGGAAAATCATATTTTAAATACGCGTTGTATGATGCATCCGCAAAAGAAGCATCGCAAGATCATGAACGAATTGTTCGCTTATTGTGCCGATATGACGATTTTGCTTACCTATCTGAAGTATTGCGATGATTGGGAGGATGAGCATCGAATTCGATCAGGAATGATGCGGCGGCTTTATCGGCCGTACTATGATATGTTAACAGACAAATACCCTGATAAGAGCGCACATATAGAAGCGGCACTGCAAGAAAATAAACGACTTGAACAAGCGGCATCTGGCGATTTGGATCGCTTGGCCGCCTTGAGCGGCGTGCTGATGGGAGAAGTGCTTGCGTTTCGTGAGGATGAATGGCACAGCACATTGTATGAAATGGGGGATTACTTGGGACGTTTTATCTATATTATGGACGCGTTTGATGATCGTGAAGAAGATCAAAAGCAACAGCGTTTTAATCCATTAATGACCTATGCGCAACAACAGAATTTCGATCAGAGGATGAAAGAAATTCTGGAATTGATGATCGCCAACAGTGCCCGTGCCTTTGAAAAGTTACCGATTCTGCGATATGAGAATTTGATTCGTAATATTATTTACAGCGGTGTTTGGGCAAAATATGAAGCGATCAAAAAGAAAAGAACAGGTGATGATGATGCAGGATCCATATAAGCTATTGGGAGTAAGTCGGGATGCCAGTGATGAAGAAATCAAAAAGGCATATCGACAGTTAAGTAAAAAATACCATCCGGATGCCAATGTCGGAAGTCCGCACTTGGAAGAATACACGGAAATGTTTAAACAGGTTCAAAATGCGTACGATCAGATTATGGAGGAACGCAAAGGCGGCGGAGATCCCTTTGCACAGGCATTCGGTTTTCAACAAGGCCACCAATTTGACGATCATACGGATATTCAGACAGCCCTTCATTTTATCCATTCCGGGCATTATGAGGAGGCCTATCAAGTGCTGCAGCGAATGGCATTTGAGGATCGCACGGCAGATTGGTATTTTCTGTTTGGGTTAAGTTTGTGGGGTAAAAATAATCCGATTGCGGCCATCGAAAACATAAAAAAGGCTTGTGAAATGGATCCAAGCAACCAACAATATCGCCAAACATTAGCACAGATGCAGGCCGGTCAGATGCAATATCAACAGATGCGTCGACCTTTTGAATCCGCTCCCTATTCCTGTGGATCCACGTGCTGTTGTGAACTGGTGCTTTGCAGCTTATGCAGCCGCGGTATTTTCTTTCCATTTCTTTGTTGTTGATGATAACGTATAACAAAGAGGTATGTTTACTATACGCTTGCAAATATTGATGATACCCATATAATACCTATAAATACAAATCTTCTTATTCATATTTCTATTCAAAGGAGGTAACTGCCACTCAGGAAGAAGTCAATGAAGCAGTGTTATCTTTAGCTGATAGTATCATCAATCTGAAAACAGATACAAAAGAGCGGACAAAACGATATTAGCGAATCTTGTTGCTACATTAGAAAAAGTTGAAAAGGGTGCTTATACGTACCAATCATGGGAGGTTTTTATCTCTGCCATGAATCAGGCAATGGTTGTACAAGCGGATAAAATGCAACAAATGCAGAAATTCAACAGACATATAATTTTTTACGATACAGTTATCTTACTTTAGTAAAAGCAGAAACAACAGAGATGAATGAGAATAATCAGTTGAAGGAATCAAGGTTAGGTGCAATAACAGATGCAATTCGTACGAAGAATCTTAATACCGGTGATGCGATTTCCACGGATACGTTATGGTTACTTATGATGTTTAGCAGTGGATGTCTGTTTGGACTTACAAAGAAAAAAGAATCAGCGATCTTTTGAATAGTCTGTATAAAGGAGAGTAAACGGATACTTTATGTTTAGGAGAAATATAAAAGGTAAGAAATTAATATGTTAAAACAGAAGAAGACAAAGGGCTCAGATCATTAAGGTAATCTGAACTAAAGAATACAAGGAGAAAGGATAACAAATCACAAATAAGCTTTATTTATAGTAAAAGGGTCGCTGCAAGATAATTGCACGGCCTTTTTAAATCAGTGATTTTGCATTAGATGAATCCATCATTGAGAAAATTGTAACATTTGGATACACGAAAAAATCATTGTAAGACAGGGCAACATAATGTATTGTCATAATGATTGTATTATTCTTGATTATCTTTTATGGGTAAAGCTGAGAGTTGTTTTACCATTTGAT
>CAJUGR010000018.1 GCA_910586285.1 uncultured Erysipelotrichaceae bacterium
ATTATTTAATGTTATTTGTACAATATAATTTGCTGGATCATTTATCATCTGATGTGGATACGATTCTTCTTGCCGGTATGGGGTTTGAGACGATTCATCATATCCTTACGGCGCATGAAGAAGCATTATATCCATCACGACGATTCATCATTCAAACCAATACCCATCCGGAAAAACTGCGGCGATGGATCAGTGACCGGCACTGCACTATCGAACAGGAAGATCTGGTGTGGGAAGATCATTATTATGAAGTGATTGCTTTTCATTGTGGGTATCATGAATCATACAGCGAGCAGGAATGTCGTTTTGGCGTATTTTTATCCGATCATCCGTTGCGCGAAGCTTATTTGCGTTATCGTCTTGATAAAGTGCGCATCATTTTGGATCGCCTTCCGAATTATCATGAGCGCAAAACAGTCCTTCATTCATGGGAATCTGATTTATGTGAATTGTTAGAGCCGTATGACAATTCAAATGATTAAAAGCAGCAATGTTTATTGCTGCTTTTTAGATAGATTTTGTTGATGATAAAGATGATGGTCTTGTGAAAATCAAACCTGGGAAATCAGATAATACCCCTTAATAAATCCGCAATATTAATTTTGGGACGCTCTTTCTTCGTTTCATAGTTCTCTAAATACTCGATTACCTGATCACTGAGATAGCTTGGGGTGGAGGCGCCGGCAGTGATAGCTATTCGCTGAACCCCGTTTAATTGTTCCGGCTTCATATCATTCACATCATCGATTAAGTAAACATTCGGAATGTGGATGGCTTTGCCGATTTCCGCCAGGCGATGGGAGTTATTACTGGAACGATCACCGACGACATAAAGACAATCGATATTCTGATCTTTCAACTGCGCTACGGCAGTTTGGCGAACACGGGTTGCCGGACAGATTTCTTCACTGAATTGTGCATTAGGGTATTGTATACGGATGCGCTCAAAAAGTGAGCGTAATTCGTATTGTGACATGGTCGTCTGATTGGTGACAAACAGCAATGACGGCAGATTCTTAGGAATATCATCATTAACGCTCATAAAGTGAATGCGCTCACTCAGTGAACAGATGGCTTCTGCTTCAGGATGTTTGGCTTTGCCGATATAGATGATTTCATAGCCCTGATGTAGGCGATCGTTGATGATACGGCGCGTTTTTAAGACATCGGGACAACTGGCATCAACACAGATAAGTCCTTTCTGTCGGGCTTTTTCCTTTGCTTGATCTGAGATACCGTGAGCGGTAAAAATCACAACGCCATCGCTAATATCATCCAATAATTCTTCGCGAGTTTTATTGGAATCCTCAATGGTTTCGATATGATAGGATTTCAGCGCTTCGATTACATATTGATTGTGTACGAGCATTCCCAAAATAGTAATGCGTTTCTGGGGATAATCCTGTGCGCATTGTATCGCCATGCGAATGGCACGAACGACTCCTTTACAATAACCTCTGGGTACGACTTTTATGACGTCCATTAACGCTCACCTCGTTATCATTATACCGCAGGAAAGCAGATGTTGTACAATCTTTTTATTTACAATCCGATGAAAATCAGTATAATTAAAACCGAATCGAAAGTGTGATGGGGTGATAATATGACTGAAATACAATATAATGATTATGCTCTGAAAGCCTCGACAAAGGCATTCATTCGCCTCAATCATTTTGTGAGGCCGACAGCCATTCAGCAACAGGTAATACCTTTGGCCGTCAAGGGTAAAGATATCATCGGTATATCCGCGACCGGTACCGGGAAAACGCATGCTTTTTTAATTCCGATTATGGAGCGGGTGGATTCTGAAAAAGATGCGGTACAGGCTGTCATTACCGTTCCTACCCGTGAATTGGCATTACAGCTTTATGAGCGAGCCAAACTGATTCAGGAAGCAGATTCAAAGCTGCGTGTGCGTTTGATCAGCGGGGGAATGGAAAAATCCAAAATGAATGAGAGTTTGAAAGTGCAGCCGCATATAATCATCGGAACCCCGGGGCGCATTCGTGATTTATTTTTGAATGAACAGACGCTGTTATTGCAAAATGTGGAGATTCTGGTAGTGGATGAGGCCGATATGACCTTGGAGTTTGGTTTCTTGGAAGATATTGATGTTGTGGCATCTCGCATGAGCAAGAATTTGCAGATGATGAGTTTTTCTGCCACCATTCCTGAGGGATTAAAGCCCTTTTTGAAAAAATATATGACGCAGCCGATGGTGGTCAATGTGAAAAAGGATGAACAGTTTCAGCCGCAGATCGAGCATGTCTTAGTTCCATGCCGACCGCTTGATTATGCGCATAAAGTGTTGGAAATTTTGCCGACATTTCATCCGTATGTGTGCTTGATTTTTGCCAATACCCGAGTGGAAGCGGCACAAACAGCACAGTTGATGCGGGATCACGACTATGGCGTGATTGAACTGCATGGAGATTTAACACCGCGAGAACGAACAAGAGCGATGAAAAAATTGATGCAGCTGGATGAAAGCTATGTGGTGGCGACGGATATTGCGGCTCGCGGAATTGATATTGATGGTGTATCCCATGTCATTTCGATGGGATTTCCCAAGGAATTGGATTATTATATTCATCGCAGTGGCCGCACCGGACGTAGCGGCAAAGCCGGAACTTGTTTCGCATTATACCAGGAGGAAGACGAGGCACAAATCAGGGTGCTTCAAAAGCATGGTATCGACTTTCACCATCGTCAACTCAAACAAGGCCGATGGGTGGAATTGGTCGCAAAAAACGCCAAGCGCGTAAAAAAGGAGGATCCTTTGGCGGCGGAGATTGGAAAAATCGTGAATCGACGCCATAAAAAGGTAAAACCGGGATATAAGGTGAAGCGTAAACAAGAAGTGGAAAAGCTGCGGCGTAAGGCAAAGCGAACAATGATTCAAAAAGATATTCAAAGACAGAAAAAAGAACGAGCCAAGGCACGGCAGATAGAAAAGCGAGGGGATCGTTGATGATTATAGGTTCACATGTGTCAATGAGCGCGCCGCAATACTTATTGGGGGCAGTGGAAGAAGCAGCATCTTATGGAGCAAATGCTTTGATGATTTATACCGGACCGCCACAGAATACGCGGCGGAAAGCAGTCAGTGAAATGAAGGTGGCAGAAGCGCATCAGCGCATGAAAGAGTGCGGTATTGCCGATCAATCACTGATCATCCATGCGCCTTATATCATCAATTTAGCCAATTGTGTCAAAGCAGAAACTTTTGAATTGGCCGTAAGTTTTTTAAAACAGGAAATTGAACGGGTGAAGGAAATGCAGGCAGGGATATTGGTGCTGCATCCGGGATCACATGTTCAGGCCGGAGAAGAAGCCGGCTTGGCCAAAATCGTCGTCGGATTGGATGAGGCAATGGAACAGATCGGTGATATCAATATCGCCTTGGAGACAATGAGCGGTAAAGGCAGTGAACTGGGCTATCGTTTTGACCAGCTTCGCTATATTATGGATCATGCGAAATACGGAGATCATCTTAAGGTATGTTTGGATACGTGTCATGTACATGATGCCGGTTATGATGTCAGCGAATTTGATGCACTGCTGGAGGAGTTTGAGCAAATCATCGGCCTTGATCGGTTAACATGTCTTCATATCAACGATTCAAAAAATGTACAGGGAGCGAAAAAAGATCGCCATGCCAATATTGGCTTCGGTGAGATCGGCTTTTCATCCTTACATACGATCGTTCATCATCCTAAGCTTGAAAAGGTGGTGAAGATCTTAGAAACGCCCTATGTGAAAGATCATCCGCCGTATCGCTATGAAATTGCCATGTTAAAATCGGGTGAATTTGATGAGAATTTATTAGAGCGAATTCAGGAGGGCGTATGACATGAAAAAACGGATTTTTTTGATGATGGCATGTTTATCATTGCTTTGTGCTTGTAATCAGGATGCGACAAATCATGAAAAAAGTAATGCAGATGCGAAATTGATTCAGTTTGAAGAACCCCAAAGCGGTGATATCATCGCAACGATGACAACGAGTATGGGGGTGATTAAGCTTCATTTGTTTCCTAAAGAAGCGCCCAAGGCTGTGGAAAACTTTGTCACTCATGCGAATGAGGGCTATTATAACCACTTGACCTTTCATCGCGTTATATCTGATTTTATGATTCAGGGCGGTGATCCCAAGGGGAATGGAACCGGTGGAGAAAGTATATGGCATGAACCGTTCGAGGATGAGTTTAGTGATCGTTTGTATCATTTTAACGGTGCTTTATCGATGGCAAATTCCGGCAAGGACACAAATGGTTCACAGTTCTTCATCGTTCAGAATAATGATGGAAGTGCTTATAATGAAGAGTATTTTGAAAGTGTATACGCGCAAGCACAAAAGCGAGGAGCGATTAATGCCGGCTATGTACATCCGGAAAATGTAAAGGAGAAGTATCGAGAAGTCGGAGGGATTCCTTATCTGGATCACCAGCATACGGTGTTTGGTTATGTGATTGAGGGGATGGATATTGTTGAACAAATCGCCTCGGTACAAACCGGGGTGGAAGATCGTCCAGTGGTCGATATCCTGATTGAAAATATTACAATTGAAGAAGTGAAATAACTAATTTTTGTTACAAAAAAGAAGAGCTTAAAAAACGGAAAAGAAGCAAAGGCTTCAATTCCGTTTTTTACTTGTGGCACACATATTTATGATTTCCTGTTTTAAGCGCGGAACGATTTGATCTTGAGGTAGTTTTTCAATGATGGTGCCTTTTTTGATTAACAGTCCTTCTTTAATTCCGCCGGCAATGGCAATATCGGCATGCTTGGCTTCTCCGGGACCGTTGACCGCACAGCCCATAATCGCTACGGTAATATCGCTGTGAATGGTTTCTAAGAAAGACTCAATTTCGGTCACGGCACTGTGAATGTCCCACATCGTGCGCCCACACGTTGGGCAGGCTATGAGATTGGCAACATTGTGTTTTAGATGGCAGCATTTTAATAATTGCTTGGCAATGGTAATTTCTTGTAAGGGATCCCCGTTGACGGAGATCCGAATCGTATTACCGATGCCTTCATTTAACAACGTTCCTAATGCCATACTGCTTTTTACGGCACTGCCTAGTGCAGTACCGGCTTCCGTTACTCCTAAGTGCAGCGGATAGGGAAATGTTTCGGCAGCCAAACGATATGCTTCAATACAAAGTAAGGGGTCACTGGATTTAAATGACAGACATATATCATAAAATTCCAGATCTTCTAATATTTGTACATGCCGTTGGGCACTCTCAATCATTCCCGCAGCGGTCGGCTTTCCGTACTTTTCATGAATATCCTTTTCCAGAGATCCGGAATTAATGCCGATGCGAATCGGTATTCCTTGTTTGCGGCATGCTTGAACGACCGCTTCAACATTTTCCCGTTTGCCGATGTTTCCCGGATTGATACGAATTTTATCGATTCCGTTTTCTGCCGCAAATAGGGCAAGCCGATAGTCGTAATGAATATCGGCAACCAAGGGAATATGAGTATTTTGACGAATGGTATGAATGGCCTTTGCGTCATCCTCATCCATTACTGCCAGGCGGATGATTTCACATCCTGCTTCTTCCAAAGCCAAGATTTGGCGAATCGTAGCATCGGTATCAGATGTTTTGGTATTGCACATGGATTGAATCCAAACATGAGAATTGCCTCCCAATGTGATATCTCTGATTTTCATCGTGTGCGTTTCACTTCGTTTCATCTTTTTCACCTCTGGTAATATTATAGCTTAAAAAAAGCAGTAGCGGTGAATAAAGTTCAAAGGATAAGTGAAAAAGCGTGGGAAAGACTGGTAATTGATTGAGGTTTTGTATTATAATGAATAGAAAAAGGAGGTGTTTGAGTGATTCGCAATATTTTTCGTGACATGGATGCGAAGCGTTTTCGCAACAGCAGCGATTTGTTGAAAAAGCAAAATGACTATCAAAAGATTGTCAATAAGCGTTTACAGATCTTTATGATTGTGATCGTATTATTGTTTGTGGTGATCACCGGACGCCTTATTGATATTCAGATTCGGCAAAAAGATGAGTATGCGACCAAGCTGGATGTGTACTCGATGAAAAAACAAGTCATCTCAACGCCGCGAGGACAAATGATTGATGCCAAGGGCAAGCAAGTGGTCAAAACAGTAAGTTCGATGAACATCACCTATTATCCGACTGAGAATGCTACCTATGAGGAACAGTGGGAATTGGCAATGAAATTCGCTGAGCAGTTTGCGGTATCTTATGATGATTTGACTTTGCGTGATTTACAGGATGCCTATATCACTTTACATACCAATGCCAACGGTGTGAAGGATCATGCCAATCATTTATTGAGTGAACAGGAACTGCAGCTTAGTGATGATGAAATTTACCAATTGAAATTATCACGGATAACGCAGGAAATGGTGGATGCGGAATTGAATCCGCTCTCCAAGTCTGCTTGGGTGGTTTATCATGCGATGGAAGTGGATTCTCAAAGTTCACATTCCCGGGTTATTTTAGAAGATGTGGATGCGGATAAGGTTGCCTATTTGACGGAACATAAGTCTGATTATCCCGGTTTTGATGTGGATTTCAGTTCTTGGAAAAGAGAATACCCGTATGGTGATACGTTGCGGGATGTATTCGGGCAGGTGACGACCAGTAAGCAGGGACTTCCTTCCGAATTGATGCAGTATTACAGCGCCAAGGGTTATGAAATGAATGCCCGGGTCGGAAAGTCCGGTTTGGAGCAGCAATATGAAGAATTATTGGCCGGTACTTCGAAGACCAGTACGATTAAATATGATGATGAGGGAAATGCTATCTTTACCGAGGTAAATCAAGGAAAAAAGGGTTATGATTTACAGTTAACCATTGACATGGAATTACAGAAAAAAGTGGATGACATTCTGCATAAAACGATGGAAACGTATGCCGGGAAAGGGAATCGTCCGGATATGGATCGTCTGTTTGTGACGTTGATGAACCCCAATTCCGGTGAAATTTATGCGATGAGCGGAATGTTAAAAACCAACGGAGAGATCATCAATTATGCCAGTGGTAATTATCTGGAAGGCTATACACCCGGTTCGGTGGTGAAGGGTGCCACGGTTTATATGGGACTGAATGAAGGAGTTGTCACAAAAGATGAATATATTTATGATGCTCCCATGAGCATACGGGGAACGCCGCGTATTGCCTCTTATCAGAATTACGGTAATGTCAATGCCATTACGGCTCTGCAGGTATCCAGTAATATTTATATGGTCAATGTTGCTATGCGTTTGGCACATACTACTTATATTCCTAACGGTCCGTTGCTGATAGATGATGTTGCTCCCGTATTTAAACTGATGCGAAATTATTATTCTATGTTCGGTTTGGGCGTATTGACCGGTTTGGATGTGCCCAATGAGCAGTTAGCGTTTACCGGAAATCGGGAAACGGGCGGTGATTTGTTGTACTTCTCGTTTGGTCAGTATGATAACTATACACCGATTCAATTGGTTCAGTATGTTTCTACCGTAGCTAATGGCGGGAAAAAGGTAAAGCCGCGGTTGGTCAGCGGAGCTTATGGCGTTAACTCGCAATCGCTTGTTTACACCAATCCCACCGAGGTCATTTCGACCTTGCGTGGCAGCGGTGAACATATCAAAACGGTTCAAGAAGGTTTTCGTCAATGTGTTATCGGATCCGGTAGTCATTGTGGTGCGCAGATTGCATCCTTGCCATATAAGGTGGCCGCAAAAACCGGTACTGCTGAGGTATATGCTAACGGTCATGAATCCACCAATTCCTCTTTGATCGGTTATTGGCCTTATGATAAGCCGACGGTAGCATTTGTTTGCGCATCGCCAACTTCATCCAATGCGAGTGGTTTACAGGCCAATCTTTGTACCAGTGAGATTATGCCAAAGGTGATTCAGGCCTTTAACGGCAAATAAATCCGAAACCATTAGCCAGAAAGGCAATTGTTAAAAAAGTATTAGCATTTTGTATTATAGTATGATATAATGCAATGGCAGTAAGGACGAGGAGGTATAACATGAGAGATCGTATTACTTTCAAGTGTTCAGAATGTGGTGAAGAGAACTACATCGGAACACGAAACAAACGTAAAAATCCGGAACGTATGCAGATCAATAAATTTTGCCCGCGTTGTAACAAGAAAACTTTACATAAAGAGAAAAAATAAAAAGGACCGTTGGTTCTTTTTATTTCTGAGAAAGAGAGGATACAAGATGATAAAAATTGATTCGCTTGTATTGGGACCCTATGCAACCAATTGTTATTTGTTATGGAAAGATGATCATGTTCTAATTGTCGATCCCGGCAGTAAAAGCAATAAAATCCATCAATTGATTGTGCTTTTTAATGGCGTTGTCGACGGCATTTATTTGACACATGGTCATTTTGATCACATTGCCGGTGTGGATGCGATGGTCGATCATTATCATTGTCCGGTTTATATGAATGAACTGGATATGCCGTTGTTGACCAATCCTTATTTAAATGTATCCGCAGGCAGCGGACTGGGAGATGTTGTCGTAAAGAGTAAAGTGAATGCCTTAGCACCGGGAATAAACAATATCGGAGCGTTTTCCTTTGAATTGGTGGATGCGCCGGGGCATAGTGAAGGCAGTTCCTTAATGCTTTGGGAAAACAATATGATTTGTGGTGATGTGATTTTTAAAGGCAGTATCGGACGAACCGATCTGGTAGGAGGATCCAATATTAAAATGGTACAGAGTTTACAGATGATCCGTAAGCTGAATCCTGATTATCTTGTTTATCCGGGGCATGGAGAGAAAACCACATTGTGGGAGGAATTAAAAACCAATCCCTATCTGATGTGATATAAAAAATGGAATATCAAAAGGATTTTATTCTTAAGTAGAAAAGGCGTGACAGAGTGAAAAAAAGCGCAGTCGGTTCGGCATTAGCCGGCAGCGCATTGGTTGCGACAACAGAAAACAGAAAAGAAACAACAAAATAAATCAGTTCCTATAAGAAGCAGCGATGAGAACCAATGATGATCATCCACTGCTTCTTTTTATATGCGATGAATAACGTAAATTTAAAAGAGGAAATGATATTTATATGAATGAATATGTTGTGAAGATGGCTGCCATCTAATTATGATAATGAACGTACATTCTGATGAAGGAAAAATATAATTATTTTGCTAGTAAATTGTGGTGGTCACTTAATTTCTGTAAATGTCACATGATTGACGAAAAGAATATACAGAGGAAGTGATAACGATGCGTGATCAGCTGGAACAGTTGGTGGAATTGGGGTTACATCATCAAGTAACCGACTTTCATTTCATTTTATATCACGGAAGTTTGCGTGTTATGATGCGTGGTAGAAACGGTATGGAAGAAGTACAGAGTGCATTGCTTGATTTACGTTTATTTCATTATTTGAAATATATTGCCAATTTGGATTTGGGGAATTGTGATAAGCCGCAATCCGGTAGCTTTCCGTTGGATATCCATGGACAAACTTTATTTTTCCGTTTTTCTTTGATAACTTCTTTTGATAAAGAAACGGGGGTATTGCGAGTTTTGAATAATCATCAGAATATCACCTTAGACGATTTGAGCAGTGAAAAAAAGCAAACTGATGTTTTTCGCCGTTGGACACGTCAGCGAAGCGGTCTAATCATTTTATCAGGTCCGACGGGAAGTGGGAAAACCACTACGCTTCATGCATTATTGGATGAGATAGCCAAGATCGGCAAGGCTAAAATTATGACCTTGGAGGATCCGATTGAAATCCATGATTCACGCTTTGTGCAATTAGCTATCAATGAATGCGGCGGCTTTACTTATGAAGAGGGGATTCGTCAGTTAATGCGTCATGATCCTGATGTGATAATGATCGGTGAAATACGTGATTCCTATACTGCTAAGATGGCCTATCGCTGTGCCTTGACCGGACATATGGTCTTTTCCAGCATTCATGCGCGTACCGCGAGTGAAGCGTTAAAACGATTACAGGAATTGGGGGTGGACAAGCAAGAATGGCAACATACTTTAACGGCCATTTGTGCCCAGCGGTTGTTTATGAGAAAAAATCACGAAAAGGAGCGAATCTGTATCTATGAAATCCTGGAGGGCACCAAGCTGCAAAGCGTCTTGGAAAATAAAGAAATATTCAACCATGAAGATATCGAAGTCAAAATTCGTAAAGCAGTGGAAAAACAGCTTATTTCCAAAACGGCTGCCGAAGGCGATCTGTACGCTGAAGCATTTTGAATGGGAGGCTTTGGCTAATTTGTTACAACAAGGATATACCTTTTCCGATGCCTTTACCATGATTCAAGGCAATCCGGTTTTGTTACAGGAACTGGAACAGGGAACACCGTTGGTAGAATTGTTGATCCAAGGACATCACGGCAGTTTTTATGATCACTTATGCTTTTTTATGAAGATTACATCACTGAGTGAGGCGATCATGTCGGCACTGGAAATGGATGATGTCATAAAATCAATGCGCAGTCGGTTGATGAAACAATCACGCTATCCGATGTTGTTGTTTATCATGGCTTTGTTTACCTTGTACTTATTTACCGCACAGATTTTACCGCAGCTGATGCAAGGCTTTGCGATGAATGAGGAAAACGGAATGTGGTTAGGATCGGTTTATGTGCTACGTACTTTGGCGCTAAGTGTATTGTGTACGGTAACCTTGGCACTGATGATTACACTAATAGCCAGCCGTTCATTACGATGGAAGCTCCATATTCTGTCTTGGCTGCGTTTTACATCATTGCCTCAACAGTACTGTTCGTATTTATTAGCCGGATACTTTGCGCAATTACTTCATCATGGCATCACCACAAAAAATGCTTTTGCTTTCCTTACGCAATTAAAAATTGATAGCTTACTGCGGCAATGCGCCTGCCAAATGGAAGCGCAATTACAGGATGGGCTTTCGTTAGATGAATGCCTTTCTTCACAGTGTTGGTTGGATGATGCTTTTGTCAGAATGTGGATGATTGCCGAGCATACTCACAATATGGAAGCATCATTAAAGCAGTATCAGAAACAACAGGAAGCCACTTGGGAACAGCTGTTAAAAAGAATTGGTATCGGCATTCAAATCAGCACCTATCTCTTTGTCGGAATCATGGTGATTCTGGTTTATCAGATCATGTTGGTGCCATTACAAATGATGGAGTCTATGTAAAGGAGGAGAAGATGATGGAGAAAAATCAGGACGGTTTTACGATTTTGGAAATGATCATTGTTTTATCTATTATTGCGCTGGTATTTTTGTTGACTTTGCCAAATATCCAACAGAAACAAGAAATTATCCATGATAAGGGATGTGAAGCACTGGTAGAAGTTGTGAATGCACAGATTCTGTTGTATGAAGTGGATCACCTGGTTCCGCCGACCAGCATTGATCAGTTGATCGCGGAAGGATATATCAAAGATACACAGCGAAGATGTCCGGCCGGAGAGATGATTGAAATTGCGAATGGACAAGCACAGGCACGATGAAGGCTTTACGATGGTTGAAATGCTGCTGGTGCTGATGCTTGGCTGTTTCTTGCTCATGCTGTTTCCGCTGATGCATGCACGCCATCATGATTTCATGCTTCACATGGAACAATTAAAGCAATTATTGTTGTTAGAACAGGAACGGGCAATTCAGGAAGTTCGTTCCATCAAAGTGGATTGGAATCAAACAAAGATGCGATCAGGAGAAAATACATATGAACTGGGCATGGTTTGTGAGGGCAGTGTGATCTTTCATCCCAATGGCAATGTGGATCGTGCCAAAACGATAACCTGTCATCAGGATGGACAATCTGCCAAGCTGATTATTCAATTAGGAAGCGGGCGTATGTATGTTGCAAAATAACAAGGGAAGCTTACTCATTGATGTACTGCTGGCCTTATTCATCATCGGCTGGATGGCAGAATTGCTCTATGGTGCCCTATGTTTATCGGTGCGCTTTCAGAACCAGCCGCAAAAGGAGGATCGATTTCATGAAATCTTTGAGCGAGCCATCCGGCTTTACGATGATTGAGGTGCTGATCGCATTGTTGTCTGCTTCATTATGTGCATTGTTATGTGTTCAAATAGCAAGTTTGATAAGCCATGATCCGCTTCACGATTATCGAGCTGAGGACGAAATCGCGATCAAACAAATGCGTCTTATCCTGGCTCAAAGTCAAATAACGGATGTGCAAACAGATACTTTATCCTTTTTTTACCATGAAAATCGTTTTCGCTTGGTTCAATATGAGGATAAACTGGTAAAGCGCAAAGGCTTTGAAGTGTTGTTACAGGATATTGATGAAGCACGCTTTCATCGCGAGAATCATTGCGTTATTCTACAATATCGACGTGGTGTTAGCAAACGAAAGGTAGTACTCACCTGTGAAGAGTAACGGCTTTGCGAGCATTTATGCTTTACTGCTGTTGGAATTGGTTGTTGCATTTTGTATCACGTTGATCATCGCCACCACAACATTCACCGCATCCGATCCGCAGGCACCTTTGTTTGAAGCAGAAATCTATGCCATATATCACATTAAAGCACGCATTAATGAAGCAAGTGAACAGACACCGCCACAGGATATGACACCAGAGTCCAATGAGGAAACAGACGAAATAAAAGATTCTTATTTTGCTGTTACTTCCGAGATTTTGAATTATGATGGGATTATGATCAAAATTCAATATGAAGAAGACACCGTGGATGTATTTTATCAAAACGTTCACTTGCGAATTCGCTGTGATCTTATCCATAAAAGAATCACGGATCTGGTATATCTTTCGCAATGAAAGCCAAAGTAATAAAAGAAGGTGATAGGATGCTGCTCAATATCATAACGAGTATGTGCTTTTATACGATAATGCTGGCTTTCGGACATCTCATGTGCTTTGTGGAAGTGATGGGATACCATACCATTCCGATTTATTTTTTGATCTTAATTGTGACAATGGGTTTGTATCGTGAAAACTGTAAGGCATTGGAAATCAAGGACTTCATTATTTGTGCAATCTTTGTGGCGCTTTGCATGCTCTATTTTTATTACAACGATTATCACTGCAGTATCGATGTCATCTGTTATATGTATCTGGCAGTATTTTTACCATATACTTCGTTTGCCTCCGGGATTCGCTATCGCAGTTTGATGTGAAAAAATTTGACGAGTATCATAAAATGCATTAAAATAGTAGAGGATAAAAATAAAGAAAGGTGAATGATATGATATCCTCTAATGATTTGAAACCAGGTATGACAATTCAACAGGACGGAAATATTTTTGTTGTGTTGGAACAGAGTCAAAATAAAACAGCACGTTCGGCAATGGTCGTAAAAGCGAAAGTTCGCAATTTGCGAACCGGTGCCAATGTGGAGCTATCCTGGGGCGGCGGTGATAAAATCCAACCGGCACGTATTGACAAGAAGGAGATGCAGTATTTATATGATACTGATGAAGCATTGGTTTTTATGGATAATGAAACCTATGAACAAATTGAAATTCCCAAGGATCGCTTAAAGTGGGAAATGAATTTTATGAAGCCAAATGACAACGTCATGATTTCGATGTTTGAAGGTGAAATTCTCGGTGTTATCCTGCCCGATAAGGCAACGCTGCAAGTTGTGGAATGTGAGCCGGCAGTAAAAGGAGATACGGCTACCAGCGCTTCTAAAAATGCCAAATTGGAAAGCGGATTGGAAATTAAAGTACCGCTGTTCATCGAACAGGATGAGATGATTGTCGTTAATACGGCAGATGGAAAATATTCCGGACGCGCAAAGGACTAAGGAGTATAATGAAACCGCAAGATGCGGTTTTCTTTTGGATTTTGTCAAGAATCTCTTGGTTTATCATACCAATCCGTTGCGAAGTTTGATATAATAATAGCTGATTAGGAGGTTTTTTCTTATGGAAACTTTATCAAGGGTCAAACGATATGAGGATCTGCGTAAACAAATCGAAGACGAAAGTATCGGAACCGATACTCCCCCACAAGAAAAATTGCAGGACTATGCGCAGCGTTTGAATGAAATCGATCCTTCCATTTTCAGAAAAGTAAAGATTGCTGAAGAAGAACCTCGTACACCGGAACGTGAACGAATTATAATTGAGGAGGAAACGGAAGAGCGAGAATCCGCAGTCGGAGAATTTCGCAACGAATATCTGGATGATTTTATCAATGAAGTGCGGGAATATAATATTAAAAAGGGAAATCGCGATAATGAAGATACCCAAATAGATATTTTGAATCGTTTGAATTCGGTTTCTCGCGCGAAGCGTTCCGATTATGTACAAAATATTGTGGAGGAAGTCAGTGAACCGGTAACGGAAACTTCCACAACCCTGGATCGTGAAGAAATTGCCGAACAGGTAAAGAGCCTGTTAAATGAGGAAACCGATCAGATTGTAAAGGTGAACCATAACGAGCCGATAAATCAAAGACAAAGCAGTACGGGTGAAGCCAACAGTGTTGCCCGTTCAGTGAGTGAGCGAACAAAAATTGAAAATACCAATCGAATGAAACAGATTCAACGGGAAAGTGAAGCGGAAACATTGAACGTTACAGATACCATTCACAATGTTGATTTGCGTGAAGAGAATGGAGAAAGGCATCATCCTTTTGTCAGTCGCAAGAATAAGCCGACGGTGATTGCCACCAAAGAGGAACAGGAAGAGGCTGAGCGTGAGCGAAAACTTCATCAGAAATTGGTTGAGGAAACCGAACAGTTGCGCGTACAGCTGAACGAATATGAGGATGATCTCAATGATTTGAGTGAAGGGGTAGAAAAGACAAACAAAATGTTGAATGTCATATTAGGATGCTTGATTTTAGCATTACTGGTTATCATCGGTATCATTGTTTACTGGATTGTACAGGCAGGAGGGCTCGTCTGAAATGAAAATTAATATAGCGATTGACGGTCCCAGTGCGGCCGGAAAAAGTACCATTGCCGACATTCTGGCACGAAAGCTTCGTTACGCTCATTTGGATACGGGCGCAATGTATCGTTGTGTTGCTTATGCGGCGATACAGCAGCACATCGATTTAGCAGATGAGGATGCTTTGACAAAGATGTTGGAACATCTGGATATTCATTTTAATGATGCAGGAGAAGTTTGGATCGGTAGTGAGAATGTTTCACAATCGATTCGCACCAATGAAATCTCCATGGCAGCTTCCAAGGTTTCCGCACATCCGCAAGTGCGCAAAAGCTTGGTTGCCAAACAACAGAAGATTGCGGAAAATAAAGGATACATATTGGATGGACGCGATATCGGTACGGTAGTACTGCCGGATGCGGAATTGAAAATTTATATGGTGGCCAGTGTGGAAGCACGCGCCAAGCGGCGCTATAAGGAATATGTAGAAAAAGGCATGGATGCCGATTATGAAACCATTTACCGCGATATTGAGCAACGCGATTATCAGGATTCTCATCGCAAAGCATCGCCGTTAAAGAAAGCAGCGGATGCGATGGAAATTGATACCAGTGATATGACAATAGCGGAAGTCATCGCTTATATTATGGAGCGAATGGACAAGCAATAAGAACGGAGGTGGATCGTATCCGTACCCAACGGATTCGAATACGCTTATGATAAAAGGTATAGCAGCGATCGTTGGCCGTCCTAATGTCGGGAAGTCAACGATTTTTAACCGAATGATCGGAGAACGAAAAAGCATCGTAGAGGATACACCAGGTGTTACAAGAGATCGTATCTATGGTAAAGCAGAGTGGCTTACCCAGGAATTTCGCCTCATTGATACCGGTGGTATACAGTTGGAGGATCAACCGTTTCAGGAAGAAATTCGAATGCAGGTAGAAATTGCGATGGACGAGGCTGATGTGATCATTTTTGTCGTAAACGGTCGTGAAGGCGTTACCCATGACGATGAATATATCGGCCGCCTGCTTCAGAAAAGTGAAAAACCGATTTTGTTGGCAGTGAATAAAATTGATAATCAGGAAATGATGACAGAAATCTATGAATTCTATCAACTGGGAGTCGGAGATCCGATCGCTGTATCCGGTGTACATGGAATCGGTATCGGTGATATTCTTGATCAAATGATTCAATCCTTTCCTAAAAAAGCAATCAATGAATATGAAAGCATGACAAAATTCTGCTTGATCGGACGTCCTAATGTGGGAAAATCCTCTTTGGTCAATGCCATTTTAAAACAGGATCGTTCCATAGTCAGTGATGTTGAGGGAACCACGCGTGATGCGATTGATACCGCCTTTAAAAATGATGGTAAGGATTATGTGGTGATTGATACTGCCGGTATCCGTAAACGTGGCAAAGTATACGAAAACATTGAAAAATACAGCGTTTTAAGAGCGATGAGTGCGATTGAACGCAGTGATGTGGTATTGGTACTTATTGATGGGGAAAGCGGAATTCGTGAACAGGATAAGCATGTGGCTGGTTATGCCCATGAGGCCGGAAAAGGTGTCATTCTTGTCTATAACAAATGGGATTGCGTTGAAAAAGATGAGCAAACGATGAATCAAATTACTAAAAAATTGCGTAAGGAATTCATTTATTTGGATTATGCGCCGATCGTCTTTGTCTCTGCCAAAACATCACAGCGGGTCAACACCTTGCTTCCGCTGATTGATCAAGTACATGATGCATCCCTATTGCGTATTCAGACCAACATTCTCAATGAAGTTTTGATGGATGCACAGCTCATGACTCCGCCCCCGACACATAAGGGACAGCGGTTGAAAATCTATTACGCATCACAGGTGGCCGTAGCACCGCCCACCTTTGTCTTGTTTGTCAACGATCCGCATTTATTGCATTTTTCCTATCAGCGTTATTTGGAAAACCGATTGCGGGAAGCCTTTGGCTTTATTGGCTCTCCGCTACATATCATCGCCCGTGAAAGAAAGTAGGTCTAATATGAAAACAGTGGTAATTGGAAGCGGCAGCTGGGGCAGTGCATTGGCTCAGGTTTTGGCCGATAAACAAGAAGATGTCATTATTTATGGGATGGATCAGGAAGAAATTCAGGATATCAATCAACACCACCGCAATCAAAAATATTTTTCTGATGTAATATTGAATGAAACACTGAAAGCCACTACGGATATTAATGTGGTGAAAGATGCTGATGTGATTGTACTGAGTGTGCCCAGCATTGCGATCGAAAGCGTATGTAAACAGATTGCCGCATTGGTGGAAAAACAAGTGATTATCGTCAATACGGCAAAGGGATTTCATCCGGTGACCAACGGTCGAATGAGCGATGTTATCCGTACGGCAATGCCCAAGCAATCCTTGCGCAGTGTTGTATCCTTAATTGGACCTTCCCATGCGGAAGAAGTGGTGGTGCGTATGTTGACTACCATATGTGCCGTTTCCTTGGATGAACATGATGCGGAAACGGTTCAGCGACTGTTTTCCAATGATTATTTGCGTGTTTATCGCGGCAGTGATGAGATCGGCAGTGAGATCGGAGTTGCAGTAAAAAACGCCATCGCCTTGGCCAGCGGTATGCTTGCGGGGCTTGGATATGGTGATAATACACGGGCGGCGCTGATTACTCGCGGACTTGCCGAAATGATACGTTTCGGTATGACGATGGGAGGAAAAGCGGAAACCTTTATGGGACTGACGGGCATCGGTGATTTAATCGTTACCTGTACTAGTCATCATTCCCGCAATTTCCAGGCCGGTTATACGATCGGTAAAGAGGGAAATGCTCAACACTTTTTAGCCACCAATACCAAAACGGTAGAAGGAATCCGAACGGCAAAAATCGTCCATGCCATTGCCAAAGAAAAAGGCATTGATATGCCGATCGTTTCGGAAATCTATAAGGTTATTTATGAGGATAAGGATCCAAAGGTTTCGGCCAATGATTTGATGTTGCGTGATTTAAAAGCAGAATGATAAAAGAAAACAGAGGTGACAGACAGAACAGATCTGTAATATCTTCTGTTTTTTTGTTTTATTACGATGCTTATCTTCTTTGCTGCCTTATGATAGAGCATCCACTTTTTATGGATAAGGCTTTCTCTTCATGATATAATAATGGAGCATTTGGAAAAAGAGCGTGATCATATGTAAAACAGGCAATGATGATAAGTTACGATGGATGAGAAACGGAGGATGATTATGGCTGATTTACAACATGAAATTGCGCGAAGAAGAACCTTCGCTATTATATCTCACCCCGATGCGGGAAAGACCACATTGACGGAAAAGCTGTTATTGTACGGTGGTGCAATCAATCAAGCAGGAAGCGTAAAAGGAAAGAAAGCAAACAAACATGCGGTATCCGATTGGATGGAAATTGAAAAACAACGCGGTATATCTGTCACTTCTTCGGTATTACAGTTTGAATATGAAGATTATTGCATCAATATTTTGGATACACCGGGCCATCAGGATTTTAGTGAGGATACGTATCGTACTTTGATGGCTGCCGATTCGGCCGTAATGGTGATTGATGGCTCTAAAGGTGTAGAGGCGCAGACAAAGAAATTGTTTAAGGTGTGTTTGTTGCGTCATATACCGATTTTTACGTTTATCAATAAGATGGATCGATCAGCGATGGACCCTTTTGAGTTGTTGGAGCATATTGAAGCAGAATTGGGAATTGCGACATATGCGATGAACTGGCCGATCGGCTCGGGAAAGGACTTTAAAGGAGTTTATGAGCGTGATCATCAGCGTATTATCGCGTTTCATGGCGGTGATCACGGACAAAAGGAAGCAGAGAAAATAGAAGGCAGCTTACAGGATGACACTTTTGTATCGCTTTTGGGTGAACACTTTTATCAACAGTTAAAAGAAGACAGTGAATTGCTGGATATGGCCAGCACAGAATTTGATGAGGAAAAAATCGCACACGGAGAATTGACCCCGGTATTTTTCGGCAGCGCTTTAACCAATTTCGGTGTAGAACCGTTTTTAGAACATTTTTTACGCATGACAACACCGCCGTTACCCAGAGAATCTTCACAGGGAGCAATTAATCCTTTTGACGAGGAATTCACCGCTTTTGTATTTAAAATTCAAGCCAATATGAACAAAGCGCATCGTGATCGCATTGCTTTTATGCGTATTTGCAGTGGTCGTTTCGAAAAAGGCATGGAAGTCTATCATATACAGGGTGGTAAGAAAATTAAGCTGGCTCAGCCGCAACAATTCATGGCGCAAGACCGCGAAATCATTGAAGAAGCCTATGCCGGTGATGTTATTGGTGTCTTTGATCCCGGTTTTTTCGCCATTGGTGATACGCTGTGTGCCGCCTCACATAAGTTGGAATTTAAAAAGATTCCGACCTTTGCGCCGGAGCATTTTGCGCGGGTTACGCAAAAAGACACGATGAAGCGAAAACAGTTTACAAAAGGAATTACCCAAATTGCTCAAGAAGGTGCCATTCAGGTATTTCAGGAGTTAAATCTGGGAATGGAAGAGATCATTGTCGGCGGTGTCGGCGTTTTGCAGTTTGACGTACTGGAACAACGTCTCAAGAGCGAATACAACGTTGAGATTAAAATGGATATCCTTCCTTACGAATGTGTACGTTGGATTGAAGATCAGACATTAGATCCCAATACACTCAATCTTAATAGCGATACCAAACGCGTTAAGGATTTGAAAGGTCGAAACCTCTTGATTTTTCGCAATAATTGGGGTATCAAATGGGCGCTGGATCAAAACAAAAATCTTGTGTTGAATGAAGTAGGAAACATCGATTAAGCAAAGAATAGCGATAGAACAAACAAGAAAACATGGTATTGACAAAAATATATCACGCATAAATGCTTAATAATCGTCCATACTGTTATCAGGAGGTTAAGACGATGGATGATGATACAATCATATGTGTATGTAATCATGTTACGGTGCATCATATTCGTGAAGCCATATTGGCCGGGGATATGACCTTCGAGGCTATGCAGGCGCGAACCGGATTGGGAACGGTATGCGGTGCTTGTATCAGCGAAGGAGAAACCGTATTTGACCGCATAAAGGATGAGTTGAAATAACTCATCCTTTTTCATTATTTTATCAAAAAAAGAAAATTTGCGGTTTACACC
>CAJUGR010000019.1 GCA_910586285.1 uncultured Erysipelotrichaceae bacterium
TGGATGATGATGGCTTTCTTGATTATGATTTTGAAAAAGAGGGTGTAATAGGCGCCATACATAATCCAGATATAGAGTATTGGATAGAGTAACTTATTCCCATTTACTGGGCATAAAAATCTATAACAGGGCGGCGAGGATAGTAAACACTTATCATCGCCGCCCTATCTGTTATCGTTCCATATCCTGCGCCCTGCGGGTTGCTGTTCCTGCTGCAAGATACTGTAAACGCTCTTTCTGATTTTCTCAGATTCTTATTCCTCCGCTTTGGTCTGTTCGTTCCAATCAGTGGCAGGAATGGATTTGCATTTGTATTGACGCTTTTTTGGGTCATAGATTTTATTCCCGTCCCTGTCAAGAATGTACTCTTTTTTCTGCTTCGCTCCCCATGCCCCGCGCTTGTCAAAAGGGCGCATTGTCAGCATGATATGGGCGTGGGGGTTGCCGCCGTTTTCCTTTGTGCCGACAGGCACAAAACGCCGTCTGCAAGACCGCACATACCACAATTCATTTTGGGGTAAGACATAATTTTTACTATATTGCGGGTCACAACTGATTATATTTTTCGATGTTTATCAAATAACTTTTTAAATTCCATATAGGCTTTATATTCTTCTTCATCCAAAGGATAGTCAGAAAGATCATGAATTCTTGAAATATCAATATCCAATTCCTTAGCGATTAAAATAGCCGTATCATAAGGTAGACTTCTGTATTTTAGCAGATAATTACTCAGTGTAGCTTTACTGATGTTTAATCGCTTGGCAAGTTCTACTTTTGATATTCCTTTGCGCTTCATTATTATATTAATGACATCGATTAATTCATTGCTAAATTCATTCGTCATGGTCTTACCTCTTATAGTTATAATCATACAGTTTGCTCTTTTTAAAATCAAAAATACGCATATAATTGAAAGTGTTTTACGATATAATGATTTCGTTTGTATTCTTTTTGTGGTAAACTTAACGAAAAGGAGGAGGTACTATGAGTAGATATGGTACATTAGATGATTTTGGGAATAGAATTAGAAACGAGGGGGAAATAGCAGTAATAAAAAAAGATTTAGATCAATATCTTCGAACAGAAAATGATGATTTTATTTTGCGATATCTTAGTTACTATGGATCTTTGAGAGAAACTTTAAAACAGAGAAAATACTCTACAAGATCATTTGCAGTTATACTTTGGGATATTATGCATCCATTAAAAGGTAATGATTTGAAACGATGGCAAAAAAATATAAGAAGAGGAATAAAAGATACCGGAATAATACCTTAAAAAAGTAGGTAGACAGCCAATGTTATTAAGACAAGCGATGTGGTCATTATGATGTGCAGAAAACGAAAGCGATTTTAGATAATACAAAGTATGATTTTGAGATCACTATGAGTAAATAGAAGTTCAGGAAAACGTACACTCCTTTTCCCAATCGCCGATCACAACGTATAAAAGGCGATGAAAGGGTTATACTGTAAACGTAAAATGAATATGCGAAACACTGTTAAGGCAACTGTGTCTTTCTCTGATTTTGGTTGAAAGCTTTTTACACCATGTGAGGGAAAAGGTCAATACCATAATTTACCGTTAAGCAAATTCATGCTATACTTATAGTTAATACAGGAGTTGGTGGATATGAAGGGAAAGCGGTGTGCATGGTCGTTATTAGTTCTTTTTATTATTCATGCCGATACCTATCTGCCGGCTTTTTTTGATGCACGTTATTCTTTGGCTCAAGATGAAATCCATTTAGAATACGGAAGTGCCACTACCTTTGATCCGTATCATTACCTTTTGGAGAATCGTCATGTGTTGGCTAAAGAGAAACAACTGCGTTTTCCGGTACGTGGCAGTGTTGATATGCAACAGCTGGGGAATTACGACATCACTTATGCACAGAATATGAAACTGCGAGTCGTGGTGGAAGATACCACACCGCCAAGTATAACGCTGTCGTCTTTATCATTAAACCAAAATCAATCCTTTCAATGGGATGAAAAGACGATATCATCGGTGGTGAAGGAACTCAGTGATAATGAAACAGATCAAAAGACGCTGAGGGAACGATTTCACTGTGACGATGTGAATACCGCCCAAAGCGGTAACCAAAAAGTTCAATGTCAAACAGAGGATAACAGCGGCAATAAAGCGACAGCGATGTTATCGGTAGATGTCAATGCCAAAGCCAACAGTGTAAATAAAACCACTGAGAAAACATTAACCAGATCAACGCGTACAACCACATCGACATCCACAACCATTACAATTCCTACGGCTTCTTACAGCGCCGCGGAAATAAAACAAATTCGTGAGGTGGCGGTACTGATCAATCAAATTCGGCAGGAAAACGGATTATCGCCCTTGACTTTGGAAATCGGCAATTATCATCAGGTTGGTTATCTGAGAATGCAGGAAGTAGCTGCCAAATATTCGCATACACGTCCCAATGGAAAACCGTGTTATACGATTTTTTCGGATTACGGACTCTCTTTTAAATCCAGCGGGGAAAACATTGCCCGTGGTCAACAAAGTGCCCAACAGGTAGTGAGTGATTGGATGAATTCACCTTCTCATCGCGCCAATATCCTGCGTCCGGAATTTACCTATATCGTCATCGGGGTTACGGGCAGCGGCTCTGCTAAATATTGGGTTCAGGAATTCTTTTCTTTTTAAACATGAAAAAAAGCGGTGATCCGCTTTTTTTGTTGATTGTATTAATGGATGGAAAAGCCGCCGTCCACGGGAATAATACAGCCCGTTATATAGTTGCTGGCAGAAGAAGCCAGAAGTAAAAGAATGCCATCCACATCTTTATAACAACCCCAACGCCCGGCCGGGATGTTGGCTAGTATCGCATGATCATAGTTGCCGCTTTCATTGACCTGAAGGGATGTACCCGTTGTCATATAACCGAAAGAAATGGCGTTAACTTGAATATCAGAAGCGGCGAATTCATTGGCCAATGCTTTGGTAATCGCCTCCAGTGCGCCTTTGCTGGCGGTAAAAGGCAGAAAATCATTACTGGATCGCTGCGAAAGAATACTGGAAGCGTTGATGATTTTTCCACCGTGTCCCTGTTTCATCATGACTTTGATCACAGCCTGGGACAGAAAGAAACAAGCCTTGGTATTGATATCCATTACGGCATCGAAACAATCCTCATTGACTTCCAGAGTATGTGACTTTCTGACAATCCCGGCAAAGTTCAGGAGAATATCAATTTGTCCGTAAGCGGCTAAGCATTCCTTTACCACCTGATCGGATGCGCCCGGTGTGGTAAGTGAGAGAGTAATTGAATGATATCGGCGTCCGCACGCTTCCACCTCTTCACGTAAATGTGTATCATCACCGATACTGACACCGAAAATATCCGCACCTGCTCTGGCTAAGGTCAATACACAAGCATAGCCAAGTCCTTGGGAACATCCGCTGACTAAGGCTATTTTTCCTGATAAATCAAAATATTCCATTGTGTTACCTCCATTGTTTTTTATTCAACGTTAGTATGCACAACCCAAACTGTTTCAAACATGATATTGAAAGAAAACCCGTCGCGATAAAAAACAAATTCATAAAAAAAGATTCCCTAAAACGGGAATCGAGTCTGATTATAAGTCTTGAAGATATCATATGCGATCGGCAGTAAAATGATGAAAGTGAGAAAATATTGTGCAACGAATATCACCAGTGCAATGCCGTCACGATTGATAGATCCGTAATAGAGATACGGATGTAAGTATTCATACAGTGTAGGAAACAGCGAATAGATCAGTTCAAAGAAATAATAGCCGCATGGCAAACCGATCACAATGCCTACCCAGATCCATTTGTTGATAAAATAATTATTGGAAAACATGACAAACACACAAAGCAGTACACTGGCAATCGCAAATATGGAATACAGTACATACTGATTTGGGAAAGTAAAATAGATTGTTAAGCCGACTGTATAACAAAATAGCATACATAAGCTTGTCATCATCCCACGGATAATTTGCTTCTTATTTATCATACTATCACCCATCCTTCTATAAATAAGAAGCTTTTTTTACCCAAAAAGTTCTAAATATTGACCGTCCAAATATTGCTAATTATAAAAATAATTCTGTTTCATGCGAATATTTAAACATTTTCATTTTTTTATAAGTATGTTTCATCTTAAAACAATAATAAAAGTATATGTTCACCAAAATTGATGATAGAATTTTTTTTTGTTTGGTTATAAGAAAAAAGATCTGCCTTTGTATGTTTGCGACATGAATATCTTTGTTTCGACATTCGCTCTTAATGAAAAACGAATCGCATTTGGATTCGTCTTTACTTATGAAATTTTCTTTGATAAATGCCATGATGCAGATCATTATTTACGTTATCGTGGCGTTATGACTTTCGATCGGTGATTAATCCTTCAATAAAGGCTTCCAGCGCAGCTCTTGAAGAAGACAAGTGTTGGTTGGGAAAGGCACTTTGTAAACGGTGTTGGACTCGGTGATATTTGTCGGAAATTGTTAGTTTCGCTCGGAGATGGTGCATTGTCTCCTTTAATCGTTCATTTGCATCGGTGCTATCCAAAACGGCTTGGACGCGTTCCTTTAACGTACTGATTGGCATAATCGGGAGGGATTCAAAGCACTCTTTCAGTTCGCTCATGGATGCCTCGAGTTCCAAGAAGGTCTGATTGCGATGTAACAGTGCTGAAACGGTTTGATACAGATCATAAATAAAGATCCAGATAAACAGGATACAGATCAACATCGCTGTTGGCAAAGGAAGCGAAGCTATCAGCTGGTCGACGCGGGGCTGTAAGAAATAAATTACAAATAACGACATCAGTCCGAATAAAATGGAATTGCGCAGACATACACGGCCGTTAATATGGAAGCGACGCTTTGAATAGTCCCACCATTTGGTATGAAATAAGACTTCCATGATCCAGCTCGTAAGGTATTCCAATACACTCGTTAATAACAATCCACACAGAAAAACTGCTGCCGGATAATCGTTTAGCGATGCTAATAGCCCTGTGGTCAACAGCGCCCCGCAGCCATAAATCGGGCAGTATGGACCGCGCAAGAAGCCGCGATTAACAAAGTGCTTTGCCGGTATAGAACAATAAATACATTCGCATAGCCAGCCGCCAATACTATAAATGAGGAAGGATAAACTTATATGAATAAACAGTGACATGAATTACCTTCTTTCATAAACCGGTTCTTTGTGAATTACATCCTTGGGAGAGGATACTGTAAATGCATTGTTCAAACGGGCATTGGCTAACATCAACTTTAAGCGGTTTTCTTGATTGACGGAGGTTGCGCCGGGGTCAAAATCCAACGCTACGATATTGGCGTGGGGATAAGCATCTTTGATTTTACGCATCATTCCTTTGGCAACAATATGATTGGGTAAACATCCGAAAGGCTGGCAACAAACGATATTGGGGGTACCGCTGTGAATCAATTCCACCATTTCTCCGGTCAATAACCAACCCTCACCCATTTTGACCCCGCGATTAATGATTTCATCCGCTCCGTTGATGACTTCCTGAAAGGATGCCGGGGCACGAAGGCTTCCTTCCTCATCAATGACGTTAATGAATATCTGTTGGATTCTTGTAATTAATTTTTGAGCCCATGCCGCAATGCGCTGCGATTTACGATTCAGACCGTAATAAGCATAGTCGGTTTTCACATTTTCCAGACAATATAATCCAAAATTCAATACCCCGGAAACAACCGGCTCACAATCCTCGCGAATCAGGAAAGCTTCCAGATCATTATTACCCAGCGGCGCATATTTCATGTAAATTTCTCCGACAATACCGACCCGCGGCTTTTTTTGATGGTGGCGGGGAATTGCGGCATAATCCGCTACCATCTTGGTCAGATTGTGCTTTAAGCGCAAAAAGCTTGGTGAGGAAGATTGATCACATAGCTGTTCAATCCAATGTTTTGTCATGTGATCACAGCTTCCCGCAACGCATTCATATGGCTTGATTTGATTGGCCAGCCACATGATGGTATCCCCATACAGAAAACCCGCGGCAATCTGTAAGAGTAATTTACCCGTCAATTGAAAGCCGCTGTTCTTCTCCAGATTGGCAAAATTGACGGAGATGACCGGTACGTGGGGAAAGCCTGCCTGAATTAGGGCTTTGCGCAACAGATGAATATAATTGCTGGCACGACAGCCGCCGCCGGTCTGCGTAATGGCCAAGGCAACATGATCCATATCATAGCGTCCGCTTTTTAATGCGTCAATCATCTGTCCGATGACCAATAAAGCGGGATAACAAGTATCATTGTGAACATTCTGTAAACCCTCATCAACAATATGTTGACCACTGGTTTTTAATACCTCTATATGATAACCGGCTTTCGTTAAAATATGCTGCAAAAACTGAAAATGAAGCGGCAACATCTGTGGTACAAGAATGGTATGGGTATGCTTCATGGCTTTGGTAAATTCAACGTGTTTCACCTCTGACATAACATCACCTCTCCTCCATGGCGGCTTTTAAACTGCGGACGCGGATTTTCACGGCGCCGAGATTGTCCACCTCATCAATTTTAATCTGAGTATACAATTTATTGGAAGCACGTAGGATTGCTTTGATTTCATCAGTGGTAATCGCATCGATGCCGCAACCGAAACTCACCAGTTGAATCAATTCTGTGTGAGGCTCATTCACGGTAAAACGAGCGGCATTATACATTCGGGCATGATAAGTCCATTGATTCAAAACATCACGGTTCTCATAGGGCAGATACGGCAGGGAATTTTCGCTGACTACGACAAAATCGAGGTTGGTTAACAGCTGATGAATCCCATGATTGATCTGTGGATCCACGTGGTAAGGACGTCCGGCCAATACGATCACTTGTTTATGATGCTTTTTCGCAAAGGCCAAGGCTTTAGCTCCTTCCGCTTTCAATTCCTGATGATAAGCATGATAGGCTTGATATGCCTGATCGGCAGCTCTGGCGATTTCTGTGTCACTGACGTGAAAATGATGCTTTCGTAAAACCTCACAGATGGAAGACACAAAATTTTTTTCATCGTTTAAATATAAATATGGATACAGGAATGATTGTTCGCTTACTTCCATATTGGCCGCAATGACTTCAGGATAGTAGGCCACAATCGGACAGTTGAAATGATTGTCACCGATTTGTTCATCAAAGTTGTAAGACATACACGGATAAAAGATCGCATCCACATGCTTTTGAAGCAGCGATTGGATGTGTCCGTGAACTAACTTCGCCGGGTAACAAGCCGTATCGGAAGGGATCGTGTGCTGACCTGATGCATACAAGGCACGGGAACTGGGATCACTGAGTACGACTTGATAATCAAGCGCATGGAAGAAGGCTGCCCAAAACGGCAGCGTATCGTATAAATTCAGTACCAACGGTATTCCGATCCTACCTTTGGCTCCACCTTTTTTCACAAAGGATCGCAGCCGATCGTACTGATATTGATATAAATCGGGATTGTCATGAACGTTTCGTTTACCGCGTACCGGCCGCTGACAACGATTCCCCGCAATGTGCTTGGAGCCATCCGCAAACGTATTGATGGTAAGGGCACAGTGGTTGGTACAGAGGTGGCAGTTGGTGGCGGCAGCTTGGTGAGTAAATTGCTTTAACTGGGCTAAGGTAAGCAATTTGCTTGGTTCATGTATCTTGGCCTTGGCTGTTAATGCTGCTCCATAAGCGCCCATCAAATGGGCGATACTTGGACGAATGACATTGCGCCCCAATTCTCGTTCAAAGGCACGCAATACAGTATCGTTAAGAAAGGTTCCGCCTTGTACAACGATCTGCTTGCCGATATCATCAGGCGTTTTGGCACGTATGACTTTATATAAGGCATTTTTCACCACGCTCATACACAGTCCGGCTGAAATATCTTCCATGGATGCGCCGTTTTTCTGTGCTTGTTTGACACTGGAGTTCATAAATACGGTACAGCGCGTTCCCAAATCTACCGGATGATTGCCGGCCAATCCCATTTGGGCAAATTCAGCGACACTGTACCCCATGCTTTTGGCAAAGGTTTCAATAAAACTGCCGCATCCGGAAGAACAGGCTTCATTTAAGATGATATCGTCAATCGAATGATCTTTGATGCGGAAGCACTTCATATCCTGTCCGCCGATATCAATGATGAAATCCACATCGGGATTAAAATGCTTGGCTGCCGCATAGTGAGCCATGGTCTCCACCATACCGATATCAATGTGGAAAGCGTGACGCATCAATTCCTCACCATACCCGGTTACGGCACTTCCCGCAATGGTGATATGATCGCCGCATTGTTCATAAATACGCCGCAGTTCATTGAGAATGACCGTGATCGGATTGCCTTGATTATTGGAATAAGATTCATATAAAATACGCAGATCTTCATCAATCAAAACCAGTTTGGTTGTTGTCGAACCGCAATCGATTCCCAAATAGGCATTGCCGTGATAGGCTTGGATATCACCATGCGCAGCATCGGCTCGCTGATGCCGGCGTTTGAATTCCAAATAGTCCTCATCGGTCTCAAATAACGGCTCCAACCCTTGATAACGCGTCTTTTTATGCAAGACAATTTCCAGTTTGCGATGCAGCTGGTCATAAGTGATGCCGGGTTCATTTCCCGCATAAAGAGCAGCTCCCAGAGCGACAAAATACGGTGCCAATTCAGGGAAGACGGCCTGTTCGGGATGTAGCTTCAGTGTATCGACAAAGCGTGCCTGTAATCCTTTCAGAAAGGACAGCGGACCGCCTAAAAATAACACGTTGCCACTGATCGGGCGGCCTTGTGCCAATCCGGCAATGGTTTGATCAACCACCGCTTGAAAAATACTGGCAGCTAAGTTGTTTTTTGACACTCCCTGATTGATCAACGGCTGAATATCACTTTTCGCAAACACACCGCAGCGCGAAGCAATCGGATACAGTTTTTCATAAGCAAGACTCAGACGATCCATTTCAGCCAAATCCAAATCAAGCAAGGAGGCCATTTGATCGATAAATGCTCCGGTTCCTCCGGCACAGGTGGAATTCATGCGTTCTTCCAATGCGCCCTTTAAAAAAATGATTTTGGCATCTTCGCCGCCCAATTCTATGACTACATCGCTTTTGGGATAGTATTGTTTTACTGCTTGGGCTGTCGCAAACACTTCCTGGACAAACGGAAAATCTCCGTCTTTGGCAATGCCAAGTCCCGCACTTCCGGTAATCGCAAAATGAAGCGTATGGCCTTGTAAAGACTCGCGTAATTCTTCGATTTTGGCGTAGGCAAGGCCACGTACCTGCGATTTATGTCGTTCATAACTGCGATATATAACTCGGTTTTCTTCATCGAGAACCAGCACCTTCAACGTGGTGCTTCCCACATCCATACCAATTCTGATATTCATGATATCCCTCCTTGATCTGAAGCGAAACTGCCATGCATCATCGCATAAAAAATCTCTGTGATGTTCTCCAGTGAGTCGGGCTGATGATAAAATAGAGCATTAAAACATACAGCGGCACAAATCTCCATCGTAAGCAGAAAGCGTATGCCGGCCGCTTCTTTTGTTTCATCGCTTCGTTGAAAGCTTTGAATAAACGGATCAAAGTCAGTGACCTTCTGTTCTAAAATCGGTAAAATCAAAGAAGCTCGATCATCCAAAAGCATTGAATGATGTAACAGTTTTAACAAATGCGGCTTTTCTTTAAAATACTGAATAAAGTGGCGGACAAAGGCACAGGGCCAGGAGTCAATTCCTACATTGACATCATCCTTTGCCTGCGATATTAATGTTTCAATGAGGGTCAAATTCATTTTTGTCAGCATCTTATGAATCAGTTCTCCCTTATCTTTAAAGTAAACGTAAAAGGTTCCCTTGGCCAATTTGGCATCTTTTACAATGTCATTAACACTGGTTTCATTAACTCCTTGCTCTAAAAATAAACGGAGGGCACTCGCCTCTAAACGTTGCTTTTTCTCTTTGCCGCACGGTTTCATATCGACTCCTCGTTTCTTATTTCTGTAATAGTTTAGCGCTTTATTGACCGCCGGTCAATAGAAAAAGTAGCTTTTTTTACATGAAAAGGCTATCATATTTATTATCCCTTTGTAAGAAAATATGAAGCTTGCCATGTCATAAAATGAACAGGAAAGAACGTTTTACAATGCTCGTGAAAGTATCATGTGTTTGATCTTCCGGTACATTTCATAAAGGGTTTGTCGAATGTATTGTTAGGATTTGGACGTAATTCACTGATGAAGTAAAGGAAATAAGGAGATGGGTGTGTTATGAATGACCAATGAAGCACAATGGATGATTTTCATGAAGTTTAGTTTTTCATTGCTGTTATTCTTTTAGGTTTTTCAACGAAAAAAGCATTTTTTTATTTTCAAACTATCAAAAAAGCGGTAAAATAAGAATATGTTTTTTGAGAGAACGGAGGTCGTATATGAGCGGTTTTTTCGGTGTAGTGTCAAAAGAAGATTGCGTAATGGATGTGTTTTTTGGTGTGGATTATCATTCTCATTTGGGAACGCGAAGAGCGGGGATGGCAATTCATGGCAACGATGGCTTTTCCCGGGCGATTCACAATATTTCCAATTCCCCGTTTCGCACGAAGTTTGAAAAGGATATCGAAACGTTTTCCGGCAATATTGGGATCGGTTGTATCTCGGATAATGAAGCCCAGCCGTTATTGGTGAAGTCCCATTTGGGATCGTTTGCAATTTCAACGGTGGGAAGAATAAATAATCTGGCGGAATTACAGAAGCAGTGCTTTGAGCGCGGTGTGACACATTTTTTGGAAATGAGCAGCGGAGAAGTGAATCCGACAGAACTGATTGCGTCACTCATTAATCATAAGGATTCTATTGTGGAAGGAATTCGTTATGTACAACAGATTGTAAAAGGCAGTATGAGTATTTTATTGATGAGTAAGGACGGTATTTATGCAGCACGTGATTATTACGGTCGTACTCCGATTGTCCTCGGCGAGAAGTCTACCGGATTCTGCGCCACATTTGAAAGCAGTGCTTTTTTGAATCTCGGGTATCATCATTATCGTGATCTGGGACCCGGTGAGATTGTTTTTATGACTCCCAATCGCATCGAGGTCATGCAGAAATCGCAGCCCAAGATGAAGATCTGTTCCTTTTTATGGGTTTACTATGGCTATCCGACTTCGACATACGAAGGTGTGAATGTAGAGGCAATGCGCAATCGCTGTGGTGAAATTTTGGCCGGACGGGATCACGTGGATGTGGACAGTGTTGCCGGTGTTCCGGACTCGGGAACGGCGCATGCGGTCGGTTACTCCAATGCTTCCAAGATTCCCTTTGCGCGTCCCTTTATCAAATATACACCGACCTGGCCGCGTTCTTTTATGCCGCAAAGCCAGGCTCAGCGTAACATGATCGCGAAGATGAAATTGATTCCGGTTCAGGAATTAATTCAAAACAAAAGGTTATTGTTAATCGATGATTCGATTGTTCGCGGAACGCAGTTAGGTGAAACAACCGAATTCCTGTATGAAAGCGGGGCGAAAGAGGTTCATGTTCGACCGGCTTGCCCTCCGATTATATTTGGCTGTAAATATTTGAATTTTTCCCGCTCCAGTTCGGAAATGGATTTGATTACCCGCCGGGTGATTCGCAAACTGGAAGGAGACGATGTATCGGCTGAGGTTTTATCGGAATATGCGGATCCGGATAGTGAGCGTTATACGAAAATGTGTGATGAGATCTGCCAACGTTCTAATTTTACCTCGCTGCGTTATCATCGCTTGGACGACATGATCGTCTCCATCGGCTTGGATAAGTGTAAATTATGTACGTATTGTTGGGATGGCAAAGCAGATGAAGAGGACGAGGCGTAAGGAGTATCATGAGTCAGATGGCCTTAGAATGAAAGCGGCAGAAGGCAAGAATTATGCACTGACGGCATTAGGCAGCTTTCTGTTTGCGTTTGGCGTGAATTTGTTTATCGTACCACTGGATTTATACAGCGGCGGGATTATCGGTATGGCGCAGATTTTCCGTACCTTCTTGATGAATACGGTTGGATTATCCTTGCCTCAGGGTTTGGATATTGCCGGCATTTTAAACTTTCTGTTAAATATTCCGCTATTTCTGTTAGCATATCGCAGTATTTCGCGTTCATTTTTCTGCAAGACGCTGTTCAGCGTTTTGATACAAACATTGTTTTTTACGATCTTGGCCATCCCTGCGACACCGATCATTACCGATACATTGGCATCCTGTCTTGTCGGCGGAATCATTTGCGGTGTCGGCATCGGTCTTACTTTACGCTCCGGAGGATGTGGGGGAGGTATCGATATCTTAGGTGTCTACTTCAGCCGTAAAAATGCCGACTTCAGTGTCGGAAAGTTGGGAATAATCATCAACGCAATCGTCTTTGGCTTGTGTGCGCTGTTGTTTGAACTGCCCGTTGCCATTTATTCCGTTCTCTATGCTGTAATTATGGCACAGGTAATGGATAAAGTGCATTATCAGAATATAAACATGACGGTGATGATTTTCACCAAGCATGACGGCATTCAAAAAGCCATCAATGAAAAGATGCGCCGCGGTGTCACTTACTGGAAAGGTGCCGGAGCCTATACGGATGAGGAAACCTTTATCTTGGTGACGGCGATCTCTAAATATGAAGTGAACACTTTGAAAAAATTAATTCATAATATTGATCCGCAAGCCTTTGTGATCTTCCAAGAGGGCATGAGTATCAGCGGTAATTTTGAAAAGCGATTATAATATTGGTAATGAAAAAGCGTCTTTCATACCGTAGAATCAGTATGCAAAACGCTTTTTTTATCGTTGGAATGTGGAAAAACATCGTGAAAATATGAATGTCAAAACTTTTGACAGACAAAAAATACCGGTGAAATGAAATGTAACGAAGGTGTTTCGTCTTTTCGTGCCCTTAAAGCGATATGAAGGTGATTGAAAACAGAATGCTTTTTATCGACTTTTATCATCGTTGTTATTTCGCTCCTGTTGTTTTTCATAAATGTATTTTAATCCTTTGAATGTTAAATCAGGATCATAAACATCGATCATTGTCGTATTTTGATAGATGATCTTACCCAAACCGCCGGTAGCGACGACTTTCATTTCCGTATGTAGCTCATCTTTCATTTTCTGAATGATGTATTCGCTTTGGCCGATGTAACCGTAAACAAGCCCTGCCTGCATACTGGTGATAGTACTTTTGTTTAAAATCGTTTTCGGCTTTTTAATTTCAATTTCCGGCAGCTTGGCAGTCTGCGTCCATAATGCCTGGGCGCTTGCCTCAATGCCTAAGGTGATCAAACCGTATTCAAAAATGCCGTTTTCATCAATATAATCGTAGGTCGTAGCCGTGCCAAAATCAATGACCATGATCGGTCCGCCGTAAACGTGATAAGCGCCGGCCGCATCGACAATCCGATCGGCTCCCACCGCTTTCGGATTTTCTGCCCGCACGGAAATACCGGTGCGAATGCCCGGGCCGACAATGATCGGTTCTTTTTTTAAATACTTACGGATGCCGTTGTTAAAGGAATGCATTACCTTAGGCACTACGCTGGAAACGATCACATCCTGAATTTCGTTTTCATCAATATGAGCGGCGTTGAGATAACTCATGATCATAAAGCCGTATTCATCGCTGGTACGTTTCATTTTGGTAGTCAGCCGATAACTGGCTAACAACTGATTCTTTTTATAAATTCCGATGGTGATATTGGTATTACCGATATCCATTACCATTAACATACTAAAACTCCTTTTGTTTTCATAACGCTGATGATTTCTTCCCAAATGCGTAAGGCAACATTGCGCTTGCTCATACAGGGCAGTTCGATCGGCTCGCTGTCACTTAAAATCGTTACGATATTGGTGTCATTGGCAAAACCGGCTCCCACCTGTTTTAAATTGTTGGCCACCAACAAATCACAGTTTTTGGCCTTTCGTTTGGCCGTGGCGTTTTCCAACATCTGTTCGGTTTCCATCGCAAATCCGCATAATACTTGGTTCTCCCGCTTGTGTTCTCCTAACCATGCCAAAATATCGGGGTTTTTTTGTAAGGTGAGGGATAAGGAATCTTCGTGTTTCTTAATTTTTTCGGATGATGGATTTTGAGGACGATAGTCGCCTACCGCAGCAGCTTTGATGATGACATCGGCTGTTTCATATTGGTTTTGAAATGCTTCCAACATTGATTGTGCGGTCGGGGTCGCGATGGCGTTGACACCATAGGGAATCCGCTCTTTGATCGGGCCGTGGATCAGTGTTACCTCTGCCCCGAGTGCCTTTGCGCACCAAGCAAGGGCAATGCCCATTTTGCCGGTGGAATGGTTGGATAAAAAACGTACAGGATCCAGTTTTTCCTGGGTTGGCCCAGCACTGATGATCACGTTTTTATTGCTTAATATTTTCGTCTTTATACAAGCCATGATAATGGCATCTTCGATCTGATTCAAATCGGCAAGCTTGCCGCTGCCCACATCACCACATGCCAAAAACCCGCTTTCCGGCTCTACCACTTCCATGCCATATTCCTTTAAGAGGCCGATATTGCGCTGTGTGATGGGATTTTCATACATGGCGGTATTCATGGCCGGACAGATAATTTTCGGGCATGAGGCGGCCAGGAACGTGGTTGTAAGCATATCGTCAGCCAAACCGTGGACAATTTTTGCGATGACGTTGGCGCTGGCCGGGACAATGGCAAAAACATCAGCACGCTTCGCAATGGCGATGTGCTTTACACTGCGATCCGCAACACGATCAAATGTGGAGACCATGACATTGTGCTTGGTCAGCGATTCAAAGGTGAGCGGCGCAATAAACTCGGTTGCGTTTTTGGTCATGATGACCTCAACATCCATATCTTTTTTGATGAGATTGCTGGTGAGTTGAGCAGCCTTGAATGCGGCAATTCCGCCGGTTACTCCCAGTACAATCGTAGGTTTTTGTTTCATAAATTTTTCCTCTTGATATTTTGCTTATAGTATTATAACGCTTTTGTTTCCCTAACACAACCACTTTGTGAATTTATTACCAAGTGCTGTGAGAATGTCAAATTCATCATGCTTTTAAATGAAAACGATGGTTTTATGACTGCGGCGGCACAATATTGCTTTTCGCTGAGGGCTCTTATATAATAGCTTTCATAAAGAAGGTGATCGGATGAAAGTATTAAACAAAAAACAAGCCCGTGATTTGGATGAACAAGCACAAAAACTGGGCATTCCCGGTGTGCTGTTAATGGCATATGCGGCGGAAGCTTTGTATGAGCGGGTGAGTGCGGCGGCACAAAAGTGCGGTACGCGCATTGCGGTGGTCTGCGGCAGCGGCAATAACGGCGGTGACGGCTATGCCTTAGTCCGGCTGTTGGTGCAGCGCCAAGCATTTTCCCTCTGTGTTGTGAAAGCAGGGGGGGATGCGAAATCGAATGAAGCCAAGGTGTTTGAACAGTTGGTATCGCGGCTTGACATTTCGATCGTCAATGAGTCCGATGTAAATTTTAATTCATTTGATGTGATTGTAGACTGCTTGTTTGGGATTGGATTGGATCGCGATATCAGCGGACACTATGCTCAGGTCATTCAAAAGATGAATGCTTCCGGTGCGTATGTGATCGCTTGTGATATTGCCAGCGGTATCAATGCGGATGACGGTCATATCATGGGCTGTGCGGTGAAGGCCAGGGAAACAGTAAGCTTTGCATGCGGTAAAATGGGATTGTATACCAATGAGGGGATCGAACACAGCGGAAAGATTACGATTGCGGATCTAACCATTCCCGACTGCTTGAGTGCGTCCTATGATGGTCTGTCCCTTTTGTTTAAGCGTGATTTACGCCGATTTTTACCCAAGCGTCATATCCACTCTCATAAAGGCAGTTATGGGAAGCTGCTAATGATCGGAGGGCGCCATGGGATGAGCGGCGCATTGTTGTTGGCGGCTCAGGCAGCATTACGCTGTGGAGTAGGTACTTGTACACTGATGAGTGATGAGCTTACCTTGAAGGCAGCGGCCGCGATTGTGCCGGAAGCCATGCAGCTGCGGATGCCACAGCTGCATGATCCTGCGTTTTCAAAGCTGTTGGCGCAATATGATGTGATTGCGATCGGCAATGGCTTGGGACGCGATGATGAAGCCGCTTGGTTGGTGGAACAAGTGTGGCAAAGTGAATGTCCGGCGCTCTTTGACGGTGATGCTTTATATGTTCTCGGTCAGCCAAAAACACACTCTGATCGACGATCACCCTATATCCTTACGCCGCACCCTAAGGAACTTTCTTACCTTTTGAGTATGGAAGTTCGAAAGATATTAAAAAGTCCGTCAGAAACGCTGAAACGAAGCGAGAGAGCGTTTAGCGGCGGAGTATTGGTGCTGAAAAACACTTCGACAATGATTACTGATGGTCAGCATCGCTATTTATATCCGGGCGGCAACGATGGGCTGGCAAAGGGCGGAAGCGGTGATGTGCTGAGCGGAATGATCAGCGGTTTTTGGGCTCAGTCAACGGCGTTGTCGGCAGCGGTTTGCGGGGTTATCCTGCATGCTTATTGTGGTGATCTGCTTACATTGCAGATGAGCGCTTATGCACTGTTGCCCGGGGATTTAATTAAAGCCATTCCTGATGTTCTGCGAAATGTCATAAATGAAAAAAGAGTCAGATGATGACTCTTTTTTTGTTATTGTGCGATGTGAATAAATACCGGTCCGGAACCCATGTAAGCACCGGCAACCGTTGTGGTTGCGCCGCCCCATCCGCCGTGAACGGCTTGATTTCCACCTAAGTAGATCGCGACATGAGAAGTACCGACGCCACTGTCAGCGTAATAAATAATATCACCCGGCTGCGCCTCAGCACCTGAAACGATCGTACCTAAAGACATATATTCTGCCGGCCAGCCATGGAAATTGATTCCCGCAGCTGCCAATGAATTCGTTACCAACATCGTGCAGTCCTGGTTAGCACCAAGCTGTGACAATGCGGCATTTGCGACAACACTGCCGTTTACACTTACCGAACCCTGACCGCCGCCGTTATAGCTCCCACTTTCGTAAGAGGACTCAATAACCGCCGCCGGTTTTTCTTCTACGGTAATCGTCACATTAGCAGATGCTTCATTGCCTGCGTTATCTTTTGCGCGATAAGTTACGGTATAGACACCCGGCGTCTCTGTATCGACATCGGATTCTGTTTCATAAGACAACTTTCCGTCTACATCATCAATAACACTTTTGATATAATCCTGCGGATCAAAATCATCACCTTCGGTAATCGTATCTTCATCCTGAACTAAACGAATCACCGGGGCAGTTGTATCAGATACTGCTACTTTTAAACGATATGTAGAATCAACTTCGCTTGCCAAAGAGGTGGCATTTTCTTCACTGACTGTCGTTAATACCAATGCATCTTCCTTGGTTGCTCCCAGAGAAGTTACCTTGCGAAAAGATACAAAGATTTCTTGCTCACTGGATTTCTTCAAATTGAAATTCTCCAGTGTCATTTCATATTCGCCTAATTGATATACCGAGGTAAGTCCCTCTTTGCTTTTCAACTGAGGTGTTACCATTGGTGGAATCTCTTCACCTAAGATCGCTTTTGCGATACGTATAACGGATTCGCTGTCGCCGGCAGTAATTTCTACCGGAGCTTCCGTGAATAATTTCACTGCTTCTTTTTGTTCCATGATGGATGGTGCATATGTTGCCAAAGCTTCCTCTTTCGACATGAAGCCGGAACCGATAATTCCCATAAACATTGCCGATAATAAAAACATAGGTTTATAATTTACGTTATCGTTTTTACTCGTCATATAATCCCTCCTTCGGCTTGACACGGCACATTCTACATCATTCTACGTAATATGTGCAACCCTTTCACACAGTTTCACATATTCTGGCAATAACAATTATAGAGTGCTAAAAAGGCAATATCCTTTTCATTATCGGGGTATCGAAAACTTGTGAAATAAAAAACAAAGGAAAAATTTTAAAATTTCACATAATTCACATAATTTAAATTTCCCCTTATCAGGTCAAATGACCTAAAAATCATACTCAAGTGATAATTTTTGCAAATTTAGACAGCAAAAACGGTGTAAACGGCATTATAGTATACTCTTTATGACCTTTGAGACGGATGATCTGACGGAATATCCATTGCGATAAATGTTTAATACCTTGAATGATACTATGGCCGGATGGCTTTGAAGTTATTTCACAATACGGATTTATAGCATACCAAGGGAGAAGCGTGATCATACCCGATGGTCCGGGAATGATGTGTGGTGAGATCTTTCTTAATCGGTCAAAGCTGTCGTGAAAAAACACATCCGCATACTTCGATTACAAAAGTTGCCCGGTCGTAATCAGCACACTTTCAAATAGGGCGATAGAAGGGATAAGGAATTTTCTGATAATTGTCAGCCAAAACTTTGATATATCGAAAGTATACTTACGACTATGTTATGATGTCGGCTTGGATTTACAAGACCAATCTTATTTTGCGGAAGTGTGTCCTTTGAACGTCCGTCA
Organism: uncultured Erysipelotrichaceae bacterium; assembly: GCA_910586285.1. Taxonomy (GTDB): domain Bacteria; phylum Bacillota_I; class Bacilli_A; order Erysipelotrichales; family Erysipelotrichaceae; genus C-19. The sequence continues at coordinate 18,565 of CAJUGR010000019.1, forward strand.
TCATGTGACGATGCATCTGAGATATCTTAAACATTCATAAGAAAGATACAGGCATTTTCCAACTTGTTCCTTAAAACCTATCAATAACAGGAATATGCTTCTGTGGTAAAAACGCAATATCAAAGTATTGATTATATTATAAAATTATAATATATAACTTTTATAATCACTATTATTTATCGCCTTTTTCATATTTTAGTTCATTCATAAAAAAACAACCGAATTAAATCGGTTGACGATATATGAAGGCAAGTTGATCATGGTTGATTAGTTGTTGTTGTTCCATAGCTTCCAAGACAGCATGTTGTCGCTGCTTGGCGTACATCATTCCATCACTTAATTGATAGAGAGCGGGGGCTTGTGGTAAGCCGGCTAACAGTGTTGCCTGAGCCATGGTAATATCTTTCGGTTGTTGGTGGAAATATCCTTCGCAGGCGGCGCCGATTCCATAATAGCCGTCACCGAAATAAATCACATTGATATACAATTCCAAAATTTCGTCCTTACTTAAGCTTTGTTCAAGATCATGAACGAAGAACAGTTCGGCGATTTTCCGTTGAAAGGTCTTTTTGCTGTCAAGATAAAGATTCTTGCTCAACTGCTGCGTGATGGTACTACCACCCATGGCTAAACGATGTTCGCGCATATTAGTGGCGGCGGCCTCTATAATATTGGAAAGAACCACACCATGATGAGAATAAAACTCAGGATCTTCCACCGCCAATAAGGCTTGGATGAAATCATCACTGACATCTTCCAATGGAATATAATTCGGATCGCTTTGAATCCGGGCAATGACATCTTCCAGCGGATTCTCCATAATCAATGTTTTATAACGAACATATCCGATGATTCCGATGCTGCCGACCGATACGACAAGCAATAGGATCACAGCAGTAATCGCCTGTTTCCATTTTTTCATGTGACAGCACCTCCTATCGTCAATGTATTATTATAACAGAATTTATATTGATTACAATCAAAATCATTGATTTGTCATCAACGAGTCAGTCTTTACTCACAAACTCTTCCTTATATTATATATATTGCTTTCTATTGATATGCCTTAGTGATTGCTTAATATATATAATATAAGGATAGAGAAGCGGATGCCATCGTTACAGGCATGGATGAGTTTGAGTCGGAATATAGTATAGTGTGGTTGGTTATGACAATGAATATGAGCGATGATGAAGTGTTTTATATAATATAAGGAAAAGACAGGAGCGATTTATGGAAAAACTATGGCAGATGAATGACACTATCAATGGAGTCGTATGGGGAAAGTGGATGATTGCATTGTTATTGGGAAGCGGAGCGTTATTGATGGTTCGCTGCCGCTTTTTGCCTTTGATGCAGGGGAAGCTGATTTGGCATAAGACCGTAGGCAGCTTATTTCACCAACAAGAACGAGGGGAAGGAGTAACATCTTTTCAGGCTGTTGCGACAGCACTTGCCGGAACGTTAGGGGTAGGG
>CAJUGR010000020.1 GCA_910586285.1 uncultured Erysipelotrichaceae bacterium
CTCTCAATAAAATGTCTTTTCTTGGATACGGGTTGGGTGTATAATATTACGTGGAAAGTGAGGATTAGGAAGGTATGATTTCAAGTCTGATTGGAAAAATCAAAGGAAAGCGCATTCGTATCGTCTTCACCGAAGGTAGTGATTCCCGAGTATTGAAGGCAGCGGTTCGCTTACACGAAGAAGGGATTCTAAATCCGGTATTATTAGGAAACCGTGCTGAAATTTTTGGCTGTGCCAAAGCCAGCGGGGTGAATGTTGACGGTATGGAAATGCTGGATCCGTATGAATATAAAGAACTGCCGGAAATGATTACGAAAATGGTGGAACTACGCAAAGGAAAAATGGATGCGGATACATGCCATAAATTGTTATTACAGACAAACTACTTCGGTACAATGTTGGTTCAAATGGGTTATGCCGATGGCTTATTGGGCGGTGCGACATATTCCACAGCGGATACGGTAAGACCGGCATTACAACTGATTAAAGCGCGGCCTGGTCATTCCTTGGTATCCAGCTGTTTCATATTATTAAAGAATGGAAGACAGTTGGTAATGGGCGATTGCTCAATTAATATCAATCCGAATACGGATGAATTGGTAGAGATCACATTACAGACAGCGAGTACGGTACGTCAGTTTGGCATTGAGCCGAAAGTCGGATTATTATCGTACTCTACATATGGTTCTGCCAAAGGAGAAAGTGTGGCCAAAGTACAGGAAGCCAGCGAGCGTTTGAAGCGAATGCCGTTGGATTTCGAAGTGGACGGAGAAATGCAGTTCGACTGTTGCGTATCTGATGAAGTCGCAAAATTAAAGGCGCCGCATTCCTCGGTTGCCGGAAGTGTCAATACATTTATCTTCCCGAATATTGATGCCGGTAACATCGGTTATAAAATTGCGGCACGCTTAGGCGGTTATGAAGCTATCGGACCGATTTTACAAGGCCTGAATGCACCGATCAATGATTTATCGCGCGGCTGTAATGAAGAAGAAGTATATAAAATGGCGATTGTGACAGCGGCTCAGAAAGGCATGAATATTTAAGCATTGATGAGAAAGGATGATCCCGAAAAGGGGTCATTTTTTAAAACAAGCGTTCATGATTGGAATATGATTCGATCGAAAAAGAGAATGGGTGAATGAAAATACTGTTAAACGAATCTTATGGATATAAAAACCATAATGTTCATGATAAATTTATTGACTTTATCATTACTCGTCTTTTCTTTTACTTTGTAATTATAGTATAATGAATACGGTGAGCGGAATGTCCTATAAAATCATGAATTTCAAGCGAACGATACTGATGCTGATCCGATTATCCAACTTGGCAGTCTTGACTGCTGTTTTCGCATATACATGGTATACAGTATATTCTCAGCCGGTATTGCCCGGTGCCGCAACTGAATTTTTCCGTAAAGGACACTGGCTGGTTGTGATCATTTACGGATGCTTGTTAATGGCATTTACCCAATTAAACGGCGGTTATCGGGTTGGTGATTATCGGATTACCGAAATGATCTATTCGAATTTCATTTCGATTATTTTTATCAACATTATTTACTATTTCGTGATTGCGCTGATGTGGCGTGCTTTTCCGCAAATGCGCTCAATGATGATCATGACCGCAATTCAATTTATATACGTGTTTTTATGGTGCTATATCTCCAATAAATTCTATTTTAAATTGTATAAGGCAAGGGAAGTACTGTTTCTGTATGAAGCCGAAACGCCCAGTATTGTTCTTGATAAAATGAATCGTCGTTATGATAAATATCATATCAGTGATGTTGTGCGAATTACCGACAGTGTAAATTTCAAAGACGTCATCAAAGGGTATGATGCGGTTGCTTTGGATCGGGTGAATCCATCCTTAAGAGAACAGTGTATCCGCGATTGTTACGCCCAAAATGTTCGATTGTATTTGGTGCCGTCATTTGATGATGTGATCTTGGAAAGCAGTATGATGATCAATCTGTTGGACACGCCGTTGTATTTGATGAAAAATCGCGGACTTTCCTTTGAACAGGAATTATTAAAACGATTTTTCGACTTATTAATCAGCGTTATCGTATTATTGGTGCTTTCTCCGATTATGGTATTGGTGGCATTATTAATTAAACTGGAAGATGGCGGAGCAGTATTTTATCGTCAGAATCGGTTAACGATCGGCGGTAAAATATTCCGTATTTATAAGTTCCGAAGTATGAGAGAAAATGCAGAAGCGGACGGCAAAGCAGTTTTGATGCAAAAGGATGACGATCGCATCACCCGCGTAGGACGAGTCATCCGTAAATGCCGTTTGGATGAACTGCCACAGCTGTTGAATGTGATTCAAGGAGATATGTCATTAATCGGCCCGCGTCCGGAACGACCGGAAATCGCGGAAGAATATTATCAAACTATGCCAGAATTTAGTTTCCGACTTAGTGGAAAAGCCGGCATCACCGGCTATGCACAAGTCATGGGAAAGTATAATACGACACCTTATGATAAACTGGTATTTGACTTGATGTATTTGGAAAACTACTCTTTACTATTTGATATTAAAATTGCGCTGATGACATTGAAGACTGTTTTCAATGCCGAGGCGACAGAAGGAGTAAAGAGAGAAGAAACATCGATCTATGCCGATGACGAATATGAATGATTGGTTATCACTGTGAATAAGATTTATCATTTCAGACACAAGGCTGTTTACCGGCCTTTTTTTACTGTAATGCATGCCATGATTTCGTATCCAAGAATTGGTTGACAAAACGCAAAAAATCACTAAAATATATATAGCACACTATTGTATAGCGTGCTATATAATAGGTGAAAGACAGTCTTATATATTTACGGAAGGAGGATATGATGAAACCGAACAAAACTGGTTTTTTAATCAAACAAGTTTATTATATGAATCAAACAAGGTTGAATGCAATGTTTGCCCAATATGATTTGACAGCAACGCAGACCTATACACTGATTTATTTGTTTCGAGCGCATGAGGAAGGCAGAACGATTTATCAGCGTAATATTGAAAAAGATATGGATATTTCCAATCCCACTGTTACCGGGATCTTGAATCGCTTGGAAGCGAAAGGATTGATCGAACGAAAGATCGGTGCGAAAGACGCACGAATCAAGTATATAGAGGTTACACAAAAGGCATGGGATTTGGATAAAATGTTGCGGGAGCGTTTTGCGGAGAATGACGCGGCCTTGGTGTCTTGTCTGAGTGATGCCGAGAAAATACAGCTTAATGATATGCTAGAGCGAATTTTGAATTCCTTTGGGGGCATGAAACAATTGCTTCCATGTGATAAGAATAATGGGAATAACAAAAATAAGGAAGGAGGAAAGCCATGATCAAACGATTATTACAAGAAGTGAAGGAGTTTAAAAAAGCGTCCTTGGCGGCCCCTTTGTTTATGGTAGGTGAAGTGTTGTTGGAAATCAGTCTGCCGTTTTTGATGTCTTATATTATTGATCAAGGGGTGAATCAGGGGGATTTAGGTGCGGTGGTTCGTTATGGAACCATCATGGCTGCGGCAGCGTTTGCATCGCTGTTTTGCGGAGTGATGTCAGGAAGAAATGCGGCCTATGCCTCAGCCGGCGTTGCTCGCAATTTGCGCAGAGCAATGTTTGCCAATGTACAGGATTTTTCTTTTCAGAATGTGGATCACTTTTCCACGGCCGGTTTAATTACGCGAATGATGAGTGATGTGACCAATGTACAGAATGCTTATCAAATGGTTTTGCGGATGTGCGTAAGAGCCCCGCTAACATTAATCTGTGCCTTGACGATGACCTTTATCATCAATGCGGAATTATCGACAGTGTTTTTATATGCGGCATTGTTTTTGGGACTTGTCTTGGGGTTGGTAGTGCGCTTTGCTCATCCGATATTTTTGAAGGTGTTTGAACGCTATGATGATTTGAATGCCGGTGTACAGGAAAATATAACCAATATGCGGGTAGTGAAAGCGTATGTTAAGGAAGCGGATGAAATCGAGAAGTTTCACGGAGCTTCTTATCAAATTTATAAAATGTTCAAAAAGGCAGAAAACATTTTGATATTTAATTCACCGAGTATGCAGCTGACGATGTACGGATGTATTCTTTTCATTTCATGGCTGGGCGCACAGCGTATCGTTGCCGGCAGTTTAACCACAGGAGAATTGATGAGCATGATGACGTATACGATGAATATTTTGATGTCGTTAATGATGTTGTCAATGATTTTTGTCATGCTGTCGATGTCGATTGCATCTGTAAAGCGTATCTATGAGGTGTTGATGGAAAAAAGTGATATCGTAAATCAGAAGAATCCGTTAACCGAGGTGAGCGATGGTTCCATTCATTTTCATCACGTATATTTTGATTATGGTAAGGATGCAGAAAATGCGGCTTTGCGTGATATCAATCTGGAAATTGCCAGCGGGCAAGCGATTGGTATTTTGGGCGGTACCGGCAGCGGTAAATCGTCGTTAGTTCAGTTGCTGCCGCGTTTATATGATGTGACAAGCGGAGAATTGTTCATCGGCGGTCATAATGTAAAGGAGTATGATTTGAAAGTATTGCGCGACAGCGTTGCGATGGTTTTACAAAACAATGTACTTTTTTCCGGTACGATCAAGGATAATTTGCGTTGGGGTAAGGCAGATGCCAGCGAGGAAGAGCTGATTCGTGTGTGCCAGATGGCTCAGGCGGATGAGTTTATTCGCCAATTTCCCGATGGCTATGATACGTATATCGAACAGGGGGGCAGTAATGTGTCCGGCGGTCAGCGCCAACGCTTATGTATCGCCCGGGCGTTGTTAAAAGCACCGAAGATTCTCATTTTGGATGACTCCACCAGTGCTGTGGATACGCGAACCGATTTTCTCATTCGCAAAGCGTTCCGCGAGGATTTAGGAGATATGACCAAGTTTATTATCTCGCAGCGTATCGCTTCCATTGAGGATGCCGATCAGATTATCGTAATGGATGACGGGCAAATTTCAGGTATCGGTACCCATGAGGAATTATTGATTAATAATGGGATTTATCGTGAAGTATATGAAACACAGGTAAAGGGAGGTGAGGAACATGCCTAGGCCGGCACCGGTGAGAGTTAAGGTGGATGAACAGTCGCTTCAAGTGTTGAAACGTTTAATGGGATATGTGATTCATTCCTATAAAGGAACCTGTTTGCTTGTGCTGATTTTGATTGTGATTTCCTCGTTGGCTACGGTAATCAGTTCCCTGTTTATCAAAAGTTTGATTGATGATTATATTATCCCGTTGCTGGGGCAAAGCGATCCTTCTTTTCAGCCTTTGTTGGAAACACTGGGAAAAATGGCAGCGCTGTTTCTGTGTGGGGTGTTGGCCAATTACGGCAGTAATAAGTTGTTAATCGAAGTATCACAGGGAACGATGAAGCGGGTGCGTGATGATTTGTTTGCGCATATGGAAAAATTACCGATTCGCTATTTCGATACGAATTATCACGGCGATATCATGTCGGTGTATACCAATGATACCGATACGCTGCGCCAAGTGATTTCACAAAGCTTTCCACAGTTTGTATCCTCACTGATAACCATTATCGGTGTGTTTGTGTCAATGTGCGTGTTAAGTTTACCGTTGACGATAATCGTTATTGTGATGGTATTTGTGATGAAACAGGCAATGAGTAAGATCACCGCAAAAAGCAGTGTGTATTTCCATCGCCAACAAAAAGATCTCGGTAAGGTAAACGGTTATATTGAAGAGATGATGAGCGGCACCAAGGTCGTCAAAGTATTTACGCATGAGGAAGAAGTGAAAAAAGAATTTGATGAAGTAAACAATACTTTATTTGAAAGTGCTTATCAAGCCAATCAGTTTGCGAATATTCTGATGCCGATACTGGGCAATTTAGGCAATATTTCTTATGTGCTTACGGCCATTGCGGGAGGGGTATTGGCGATCAACGGATTCGGTGGTTTGACGTTGGGCGCCTTGGCATCGTTTTTACAACTGAATAAGTCGTTTACCAATCCGATCATGCAAGTTTCTCAACAGTTTAATTCCGTAATCATGGCTGCGGCTGGCGCGAAACGAATTTTTGCACTGATGGACGAGCCTTTGGAAAAGGATGAGGGTATGGTCACGCTTACTCACATTAAAAAGGTGGACGGCGAATGGGGCGAGAGTGAAGATCAAAGTGATAAATGGGGATGGCGTCATCCTCATAATGATGGCTCTGTGACTTACGTTCCATTGGTTGGAGATATCATTTTTGATCATGTGGATTTCGGTTATCGTGATGATAAGCAGATATTATTTGATATCAATTTGTATGCGCATCGTGGGCAAAAGGTTGCCTTTGTGGGCGCTACCGGTGCAGGGAAAACCACCATCACCAATTTGATCAATCGCTTTTATGATATTCAGAAAGGTTCGATTACTTATGATGGAATTGATGTCAAGTTGATCAGAAAAGAGGATTTACGGCGTTCTTTAGGGATTGTCTTACAAGATACCCATCTGTTTACCGGAACGATTATGGATAATATTCGTTATGGGAATCGCGAGGCCGATGAAGCAGCGGTGATGGCGGCGGCCAAATTGGCAAATGCGGATGGCTTCATTCGTCATCTGGAACATGGCTATCAAACGGTGATCCGTTCCGATGGTGCCAGCCTTTCGCAAGGACAACGTCAGCTCTTATCGATTGCCCGTGCAGCGTTAGCCAATGCACCGGTATTGATTTTGGATGAAGCAACCAGTTCCATTGACTCACGCACGGAGAAGATTGTGCAGGATGGAATGGATAAGCTTATGGCCGGGCGAACGGTATTTGTGATTGCCCACCGCTTATCTACCATTCGTAATTCTGATGTGATTATGGTCATGGATCACGGACGTATTCTTGAGCGCGGTAATCATGAGAAACTAATGGAAGAAAAGAAAGTTTATTATCAGTTGTATACCGGAGGATTGGAGTTGGATTAATGTTGAAAAGGGCACTCTGTAAGGAGCAGCTCTTTTTTTAATCGAAGAAAATTAAAAGAAAATGAGAAAATTTTTGGGGAATTCCAGCGGATGGCGTATAAGAATATAGGAGGGATTTTCTTATGGAATGTCAACGTTGCGGTAATCGCGATCCTGATTGGTTTGCCTATGATCCGTTTCATAACAATGATTACTGCCGCAAGTGCATAGCATTTGGACGGATGAATGCGGATGAGCCGTTAAAGAGCGTCCGTTATTCATCGCGGCGAGTGGATACGTCTTATCAGTTGAAATATCCGTTAACACCGGCTCAGCAAAAAGCCGTCGCTGCCATTGCCGATTATCGCAAACAAGGCAAGGATGTTTTAATTTATGCGGCTTGCGGGGCAGGAAAGACGGAATTGGTGATGGACAGTATTCAAAGGGCACTTCGGGAGGGGAAGAAGGTCGGTTTTGCGATTTCTCGCCGTCAGGTCGTATTGGAAATTTGTGATCGAATGGCTCAGGCGTTTCCCCAAATTACGGTCGTTGCCGTTTGTGAAGGACATACGCAAGTGGTAGATGGTGATCTCATCATTTGTACAATGCATCAGTTGTATCGTTATCCGCATACATTTGATTTATTGATAATGGATGAGATTGATGCGTTTCCCTATCGAGGGAACACTTTGTTGGAGACGATTGCACGTCATTCCTGTAAAGGACAGCGGTTGTATTTGACCGCTACTCCCGATGAAGCGATGTTGGATGAAGTAAAACAGGGAAAACTGGCAATGGTGGAACTATTTCAGCGTCCACACGGTTATCCGCTTGTGGTACCGCGTATCATTCACACTTTGCCGTTTTTTCAGCTATGGTACTGTGCTCGCTTTTTACTTCATCGCAAAAAAGCACAGATACCGGTTCTGGTGTTTGTGCCTACTATTCGCGATGCCCATCGTTGCCATCGCTTGTTTCAATGGTTCGTTCGCAGTTATCCGTTTACTTCACAAAGTGAAGATAAAGAAAAAATCATTGCCGATTTTCATGATAAGCGTTATGACTGTTTGTTTACGACCACCATTTTAGAGCGAGGAATTACCATTCACGGTGTGGATGTGGCCGTGCTTCATTGTGATCATACGGTGTTTAATGAGGCAAGTTTAATTCAGATTATCGGTCGAGTCGGGCGCAGCGCTGCGATGCCGACAGGTACCGGATTGTTTTTATGTCAGCGCGTCAATCGGGATATCAAGCGTTGTGTACGGGCGATCCGTAAAATGAATGAATCGCTGATACGAGAATCAACGGTAAAACTACATGAAACGATGCCTAATATGTAATCGGGATCGCTCCCGCCACCAAGATTTTTATCACTGGATTCATAGTGATACATTATTATGCGGAGATTGTCAGCTTCAGCTTAACCCGGTAGAAACGGTGCGAATGTTGGATGATATGAAGGTGCATATCCTGTATGAATACAATGGTTTTTTGGAAAATTTACTTTTTCAATATAAGGAGGGACAGGATGTAGCACTGCGGCAAATGTTTTTTTGGGATTACCGGCACCAAATCAGAAAGCAATTCAAGGGAAGGACGATACTGTTAATGCCATCAAGTGAAGCGAAAAACCGTGAACGAGGATTTCATGCGCTGAAGGAGATGAGCGCGGTGATTCCCTTACCCACGCTTCAACCGTTTTGTAAGCGAAGCGATCATAAGCAATCTTTATTATCGTATGAACAGCGGCAGCACATTTCTAAGTTTATGGATTGGCAGTTGGATGCGGAATTCTCAAAGCGTAAAGTATTATTGGTTGACGATGTGGTAACTACGGGTGCCACCTTGCGCGCTGCTTATAAGCTGTTGCCGCAATCAATAAAAAAAGCAGAGGCACTGGTCTGTTGTGCCCATCCGCTCTTTCTGAAGCAACAGCCGCGAACTCACGCTGCTTTTCTTAATCGGCGATAATCGGGTTGTCTTGATTCTTCATCGGCGTTTGGCGCAACAGGGATTCACCGATCGCAAAGAGCAGAAATAATAACGGTGTGGTAATCGGCTGATTCAGTGAAGTTATCGCCTGTGTGCCATAAGTGATCATAGCCGCGGCAATGGCAGGGGCAAGAGGCTGATCTTTGCGTGCGGTAAGGCGAATGAGCAAGGAACCGCCTAAGATCAAATATAGGGTCAAGCCGCATAGACCGCTGGTAACGAGATATTGAAGATATTCATTGTGCGCGTTGTCAAACGGAAGATAGGCATTGCCCAATGCCTGTGTTAAAATCATACGGGTACAATCCAAGCCTTGACCAAACAGTTTCTGTATGAATGTGAAGTCATGGATGTATAAATTGCTTAATTGGCGCCACAAGCGACCTCGCTGACTGCCCCATGCATCATCAAAACGTAAATAAGAGCATAATGATGACGGTGTCCATTCGGGATGGCAGGATGTGAAGAAGAACATCAAGCCGATAACCGTGATGACACAAAGAATGACAAAAATCATAACATACCGACGAATTTTTGCATAAGGTAATGCTTCAAGGCTTACAGCTTTGTGTTCACAATAGAATACACCAAGCAAAGACAAACAAAGAGCCGCCCAAATCCATGGCGAAGCTAACAAAAATTGTGAGATGCCTTCCATGGGAAACGGCGAGAAAAGCCAACCGCAGATTTGACCCGTTGCCACCGCTGCGAAAAATAAGCTGAGCAGAATTAAAAAATCACGAAGCCCTTTTTGATTATTGACGTTTCGTTCAAAGAAATAAAGCAAAAATGTGACAAGTCCTAAATAGGCGCCGTCAATATGAGCGAGCAGAAGACCGAAAAAACCCAAAAAGATGAATGCGGCATAACCATAACGCTGTTTTGACTTTTGGGAGAATCCAAATAACATCGCCGCAATGGGTGTACTCAAACACAGTAATTGCGCAAAGAATGTGACATTACCGACGGTCGATAAGAAACGTGATTGATCATCTAAAGAAAGGCGATCAAAAAAATGCAGCGGATCGAAACCAAACGCGTTGACAATACCCAAAAGATTCACTATCGCTGCCGCAATTAAGAAGCTGTGTATCAGCAATTTACGGTGGATGATGTTACGGGAGACGAGAAAATATACCGCGGTTATTAATAAAGTAAAACCATAACCCATATGCCGTCCGCTTATCCCACCGAATGACTCAGCGGGAAAGGGAGAAATCCACTGCGTAATCGTATGCGATGCCAAAAGTAATAACATGCACCAATCCGTAATGGAGAGGGTATGAATGAGGTGGCGAAGATGAATGAACTCATGATAAAGCAGAAAACGAATACACAGACAACACAAACTCAATGCAATGAAGACAAGAGACAGCAAGACAAAATAATGGAACTTGGCGTCGGTGATATGAAAAAAGCCGTCTTCACTGTAAAACAGAAACAGTGTTACCATTCCCAAGCCGTAAATAAATGTTACGTTAACGATGATGCGATCCCAAAGATTATGTTCTTTACATAGCATAAAGCAGTCCCTCATTTCGTCATTTTTCGCGCGGTAAAGGAATTCTGTTGTGTTGAAAAACGCCTTTTACCAACGTTTATTTTTAACCTGTCGCAAAAAGGAAATTTTTATGAAAATACGTTGCATTTCCCTTGCATTTCCGTTTAAAAGCATATATAATGAAGCCATGCATTAAAGATTAGCTAGAAAGGTATAGGTATATAATGAAAGGTAAAGTAAAAATGTTTAACCAAGAGAAAGGATACGGATTCATCACAAAAGAAGATGGCAAAGATGTATTCTTTCACTATTCACAGCTGATGATGGAAGGATTTAAAACCATCGATAATGATGTGGAAGTAGAGTTTGATGAAGTGGAAACCGATCGTGGTCCGCAGGCTCATAACATCGTAAAACTGTAAAATTTGATAAGATAGACTGCTCGGCAGTCTTTTTTTGACTTTGCGGACGGGCGATCGTAAGGGCATTATATCACAGATGTTGTTTTATCGAAAGCAATGTTATGAGTATGTTTGTAAGATGTTATGAGTATGGCAGAGAATATACAATAAATTATAGTGCCTTACAGCACTAAAAACTGTCTGCTGCTTTATGCGTCACCTTGATAATCAATATGTTATGGTTCCCTATTTCACAAAGATGCTTGCTTGGAATATAACATAAAAATTATTTCAGATTTATTTACGATAAAGTATTGTTCTTCTTTTGAAAAGAATGATTTTATAGTTCCCTATTCCTATATCCATCAATAAATGATTGACATTACCACTTTTTACGTGATCAAAACAGTTTCACCTCGTCATTGACACGAATATGTGTTAAAATAAAGAAGTATTGTGAATAATGAAAATAATGATGATCGGAGGATTTATCAATGGCAAATTTCTTAGAACGCCTATTTAGCGGCGAGAAAAAAATATTGGCTCGGTTGGAACAGATAGCCGATAAGGTGGATGCGTTAAGCGAACAGATGCGTGCGCTCAGCGATGAGGAACTGAAAGCCAAAACCGAAGAGTTTAAGGCTCGTTATGAAAATGGTGAGACCTTGGACGATCTTCAGGTAGAAGCCTTTGCGGTGGCTCGTGAAGCAAGCCAGCGTGTCATCCACGAATATCCGTACAAAGTACAGATCATGGGGGCGGCAGCGATGCATCAAGGTGATATTGCCGAGATGAAAACCGGTGAAGGTAAAACGCTGACAGCCGTGATGTGTGTATATCTGAATGCATTGGCGCAAAAGGGTATCCATGTGATAACCGTCAACGAATACTTGGCCGGACGAGATGCCGAGTGGATGGGTGAGATTTATCGCTTCCTCGGTTTGAGTGTCGGCGTCAATATGCGAGCGATGGATTCACGTCAAAAACGGGCGGCATATGCTTGTGATATCACATATACGACCAACTCTGAATTGGGCTTTGATTATTTACGTGACAATATGGTTACCGATGTGAAAGATCGCGTTCAGCGCGGTTTATATATGGCGATTGTCGATGAGGTCGATTCCATCTTAGTCGATGAATCGCGAACTCCGTTAATTATTTCCGGCGGACGCAAACAAACCGCCAATCTGTATTTACAAGCTGATATGTTTGTGAAACGCCTGCATAAAGATGAATATGAAATTGATGAAAAAACACGACAGATTCAGTTAACTGAAAAGGGTGTCAGCGTTGCGGAGCGCAAATTCAAAATCAAGAATCTTTATGATATTGAACATACCCAACTGGTTCATCATATCCAACAGGCTTTGAAAGCTAACTATATTATGATGAAAGATGTGGAGTATGTCGTTCAGGAAGATGAAATTGTCATTGTTGATCAGTTTACCGGACGCACAATGCCGGGGCGTGCTTACTCCGATGGTTTACATCAGGCGATTGAAGCCAAGGAAGGCGTTAAGATCAAAGAAGAAACCAGTACGCTGGCAACGATTACCTATCAGAACTTTTTTAGGCTTTATGAGAAGTTGGCCGGTATGACCGGTACGGCAAAGACGGAAGAAGAAGAATTCTTAGAAATCTACAATATGCGAGTTATTGTGATTCCGACAAATAAGCCCGTTCAGCGTGTGGACTATCCGGATGCAATATGGGGCACCAAAGCGTTAAAGTTCAACGCATTATGCGATGAAGTTGAATCGTTGTATGATCGAGGACAACCGGTGCTGGTTGGCACCATTGCGGTAGAAACAAGTGAATTAATTTCACAGTTGTTAAAAGAACGGAAAATTCCGCATGAAGTGTTAAATGCCAAAAATCATGCGCGTGAAGCGGAAATCGTAGCGAAAGCGGGACAGGTGAAATCCGTAACGATCGCAACCAATATGGCCGGTCGTGGTACCGATATTAAATTAAGTGACGAAGCACGGGCGTTAGGTGGCTTGGCGGTCATTGGCAGTGAACGTCATGAATCCCGGCGTATTGATAACCAGCTGCGCGGACGAAGTGGTCGTCAGGGAGATCCGGGATATTCCCGTTTCTATGTATCCTTGCAGGATAATCTGATGATACGATTCGGCGGAGAGCGGTTGGAAGGATTATTTGCGACCATCGGTGATCAACAGGTGGAATCGAAAATGGTGACCAAATCCATTTCTCAAGCACAGAAGCGAGTGGAAGGCTATAACTTTGATGTGCGTAAACAACTGTTGGACTACGATGATGTGCTGCGTAAACAGCGTGAAATCATGTATGAACAACGTAATTATGTATTGGAGAATGATGATGTTCACAGTATCGTTCGTGATATGTGTGATCGTGTGGTCGGAAGTATTGTCAGTGCGAATGTTGATCAGGCACACCATGAGGAAAGTGTTAACGGCGAAAGCGTCATTCAAGGTTTGAATTTGTTGGGACTGGAAGAGGGCGTTATTAAAGCTGAAGATTTGGCCGGTATGGATGGTGATCGGGCAACTCGCTATTGCGCGGATAAAATCTTTGAAATTTATGAAGAAAAGATTGCGCCGGTCAAAGAACAATTCCTGCCGTTTGAAAAAACCATTGTATTGCGAAACATGGATCGTAACTGGATTGAGCATATCGACATGATGGATAAACTGCGTAACGGTATCCATTTGCGCTCTTATGCACAAAACAACCCACTTCAGGCATATGTATCCGAAGGCTATGAAATGTTTGAAGAGATGATGCAGCGAATTGCCCGTGAAGTTGTATTCTTTGCGTTAAAGATTGAAATTAAGCGGCAAGAACCGGAAGAAACAGGTGAATAATATGGAACTATATGAAATAAAACAAAGATTGGATACTCACTCAGCGAAGCTTACTTCGTTGGGTGAGTCACTTTGACTACGATGAGAAAAGCTATAAGATTGAAGAACTGACACAGAAAACGATGGAGGGTGATTTTTGGAGTGATGCGGATCAGGCACAGCGAACCATTCGACAACTGAATTCACTGAAAGAAGTGGTTGATGCTTATGATTCCTTACAGAAATCCATCGCCTCGTTACAAGAAAGTGCCCAAATGCTGAAAGAGGAAATGGATGAAGAACTGTTTCCGTTGTTTGAAGAAGAGTTTCAGGAAATGTGCGCCGCATTTGCGGACTTTGAAATTAAAGTACTGCTATCGCATGAATATGACCACTCCAATGCAATTTTGGAAATTCATCCGGGTGCCGGAGGAACCGAATCATGTGATTGGGCGGAAATGTTGTATCGCATGTACACCCGTTGGGCTAATAAAAAAGGCTTCAAGGTCACAGTTTTAGATTATCAAAGTGGTGAAGAAGCAGGAATCAAATCGGTTACCTTCTTGGTGGAAGGCGATAAAGCATACGGTTATCTGAAAGCAGAAAAAGGGGTTCATCGCTTGGTTAGAATTTCTCCTTTTGATGCCGGGGCACGCCGTCATACAAGCTTTGCGTCACTGGATGTCATGCCGCAATTTCAGGATGAAATCGAAATTGATATCAAGCCGGAAGATTTGATTGTGGAGACCAAACGTGCCAGCGGTGCCGGCGGTCAGCACATCAATAAAACCGATTCGGCAGTCCGTATGGTACACAAACCGACCGGGCTGGTAGCGACCTGTCAAAACGGACGATCCCAACACGAAAACCGTGAAGAAGCTTTGCGTATCTTGAAGTCACGGTTATATCAAAGAATGATTGAAGAACAGGAAGCCAAAATGGCAGAAATCAAAGGGGAACAGAAACTGATCGAATGGGGGTCTCAGATTCGTTCCTATGTATTCCATCCATATTCCTTGGTAAAGGATGTACGAACCAACCATGAAACGAGTCAAATTCAAAATGTCATGGATGGTGATCTGGATGATTTTATCTTTGCTTATTTAAAAATGCAGATGTCGTAAGCGTTATGAGAAATCATAGCGTTTTTTTGCTTGTTGAAAGGATTCATGGCTCAAAGATAATGAAGGATTTCATATGAACCGATCTGAGTTGAATGCAGAACTTACGAAAGGTCTTGAATCATTGAAAGACGGGAAATGTATATGATAAACGAGGATGATGCGATTCCGGTCAAGAAGTTGGGAATGTAAATGCTAATGTACAAATAGTCATGATCGTAGAGATCTTTTATGGTGGTGCGATGAAGAGAATTTCTTTTCATTGATGGGGATGACATGCTATAATGAATAAAAAATGAGGTGTGCGCATGAATTTTATTTTTGATGTAGATGATACTTTATACGACTTAACTCAGCCGTTTCGTAAAACGGTGGAGAGGCTGTGGGGGAATCAATTCGCTGTTGATGTAGAGCAATTATTTACGCTTACTCGCAAACACGGTGACGCTTTGTTTCCTAAAATAATGAGCGGTGAAATCACATTGGATGATGCGGGAGCATTGCGCGTATGTTTGGCTATGGAAGAATTGGGCTATTCCATTGATCCTAAAGAAGCACAACGCTTTCAACAGTGCTATCGTCAAAATGAATACGTGATTTCTTTATCAACAAAAATGCGTAATCTTTTGGATGATTTGAAAAAGCTAAATCAAACGCTAGGCGTTCTTACCAACGGCTTAACGCCGCACCAAAAAAAGAAGATTGATAGTCTGGGTTTGGAACAATGGGTAAAAAAAGAGTATATTTTCATATCGGAAGCAATTCACGCTTCAAAACCGGAACGCAAGGCGTTTGATCATGTGGAAACAATCATGGGATTGAACAAATCTGAAACGTTTTATATCGGTGATTCACCGGAACATGATGTAAAAGGAGCGATTGGTGCCGGATGGCATATGGTTTTTTTTAATCGCCGCCATCGTGATATCAGCACATTAAAAGAAAAACCGGATTTTATGGTTACAACCGAAGCAGAATTAGCTCAATTAATCAGGAGGATTGTCAAAGAAAATTCCCAGAGTAAAAAGCTTAGCTAAGGACCAATCAAAAAAAGAAATATTAACAATGATCAGTGATATTGTATGGTAAGAGGCTGATACCGGGGTAGATGGTGCTTATTATCCGGGAGAACACGGGCGGTGCATAAACCAAAGATCTCACTCATATCATGACTTTCATCGACATAGGCTGCTTGGCTCTCGCTACTATCCTGTTTCTTCTATATAAACGCAGAACGCAAGAATAAAAGAAGCTTTTCTTGATAAAAGTATTTGATATGTGCAGGCGTATCCAATGCGCTCCTTTCGGGTTATTTAGATTTCTTTACGGCTTTTTGGACATTAAAGAATGAGTCAACATTCATGTATTTTTGTCATGATTAAAAATCATTTCATAGGCTTTGCATTCCCGTGTATTCGACTTTTAAGTTAACCGAAAACGTGCTATAATAACAAAGAACTAGGAGGATATAAACATATGAGTAAAAGACCTGTTGTACTGGTAGTCATGGATGGTGTGGGCATCAATGATTCTGAATTCGGAAATGCAGTTAAGAAAGCATATAAACCTACGTTGGATCAATTATGGGAAACTTGTCCTCATACGCAAATCAAGGCTCATGGATTGGCAGTCGGTCTGCCAAGTGATGGTGATATGGGGAACAGTGAAGTCGGACATAATGCTTTAGGCTGTGGACAGATTTACAGCCAAGGTGCGAAGTTGGTAAATGAATCTATTGAATCCGGAGATATCTTTACTTCCGAAACATGGAAAGATTTGGTTGCGAATTGTAAGGATCACGGAACGATGCACTTCCTTGGTTTATTATCAGACGGTAATGTACACTCCCACATTAAGCATCTGAAAGCTTTGATTTCACAGGCGAAAAAAGAAGGGGTAAAAGAAGTGCGGGTTCATGCATTATTGGACGGACGTGATGTTCCGGAAACAAGCGCACTCACCTATATTGATGACATTGAAACATTTATGAACGATTGCAATGATGATAACTTCCATGCATGTATTGCCAGCGGTGGTGGTCGTATGTGCATTACTATGGATCGTTATGAAGCAAACTGGGCAATGGTGGAAAAAGGATGGCATACGCATGTTTTAGGCGAGGGAAGAACCTTTGCCAGTGCAAAAGAAGCCATTGAGACTTATCGAAATGAACAGGGGGTTGTCGATCAGGATTTACCGCCGTTTGTGATCGCAAAAGATGGAAAACCGGTCGGAACCATTCAAGACGGTGATTCCGTTATTCTGTATAACTTCCGCGGCGATCGAGCGCAGGAAATTTCCTTGGCCTTTGACGGGGATGAAACCTTTGATAAATTTGATCGAGTACGTAAACCGGATGTGATGTATGCCGGAATGCTTCAATATGATGCCGATTTGAACATCCCGCATCATTTCTTGGCATTTCCGCCTAAAATCAAATATACCTTATCAGAAGAACTGGTCAATCATGGGATTCGTCAGTATGCTATTTCCGAAACGCAGAAATACGGTCACGTGACTTATTTCTGGAACGGAAACCGCTCTGAGAAATTCAATGAATCACTGGAAGATTTTGTCGAAATCAAATCCGATGTGGTGCCGTTTGAACAACGTCCATGGATGAAATCCGCTGAGATTACCGATGTGCTTTGTGCAGCTATCACTTCCGGAAACTATGATTTCTTGCGCACCAACTATCCTAACGGTGACATGGTCGGACATACCGGTAACTTTGAAGCAACTGTTATCGGTGTAGAATCTGTTGATTTACAGTTGGCACGCGTTATGAAAGCAGTTGATAGCGTAAACGGAATTTTGATTGTTACGGCAGATCATGGTAATGCGGATGAAATGTACGAAAAAGCCAAAAAAGAGGGGACACCGGTAAAGGCGAAAACCTCTCATACATTAAACCGAGTGCCGTTCATTGTTTATGGTGTGGATGTAGAATTAAAACAGGATGAAGATCTTGGTTTATCCAATGTGGCCGCAACTGTTGCCGATTTGTTGGAAATTGAACCCAATGAACATTGGAATGCAAGTATCATTAAGAAATAAATTCGCAGAAGCAATGGGTTGAATCACAGCCTGATAAAAACAGGATAGATTGAATAAGGCAGGAAGAAGAGTTCTCTATCATTGAGGAGAATACTTCCTCTGCCTTTTTTGTAAAGACGAAGTGATGGACAACAAAAAGACGATCCTTTCAAAATAAATACATAAAAATTAAACTTAAAAACCCTTGATGAATATCTTAAAACAAGGGCTGACAACATAACAGGGAGCAATTCATAGTGAAAAAACACGTGGTTAATTACGTATAATTAAATTGAGGCAGAGGTAAACCAAGCAACTTGATATGCTTAGGGAACGAAAGAAAAAGTATTGTATCAAGAGAATGAGAAAGATATTATCGGCCAATATATCATTTTCTGCAAAGTATATAAAGAACAAAGAAAAATGCATGGAAACACCAAACCGGCAGTAACAGAAACCATTCGTATTTGTAAAGACAGAAATGTATGGAAAGAATATCTTGAAAGTAAAGAAGTGGTGGTAATAGATAGGATAATGACATTATTTGATGATGAATATATCTTAAAAGCCTATGCAAAGGATATTGAGGACAGTACCGCAGAAAGAGTAGCAAGAGAAACAACTGAAAGAGTAGCAAGAGATAGAGAAAAGAAACCGCTGAAAGAATGATAAAAATGGGAAAGTTATCACTGGAAGAAATTGCCGAATGTGTGCCCGCGTTATCGCTTAATGAACTAATACAACTGGAAGCGGAAATAATGTGAGAAGCTTAAATACTTAACATCAACTAATAGCACAGAGGCGTATAAACATACGCCTTTTTGTATTTTAATCAATAAACTCAAACTGTTATATTGTATGAATAAAGGGTCTCATAACATATTATTTTCCGTGAATTCAGGAAGAATAATAAAGATCCGGAAAAGTTGATGATGATGAGTTATGACAGTGGTATTATAAATAAGAGCATCAATGGTTTCTTCTGTTATTGAAAATTGAGCATATTGCTTGCCTGTTTCCGGTGCTGTGAAATTGCGGAGTTTCATCCTGTTATTTCAATTCACTTTGATGATTGAACCGCTTACATGAAAAAAATCGACTGTCAACGACAAATAATCATGGAAAAATCATAAAATTATGGTACAACCCGAGTTTGCCACCTAAAAAGCAGGTAAGAAATAAGAAAAACCAGTAAAATA
>CAJUGR010000021.1 GCA_910586285.1 uncultured Erysipelotrichaceae bacterium
CTATTCAAAAGAAAACAAGAAGAATAACAAAGTTGAAAGATACATTTTAATATCAAGATGGATACAAAAATGGACAGTAAGACTAATTTCCGCTGCTTTTAGTAAGTTATGGAGATGTTCCTCCTGTCATAGTTTGGTTATTTTAAGATTTTATCTTTTTAACAGACTCGGCATAAGTTTGACCTTATCCGAGTCATTTTTTTAAGTTTTGGGTGATAGAATAAGAATTTTTCTATCAAACTCTTACTAAATTTTACTTCTTCTGGGTAAGCGTTGATGTGAGAAAATACAAGATCACAATCATAAGATTATAGTCCACCGTCCGGAGGGTTTGTTGTAATATTAATATTTACAACAAGATCAAATCGGATTATAATGAAACAAAGGAGCAAGGTTTATGAGAGTGAACACCAAATGCTCCATTGCTTTGCATTGTTTGCTGTTTATTGCAGAGTATGGAGATTCAATGAAAGTAACAGGCGATTTGCTGGCCAAGAGTACCGGATGTCACGCGGCCGCGATCCGCAGTATTTTGGGGGCTTTGCGTAAAAACAATGTGATAACAATTCATCGCGGTGTCGGTGGGGCAAAGCTGGCGCATTCCTGTGAAAGCATTACCATCTGGGAGGTTTACCATGCACTGGAACCACAGGGTAGTGAACACATTATGGCGTTGCATCCCCATCCAAACCCACAATGCCCCATTGGAAAACAAGTGGATCGGGTGTTGAAAACAACCTATCAACCGATTGTAAAGGCAATCGAGGAAACAATGAAAACGATGACATTACAGGATCTTATGAATTGTTATCATGAAGAGAAAGATTGGTAAAGTTAGAAAAACATTCATATTGGTGCTACTATGCGCAGGGAGAAAAAAATGAGCAAGAAATTATTTGTAATATGGCTGATACTCGGCATGATGGCAGGTTGTGCAATGCGTCAGATCAGTCTAAAGAAAGTGATATAAGGATTGTTGTGACCAGTGATATTCATTATCTGAATCCTAGTTATTATAAGGA
The DNA here is from genome assembly GCA_910586285.1 of uncultured Erysipelotrichaceae bacterium. Taxonomy (GTDB): domain Bacteria; phylum Bacillota_I; class Bacilli_A; order Erysipelotrichales; family Erysipelotrichaceae; genus C-19. The sequence goes on from CAJUGR010000021.1 coordinate 1,023, forward strand.
ATGCGATTGGTTTGAAGATGCGATGCTGAAAGGCGATGGTAAAATGGTAACCCATGCAGACGAAATATTGGATGCCTTTCAAAAAGATATGGAAAAGCAGAATCCGCAGCTTGTGATCGTCACCGGGGATCTCACTTTTAACGGAGAAAAGGAAAGTCATCGTGCTTTGGCAGAAAAGCTGAAACAATTAAAAGCACAGGGAATTGCAGTGGCAGTATTGCCCGGCAATCATGATCTTGACAATGTGCTTGCCCGCAGTTATACGAATACCGGCTATGATAAGGCAGAGAATATCAACGCCACAGAATTTAAAGAAATCTATCAGGAATTGGGGTACGATCAAGCGTTGCATTGTGATGAATCTTCGCTTAGTTACAGTTTGACTTTAAACGATGATTATACGTTATTGATGCTGGACTCCATAGCGCATGAACAGAAAGGTGCGTCCATGGATACCGGTGGCTTTTTAGCAGATTCCACATGGACGTGGTTGAAACAGGAATTAGAGAATCTTCGCAAGGATGGGAAAAAGGTAATTGTGGCGATGCACCATAACCTTGCCCGCCATTTTGATTTATTTGATGAGGGATATACGATCGCTGATAATGAAGCATTGGCCGAATTATTTCAAGAGTATTCAGTACCCTTTGTTTTAAGCGGTCATATGCACTGTCAGCATATCAGTGAAATCAATGGCATTTATGATATTGCATCCTCTTCTTTGGTGGATGCGCCGCTGCAGTACGGTGTAATCGATCTGAATCAAAACGAAATGGATTATCAAACGCATTGCCTGTCGATCAGTACCGATGCAAATGCCTATTTTGAACAGGTAAGTGCCAATAAATTTCAAGAATCTTATACGAAGATCGAGGATGAAAAGATTCGTGAAGCGATGCAGGATGTGATTGTAAAGGCAAATCGCTATTTCTTTGCCGGTAATTTGGGGGATCATAACGAGGAATTGAAACAGATGGAAGGTTATTCGTATTATGGACAAGAACAGGGAAATGTACTCGGCTTTCCCAAATACTATTTGGCTGCGATGATGCGTGATGGCGATAATTATCAGTCTTTGCATATTGACATAACAAAATAGTTAAAACCATGATAAACGCTGATTCACAACGCAAAGGGAGTTTATCAGTCCTATAACAGCATCCTTGCCTTTAGAATATGCAGCAATTCGTTTTTATCCATTTTATAGCCTCCTATCACATGAATGTGCTTTGTTTTATCCTGTTTTCTTATGAAATTCATCTGCTTTTATTGTCTTCCTAATTGCGATTATAGGTGAATGATAGGAACGGAAACATCATCGAATGTGACCGTTTTACTGCATTCCCTTATCCTTTAACCGATTTCATTAGGAAAAGTCTGCTTCATGCTTCATCACATAATCATAATTGAGCGCATTCAAATTTTCTTCATAACGATAAAACGCATCATCACATTGAGAAAGTTTGGCTTCTATTTCCTCATTTTCATAATTTAACAGCCATTCTTGTCGTTCATTGTGGTCGATTGGCATATCACTGCCGATGACGGTGAGTGCCTGTTGGCAGATGGCGGCGGTTTTGATTGCGCCGATTGTTGTAAAGGCGTTCACGATTTCCGAGGCAAAATTTCCGCCGGAGTTAAAGAAGAATTGAGAAAAGCCACCACCGTTGACTTCCGTTTCTGCAACTTGCGTGATGAAAAAGGTCCGTTCGGATTCATTCAATGCATCGATATTTTCTCCATATTGACATTTCTCACTAATCACTTCATATAGAGCAATGATCATTGCATTTACCTCTTTGATCTTTTTGATTTTTTTCATTTTTAGACTGTTTTTAATTTTCATGGCAACATTCTCCCTGTGAATAAATGATTATAGTTTTCGCCAACGACCGTAGATGCCGCAGGGCAAAATGGTTTGAGTGGCGCTGATCGGTAACCCCATTTCTCCGGCCTCCAAAGATCCGTAAGGATGGGCAGCCAACACCGTGCCGTGCAGAATATTATATAAAACCGTCGGCGAAAAACCGGTGGTATAAGAATTCACGAGGAAAAATAAGGGGGAAGGATCGAGAATTTCCAGACAAGCGCAGATTAACGGATATAGCCGGTCTTCGATTTTCCATATTTCGCCGCTGGGTCCGCGCCCATAGCTTGGCGGATCCATGACGATGCCGTGATAAGTACGCCCACGTCGTTTTTCTCGTGCTACAAATTTCAATACATCATCGACAATGAAACGAATTTTGTGTTGTTCCAGATGGGAAAGGCGCATATTTTCCTTAGCCCAGTTGACCATGCCCTTACTGGCATCCACGTGAACGACTTCACTGGCGCCGCCGTAAGCACAAGCCATCGTTGCACCGCCGGTGTACGCAAATAAATTCAAAACACGCACCGGTTCTTGAACCTTTTGAATCTGTTCCATCATAAAGTCCCAGTTGGCTGCTTGTTCGGGAAATAAGCCGGTATGTTTAAATCCCATCGGCGCGATTTGAAAACGCAAGTCGCGATAACCGATTGTCCATGTTTGGTTGAACTTTTTTTTGAATTCCCATTGTCCGCCGCCACTTTTGGAACGATGATAATGCGCATGGGGGTGATTCCATAATGTCTGATGATTTTGAATCGGCCATAATGCCTGCGGGTCCGGACGACGTAGGATGATGTTCCCCCATCGTTCCAGCTTTTCACCGTCTCCGGCATCCAAACACTCATAATCCTGCCACTTATCTGCACATTGATTCATAACTTCAGCTCCCATCGGTTTATGTGTGAATATTATACCATGATTTCACATACTTTTCTCACGCAAAAGCAAGCGAAGTATGATACAATAAAGAAGCCATTAAAAGAGAAGGAGGAAGCGCATGATCAATAAACTTTTGGACGATTGTTTTCAGTGTGAACTGCATACAGTAGTCACCGATGTTGTAGCAGAAAAGTCACTGTACTGGCACGCATTTAAGGATACGGTATTCTTTATGGAAAAAGGCGGAATGGCTTCGGATATCGGTATGATCAACGGTAAAAACGTGCTGGGACTGCGGATTCGCGATGGGAAGCAATGGCATCTGATGGAAGAAAAACTGGATGTGAATGAGCCGGTATTTATGAGTATTAATCTGCATGAACGCTTTCGTAAATGCCAGATTCATACCGCACAGCATCTGATCAGCGCACTGCTTTGTAATATATATAAGGTAAAGACAATTTCACATCATGTCAGTGATGATGAAAACGATATTGAATTTAACTTTGATCATTTTACTGATAAAATGGCTTCGGAATTAATGGTATTGTGCAATGGCTTGATTCGGGATGATCTGGAAGTGAGCATTCGCTATCCATCGCGAAGTGAGGCGGCGCTACATGTGAGTGAAGAACAGTTGCATCACGAGGATGAATTGCGGGTGGTACAGATCGGCAATTTGGATTATAACCTGTGCGGCTGTATGCATGTGCCCAGTTTACGATATCTTCAAATGGTCTACATTACCGGATTTGAAAAAACGACCCGTGGTTATAAAGTTAAATATATTTGCGGTGATCAATTACTGGACGGTGTAAGCCGGCGTTATCAGGTGTTAAATGAAGCAGCCCAATCCTTAGCTGTTTCTCATTTATATTTGAATACGGGAATCCATCGGCTGATCAATGAGAATAAAGCCGGAATGCGGGATATCGTGTTATGGAAACAGAAATACTTTGCGCTGTTTGCGACTCAATATGCGCAGAATGATAAGGAATTGCTTGTCCATGAATTTGATGATTGGGATGTGAAATCAATGATCCAGCTGGCACAGTATCTGACTTCTCAATGTCAAAAATCCTGTGTGCTGTTGGCGAAGATTTACGACAAAAGCCATGTTGTGGTGGCCAAAGCCAAAGATCAGACGGGAGACTGTCTTGAAGTATTTCATGATTTGGCCGATCGGTTTGACTTACAGGGCGGCGGCAATGCGTCAATGGCTCAAGGTGGCGGTGCATATAGTGAAGCGTTAGCCCAATATGTAAAATCCATACAAAAAATATAAACTTTATGGTATACTAATACCGATATTGGGAGGTCACTATGAAAGATCGAATATCCAAAATAATGTTATGTTTCCTGGCTGTCTCGCTGGTTATGATCAGTGGTTGCGGTGCCAAGGAAGAAGTGAAAGAACAAGAAGAAAAACTGACATTGGTGAATAATGCGGTATATACGGCTCCAACCAATCCGACCAATCCTCAGATTAAGGTCTACAATGAATTATCGGATGCCATGAATAACAATGCGGCACCGGAAAAGGTTGCGGAATTGGTGGCGGTGAATTTTGCCTATGAATTTTTCTCATTATATCAAAAAACCGGAAAAGAGGATATCGGCGGATTGACTTTTTTACCACAGGATGAAGTAGAGAATTTCAAATCTTATGCGATGCTGCATTATTATAATAATTATGCGACAGTGGTATCACAATACGGTGAAGAGGATCTGCCCAATGTTATGATGCATGAAGTCACAGCGGTGGAGTCCACGCAAATCGCGTATAATCAATTGGTTTATGATGGTTATGTCGTTTCGCTGACATTGAAATATGCTGACAGTAAATTGCCGGCCGATGGTTTAAAGACAACGATGCATGTACAGGTTTGTAATATTGATGGCGTCTATCGCGTCATTGCGCTGGAGGATTAACGGGACGAAATTTTCGTCCTTTTTGAAAGGAGCAGCTTATGTCAATTGAGGTGGCTTTGGAAGGACACTTGGAAGACGAACAGGATTTTGAAGGCTATTTGCGCATGGTATCGCAGTTGGCTGAGCAGTGGCAGCTAAAGATGGAAATGATGGAGTCTTATGCGATAATCGATGTATGTCCGGAAGGGATGATTCAATTAAGCTATGAGGATGGCTATCTCACGATTGCGGCACAAACCAATGTGGCCGGGCCCGGCTTTCATGCGTATGTCTGTGATTTCTTTCACGCCATTGTGGAGCGCAGTCCGCTGCCGTTAACGGTGGAAGATCCGACCAATTATTATACCCATCATCAGTTCGATCGATTGGTCAAAGAAGTTTTTCATCGGTGGCTGCGGGAAATCGGTAATTATATTCGAGAAACCAAAAATCAAGAAGATCGTGATCAAATTTGTCTCTCTTGGCCGGTAGACTATTATGTGCCGCAACCGAAAAAAGGCTGTGTGGTAACACCGATGGGATACATTCGCATTGATGATTTTCTGGATCAGGATCTTGATACTTTGGCTGAACAATTCTTCGTCTGGAATCACTTGGGTCGTGATAGTGCTTATTATCGGAATGCGGCCTTAAATTTATTATGGAAAGAATGTTATTTTGAATATTCGAATATGAATGAAATGACTGAGAAACAAGCGGATACGATTTTGGATTATTTGGAGATTGCGCATCGCTTAGATCCACACTTAGCCTTGCCGATGAAAGAATATGTGCAGCTGTGTGAGATCCGCCAACGGGAAAAGCGAATTCATGATGCAGCAGAACTACACTTTGCGCAACCGATCGGATATCGCCGTGAACTCGTTCATGTTCGTTTTGGTCATTGGAGTGTACCGGTGTCCGGATATGCGCAGGAAAGCGTGGAAGAAAACACCCAAACGCTGTATTTGATCGCTCCATATCGCTGTATGGAGGAGCCGTGGCAATGGTTGGTTCAAATTAATGTATATGCGTTTCAACATGAAGTGAAAGGATTCTTAAAGGAATGGGAAGAAGCTGAGCAGCCGATTGATATCAGTCATGATCAAATTGTCGGCAGAGCCTTTTTACAGCGAGAGGCAGATCATATACGATTATATGCCCAATGTAACTGTGGCAAGGAAATGTTGAAACTGCAGTGGATTATCTGTGAGGAAGCCATGGTGGATACGATTATGGAACAGGTGAAACAGATACGTGCTTATCCGATCAAAAATGATGAATTTCAGGCATAGGCATAGGACGAATAAGAAATATAACTTTACACGATATCGGTGATAAAAACGATAGTGAAAGCCTTCTGAAGAATAATGATATACTGTCATGAGAATCAGAAGACTTTTTCTGCATATGATAGAAAAATGAATACCAATAAATACGTGCCTGATGAATAGGCGAATGCCCGAGTTCGGTTGCGTTTTGTCATGAAACTTGATATACTAATAAAAATGAAAAACAAGAACCGTCATAAATAGCGGATGCGGGGTCTTTTTTTTCGAAAGGGTGAAGCGACATGAAAATTTTTAACAGTATGCACAACGCGATTGAGACTGTTCAGCCACTGATCGAAAATGAGATCAGTATGTACGTCTGCGGTCCGACAGTATATAATGATCCCCATATCGGGAATGCCCGTCCGATCATTGTTTTTGATACATTAAGACGGACGCTGGAGGCGAGCGGATATCGGGTGAAATTCGTCAGTAATTATACTGATGTGGATGATAAAATCATTCAGAAAGCCAAGGAGTTGGGCGTAGCGGAAAAGGAAGTCAGTGAGCGCTTTATTGCGGCTTATGATCAGGTACGAAAGAATTTGAATGCGCAAATGCCGCAGGCTTGTCCGAAAGTAACGGAAACGATGGATGCCATCATTGCTTTTATTGATTTGTTGGTACAAAAAAATCATGCGTATGTAGTTGACGGTGATGTTTATTTTCGGGTGGGAAGCGTATCGGAATATGGCGCTCTCTCCAATCAACAGATTACGGATTTGATGGTCGGCGCACGAATTGATGAAAACACGAAAAAAGCCAATCCTTTGGATTTCACCCTATGGAAGAAAACCGATGAGGGAATACAGTGGGATTCACCGTGGTCACGGGGACGGCCGGGATGGCATACCGAATGCGTTGTGATGATCAATGATCGCTTTGCGGGTCATTTGATCGATATCCACGGCGGTGGCATGGATTTAAAATTCCCACACCACGAAAATGAAATCGCACAATCACGGGCTGCTTATGATACGGCGATTGCGAATTATTGGGTGCATAACGGAATGGTGAATATCGACGGCGAAAAGATGTCCAAATCATTGGGGAATGTGGTTTGGGCAAAAGATTTGATTGAAAAGATCGGTGCCAATCCGATGCGTTGGATGATGTTGTCAACGCATTATCGCGCACCGTTAAATATCAGTGATGAAAGTGTTGAAAATGCCCAAAAGGAATGTGCCAAAGTATTGAATACATTAAAACAGGCATATATTCGTTTGGCGCGCGGTGATGTCGCGATCATCGGCGATGTGGCTGCGGATGTCGATGCTGCATTTATGACGGCCATGCAGGATGATTTGAATACGCCCAATGCGTTTGCGGCAGTGTTTGAGGCAACTAAGCGTTTAAATGCTTCTTTACGACAGCGGGAATTTTTAGCTGCTGAGGTCGTTTCTTATGTGTTGGCATTGGAAAAAATGCTTGATATTTTGGGGATTCGCTATGAGCGTGTTTCGTTAAATGCAGAAGATCGCAGAATGTTTGCGGATTGGGAACAGGCGAAGCAGGCAAAAGATTATGATACGGCTGATGCTTATCGAGCGCAGCTTGCGCAACGAGGCTTATTATAGATGAAGGCAAAGGAATGTAACGGCACGACACTGGCTTATGTCGGAGATGCGGTGATGTCACTTTGGGTAAGAGAACGGCAAGTTCAAGAGGGTTGGCAAAAGCCCGCAATCTTACAGCGTCAAAGCATCGCTTGGGTCAGTGCCCGCGCACAGGCGAAATTTTTAGACGTCTTAATGCGCGAAGCGTTCTTCACGCCGGAGGAAATGGATATTGTCAAGCGGGGGCGCAATGCGAAAAGCGCCAGCAATGCGAAAAATGCCAGTGTACAGGATTATCGCATGGCAACGGGATTGGAAGCAGTGATCGGCTACCTGTATCTCACTAAACAAGAAGAACGCCTTCAGGCTTTATGGGCAAAAATACAAGAAATAGGTGAACAGAAGTGACACAGTATGTGTATGGCAAAAATGTGGTTCGGCAATGTTTATATCACAATAAGAAGATTTATGAAATCATCATGACGAAAACGGGAGCAGATCCAAAGCTTCGTCAGTTGATGAATGAAAAACAAGTGCCGATTCGCATCATGGATCGAAAACAAATGGATGCGCTGTTAAAAAACAGCAGCCATCAGGGAATTGCGGCGAAAATTGATGACTATCGCACTTATGATATGGATGAGATTTTGGCGGCAATTCCGGAAGGGAAGCTGCCGTTATTGATCATGTTGGATGGGTTGGAGGATCCTCACAATTTAGGAGCGATTCTGCGAACTGCTGATGCGATCGGCGCAGACGGTATTATATTAGGAAAACATCGCAGTGTATCATTAACGCCGACCGTGGCGAAAGTGAGTACCGGAGCGATTGAAACGGTGAAGGTTGGCATCGTAAACAACCTTTCCCAAACTTTAGAAATGTTAAAAAAACGGGGATTTTGGATTGTTGGGACGGATGCGCAAGATGCGATGAATTATCGAGATGCGCGTTATGATGTGCCGCTGGTGCTGGTAGTCGGTTCTGAAGGTTTCGGCATTTCAACGTTGGTGCGCCGTCATTGTGATTATGCGATCTCTTTGCCGATGCGTGGCAGTGTAACCTCGCTCAATGCATCGGTAGCGTGCGGTATCTTGTTATATGAAATCGACGCCCAACGTCATCCTCGAAAATAAAAACAGGAGGAATGAATGGATCACATACAAAGTGAAAATGATTATGAGCTTCTGTATATGATCTATCAAATGGATGAAGTCAGCTTACATACCTTATTGTATAAATATCGTTCGTTGGGTCAAGCACAGCTGCATTTCTATTTCGGCTCAGCGGAAATCAAAGAATATGGCGAAGATTATATGGCGGAAATGATGGTAATGATTTATCGTGCTATTTATGCTTATCGTCAGGATCGTCAAGCATCATTCTCCACTTTTTACCATCGTTTATTCCATAATCATGTCATCAATTACCGTCGTCACTTTTATACTTATCGTGGACGCTGTGATCGCATGCGGCTCTCTTTGGATGCGACAGTACATGACAGTGATACGGCAATGGTTCACTTTTTGATCAATCGTGATATGTCATTAGAAGGCGTATCGATTCTTATCCGCGAACAACAAAAAGAGAAGTTGAAAAAGCTCTTTCATCAATTAAAGCCGATCGAGCGACAAGTCATATGGATGTATCATGAAGGATATCGCTATCAGGAAATTATGGAACAGTTGCATATGGATTATCGTCAGGTAGAATATATTCTCACAAAGGTGCGGAAATCACAAGCATTGATTGACTAACGAGACGGTTTGTGATAAAGTTATTAGGCAAAGGTGAGGTGTTAGGCATGAATGAAAAGGTTATCTTGACTTGCACCGTCTGTTTATCACGGAATTACACAACGCAGCGGAATAAGAAAACACATTCCCAGCGTTTGGAATTAAAAAAATATTGTAAAAAGTGCGGCCGACATACGCTGCATAAGGAGACGAAGTAAGGAGTAATGTGTATGAAATGGTTCAGCATTGCCGGTATCCGTTCGGAAATTTCCCGAATTCGGTGGCCGAAAGTAAAAGATTTAATGGAAGACAGCGCGAAAGTATTGTTTTTTACGGTAGCGTTTGCTTTATTTTTCGTTTTATGTGAGGTCGTAGCTTCAGGGTTCCTGAAGTTTATCGGCATTTAGGAGGCAACTATGGCGGAAACAAATAAAGAATGGTATGTTGTGAATACCTATGCCGGTCATGAGAACCGTGTAAAGGAGAACTTGGAACGCCGTATTGAAACAATGGGTCTGCAGGATTACTTGTTTCGGGTTGTCGTAGCCGAGGAAAAAGAAGTCGAATATAAAAACGGCAAAGAAGTAGAAAAGGTAAAAAACCTGTTTTCCGGTTATGTATTTGTAGAAATGGTGATGACCGATGAAGCGTGGTATATCGTGCGAAATACACCAGGCGTTACTGGATTTATCGGATCCAGCGGCGGTGGTGCGAAACCGTTCCCGGTTGCTGAAGATGAAATGGAAAAAATATTGCGACGTTTGGGTATGAGCGAGCGTCGAGTCAATGTGGATTTCAAGGTCGGCGATCGTGTTAAAATCTTATCCGGTGCTTTTTCCGGTGTGGAAGGAACACTTGAAGAACTGAATCATGATACACAGACGGCTGTGGTACTGACAATTCTGTTTGGTAGAGAAACACCGACTGAAATTAATTACGGTGATTTAGAAAAAGTAGAATTATAATATGTGCCAAAGGCACAGCTCAAATTGTTGGCAAACGATACTTCAATGAGTATCGTTTGCTTTTGTATTTTAAGCATAAAGGCAGAAGGCGCATTCGCTTTTGAAAATGATCATTCTCCTCGCCGGAAGATTGGGCTTATGTGAAGAACAAAGGGCATAAATAAGTATCCCTTTCCGTACAAAAAGCAGACTATGCCGTGAGCTTGTATCAAAAAGCAGGATTTGAAATTGTGCATGAAAATGAGGATGAATATATTATGCTTTGTCGCTTGTGATACATGCTTGTTTTTAGGATTCACTTTATGAAGCATGAGCAACATGAATACAGGAACAATGAAGATCAAATCTTTTATCATTCTTATGATCTTCTAGTGTGAACATCTTTTTTTGACAGGATTTTTCTTTTGACCACGTTATACTGTTCCCAAAGGATGTGAAGATGATGCGCAAGCGTTTGGGTGTGTTCTTGATTTTCATCGGTTTGTTATTTTTGATCAAGCCAAGTTTTGATTTTGAAACAATTATGCTTGGATTGAATTATATTCTCGCTCATGATTGGCCGATTGCGTTTATTTTTGTCGGCTTATTGCTGGTGTGGCCGCAAAAAGGCTCACCCCATAAAAGGAAGCGTGTCTGAGATACCTGCGGGTATCTTTTATTATTATAGATCCCTTAAAATCGGCTCATTTTTATCCTAAGGCCTTTGTAAAGAGGCAATTTCATTTGGGTAAAATTACCTAGGAAATAACATAAACTTTTACTATGTTTTATGTTATAATAGTGAAGACGATGTTAGGAGGGGTGTACGTGATCTTATTGGAGAACGTATCGAAATCATTCAAAAATGGTGTTCACGCCCTACGTGACGTGAATTTGTATATAGAAGAGGGAGAATTCGTCTACATCATCGGTCCGACAGGAAGTGGAAAATCCACTTTGATTAAACTGTTGGACGGTGAATTAATCCCTACAACCGGACGGGTGGTTGTCGCCGGCACGGATGTCGGTAACTTGCGTCATTCCCGAGTACCGTTATATCGCCGCAACATCGGTGTTATCTTTCAGGATTATCGGTTGTTGCCGGAGTTGACGGTATTTGAGAATATCGCTTTTGCTTTACAGGTCATCGGAATGGACAAAGTGACGATTCGGCATCGGGTTCGTGAAGTTCTTGAACTGGTATCGTTAGAAGACAAGGCGAAATCCTTTCCTCGTGAACTATCCGGCGGTCAACAACAGCGTGCAACGATCGGACGGGCGATTGCCAATCAGCCTCGGGTATTGATTGCCGATGAGCCGACCGGTAATTTGGATCCGGAGAAAAGCCAGGAAATTATGGGTTTGTTGGAAAAAATCAATCTGGAAGAAAATACAACAATCCTAATGGTGACTCATGATGCGAATCTGGTGGATATGAACAAAAAAAGGACCATTGCACTGGAAGAAGGGTTCGTTGTCGCTGATATCCAGAAAGGCGGATATATTCGTCATGATTAAGGCATTGCGCTTGTTGCCGTTTCATGTTCGTTCGGCAGTACAGGGGTTGAGACGACACAGTACAACAGCATTCTCAGCTGTATCTGCCGTCAGTATGACTTTAATCCTGATGTCGTTATTTATGCTGTTAACGGGCAATATTTCCAGCTTTACTCGTAACATCGAGTCGGATTTTCGAATCCATGTTTCGATTGATGCTTTACAGGATGAAGCGGGGATTGATTCGCTGCAGAAGCAGATCCAAGATGTTCCCGGAGTAAAAACCGTTACCTTTTCCAGTAAGGATGAGGAACTATATAAACTCAAAGAAGAAAACGAAGAAATTTTCGGAATGTATGAGGAAGGTGATGCCAATCCTCTGCGGGATGTTTTCATTATTGAAACGCAGACACCGGATGATATTGAATCGGTAACGACCGCGGTAAATGAAATGGACGGTATCAATAAGGCGGAATATGGCGGCGATGGCGTGTCTGTAATGATTTCCTTTTTCAAGGCATTGCGCAACGGCGGCTTCATTTTTGTCGGCGCTTTGAGTCTGCTTGCGGTATTTCTTATTTCTAATACGATTAAAATGACGATTTATGCGCGGAGTACTGAGATCGGTATTATGCGTAATGTCGGTGCGACCAATTGGTTTATCCGTGTTCCTTTCATTATAGAAGGTTTAATTATTGGATTAATCGGATCATTGATTCCGGTAACGTTGACTTATTTCGGCTATTCTTATTTATACCATGTATTAGGCGGTCATTTTCTTACCAGCATGTTTGTCATGCAAAAAGTGAATCCGTTTGCTTCGATCATTTGTCTGACTTTGGTCGGATGCGGGATGTTGGTCGGAATGGTCGGAAGTTTCTTAGCAGTATCAAAATATTTGAGGTGGAAACGATGAAAAGAAAACTTATTATGATAGCTTTGGCAACAGCGATGTTGTGCTTGCATCCGTATTCACAAATCGTGGTTCATGCGGAGGATTTTGCAGGCAATGAAGATTATTATGATTCTGTATGTTTTCGATCTGGTAAAGATGCGGAAACTCAAGCTATGTGTGATCGTTATCGAAATTTTTTGCATGAGAAAAATAAGAATTTGTCAGGTCAAGTTGCCGGTATCAGCTCTTCGGTAGCGGAATTACAGGGGAATATTGATGCTTTACAAACAGAGATCAATAAGAATCAGGGGTTGATTGATCAGTTGGAAGCACAAATTGCCCAAAATGAAGCAATGATTCAAAAAATTCAAGGTGTCATCAAGCAGCTTCAAGTCGAAATTAAGCAGACGGAAGCCGATATTGAATTGCGCGATCGACAGATCAAGGATCGCATGGTGAGTGAACAAGTTTCAATCGGCACCAACGCCTATATAGAATTTATCATGGGCGCGGAAGATTTGATCGATATGGTGCGGATCGTGGATGGAATCTCACGAATTACCGAGAATGATCAGGATGAGATCAAAGCGCTGGAAGAGGATAAGGCAAAACTGGATCAGCAGAAAAAAGAACAGGAACGCTTGAAGGCGGATCAAGAGAAAACCAAACAGGAAAATGAAGAAAGTAAAGCAGTCGCTGAAGAAGCGAAAGCGAGCCAAGAGGAATTGAAAAATGAGTATTTGCGTCAGGAAGCGGATTTGATTGAACAGATGCGTTCTGCGCAAAGTGCCCAACAGGCAGTGCAAAGTCAGATTGCCCGGGTGGATGCGGCCAATTTCAATTTTACTGCCAGCAATGGCTTCATTGCGCCGGTGCAGTCAGGTTATCGCTCCGCGGGCACATGGGCTTATCCCGGTGGCGGTTTCCATGCAGGATGTGATTTTGCGGCTTCGATCGGAACACCGATTTATGCGCCGATCGGCGGTGTTATCGTTTATGCGAACAATCCGATTCCCACTACCAACGGATTTTTTGGTAACTGGGTCGGCTATCCGGCCGGCGGCGGTAATACGGTTCATATGATCGGTACGGTAAATGGAACCACATATGCGATTTCCTTTTTCCATATGGCACAGGAGAACTTCCTTGTTTCACCGGGAATGGCAGTATCGCAAGGTCAACAGATCGGTGCAGTAGGCAATACCGGTAACAGTACCGGACCGCACTGTCATGTCGAAGTATTTAACTTGGGCAATATGTCAGTAGAATCTGCGGTTGCACAATTTTCAGCCAATGGAGCTGACTTTGCATGGGGATGCGGTTGGAATACCACATCCACCAGTTGTGCATCACGCGGTGCACCGTGTCGAGAGCGTCCGGAGAATTTCTTCGGTTGATTCCTTGTGATTTTAAGAAAGGCGGTAAGATAGGATTATGGTTCAATTTTTCAAAAGCTTACCATTTCATATTAATACAGCTTGTAAAAATCTGATCCGTCATTTTGTGATGACTCTTTCGGCTTCATCGGCAGTGATGGTTACCTTAATACTGCTTGCCGCATTTCTGATGATTGCGGGCAACATTGAAGGCTTTGCGAATCACATTGAGGATGAAATTCGAATTCATGCGGTATTAAGTGAAGATATTGCCTTAGAGGAACAGATTGCGGAATCACAACGCTTGATTGAAGCCATAGACGGTGTGAAAGAGGCGGAGTTCTCAGACAAGGATCATGAGCTGGCACTGTGGATCGCGGAAAAGGGGGAAGTTTTCTCTATCTATGAGGGGGAAACCAACCCGCTTCATAATGCATTCTTTATCAGCGTCAGTGATCCTAATCAGATTCAAGCGATCACCGAGGAAATCATCGCGTTAGATTTTGTCGATGATGCGATGTATGGCGGAAACAGTATTTCGCAAATGGTGTCAATGATCAATACGATTCGAACAGGCATTGTTGTCTTTGTCGTGTTGCTTGGAATGTTGGCAATCTTCTTGATTTCTAATACGATTAAAATGGGTATTTATTCTCGTGCCAATGAAATATCGATCATGCGCAATGTTGGAGCGACTAATTTATTCATCAAGATGCCGTTTGTGTTTGAGGGTATGCTGATGGGGTTATTCGGATCCGTTATACCTTGTATTTTAACATATTTCGGCTATCGCCAGCTTTATACCTCCATGGGCGGTCGACTGTTCAGTAATGTCTTTTCTTTCCAACCGATATCGCCGTTTGTCTTTCAAATCATGGGGATACTGATCATTGGCGGTATGCTGGTTGGTATGATCGGATCCTTTATTTCTACCACCCGTTATTTACATTGGAAACGTTAATCAGTCTTCGGACTGATTTTTTTGATGCGGCTGAATGATACAACTTTTGGTATAAACATCCAGATACGTAATTGTCGTTTTATAGGAACCAAATTCTTTGGTTCTTATTTCCACTTCAAAAAAGTGCGGATACAATGTACCGATTTTGGCATCCCCTTGTTTTGTCATGCGATAGGAAGAATGCGGATGATAAATAATATCCACGGATTCCCCTTGATACTTGGCAATTTCTGCTTTGATTTGTGCTAATGTGTCCATGCGTTCACTTCCTTTTACCAGTGTATGCCATAGCACTTTATTTTATGCTTATTTCACATATATCGATATATGTATACGTATTTTAAAAAAATTCGATGTGAGATATATATGCTGTTTTTATACCTACATAATATTAACAAATTTTGCTATTACATGAAAAAATATTCTGTGTTAAAATAAGGGGAGAAACGATGGTTAAGAAGGTGATAAGGATGTATCAGACAGGTCAGTATGTACGTTACTGAGGTAATGGCGTTTTCCGGGTTCAAAATATCGTTTCCAAGCGATTGAGGGATGGTAAGGAGAAGCAATATTATGTGTTGGAAGGGGTATTCGGTATGGAAATGCGAATCACCACGCCAATGGATCATCCGGGTCTGCGGGAATTGATATCGAAAGCAGAAGCCGAAGATGTCATGATACAAGTTTCGCAGCTTGAAGTTGAGTGGCCGCAAGATCGACGGATGCGCGGTGAAGTATTCAAAACGATGCTCGCATCCAATGATTGGAAAAAATCGTTACAGGTTTTGAAAACAATTTATTGTCAAAAAGTCATTAAGGAAAGAAACCACAAGCAATTAACAGCCGAGGAAACGGAAATTTTGGACCATACCCGCCGCATTCTAACGGAAGAATTGGCGTTGACGCTTGCGCTGCCGCTGTCATCCGCAAAGGAACGAATGACTCAGATTGAGCAGCTCAGTGTTGATACTTGTGTTGATATGGCGCAATGATATGATGAAATCGCAGTTTTCACTGCGGTTTTTTCGTCAATGGATACAATTTATGGTAAAATGATGACATTGAGGTGAATGTATGCTGATTGATTTGGATCATGTCAGACATTGTTATCATAAACAATGTCTGTTGGATGAAGTTTCCTTTACCTTAGAGGAAAAGGATAAAGTGGCATTGGTCGGAATAAACGGTACGGGTAAGAGTACCTTGTTAAAGCTGTTGGTTGGAAGCGAAGCGTGTGATCAAGGAATCATACGGCGGAAAAAGGACTTACGTATTGCGTATCTGGCGCAGAATCCTGATTTGGATGATGCGTTAAGTGTATGGGACCAAGTGATGAAACAGACCAATGTGACGAAAGAATATGAGGCTAAAGCCATGCTCACTCGTTTGGGAATAACGGATATTCATGCCGAGATTGCGACTTTATCCGGCGGGCAGCGAAAGCGCGTAGCATTGGCACAGGTTTTGCTTCAGGAATATGATTTACTGCTGTTGGATGAGCCGACCAATCATTTGGATGCGGAGATGATTGAATGGTTGGAGGCTTTTTTGATCAAAAGCAACCGTGCTGTATTTATGGTGACACATGATCGTTATTTTATGGAACGTATTACAAATAGGATTGTGGAACTGGATCATGGTCATATGTTTGTTTATCAAGGTAATTATGAAACTTACTTGGAACAGAAACAGCTGCGAATCGCACAAGAAGCACAGCGGGAACATAAGCGACAGCGACTGTTAAAAAAAGAATGGGAATGGGTGCGCGCAGGGGTTCAGGCACGGGGAACGAAAAGCCGTGATCGATTGGCACGTTTTGAGGCATTACAAGCGGAAAGTGGGCCGATGGTTGACCAAGCTTTACAATTAGATGCCCCAACCTCACGATTGGGTAAAAAGACGGTGGAAATTCATGAGCTTCGCAAACAATATCAAGAGCATGTATTATTTCACTCTTTTTCTTATCAAATGAAGCGCTGTGAGCGAATCGGTATTTTGGGACCCAATGGCTGTGGGAAGTCTACGTTAATGCGGATATTAGCTCATCAAGAGAAACCGGACAGCGGCAGTGTCGTATTGGGTAAAACCGTGAAAATCGGCTTTTTTGCTCAGCACAGTGATATTTGGGAACCACAGAAATGCGTGCGGGATGCATTGGCTTCCATCACCGATGTGGATATCCATCGTGCAGCACAGCTGTTGGAGCAGTTTGGCTTTGATCATGCGAAACAATATCAGAAAATCATGACGTTATCCGGCGGGGAACAGCGACGCCTTCATTTATTAAGAGTGTTGATGCAAGCACCCAATATTTTACTGTTGGATGAGCCGACCAATGATCTTGACATTGATACATTACAGGTGCTGGAAGATTATCTTGATCATTTTAACGGCGGGGTTTTTGTAGTATCTCATGATCGTTATTTTCTGGACCGCATTTGTGATACGATGTTTGTTTTTCAGTCGGATGGAACGATTCAGACGATGATCGGGGGTTATTCACAATCCCTGAATATGATGAAGCAACAGAAAAAAGAAAACCGTCAAGCCGTCAAGCCAAAGCATACCCGTGAAGCAAGACGTTCTTTGACCTCACAAGAAAAGCGGGAATGGGAACAAATGGAAACCACCTTAGCCACGTTAGAGAAACAATTACAAGAAATCGACAACGA
This sequence comes from uncultured Erysipelotrichaceae bacterium, assembly GCA_910586285.1. Taxonomy (GTDB): domain Bacteria; phylum Bacillota_I; class Bacilli_A; order Erysipelotrichales; family Erysipelotrichaceae; genus C-19. Next base: position 18,651 of record CAJUGR010000021.1, read on the forward strand.
AATGGCACAAACGAGCGATTATCGTCGCCAAAAGGAATTAGGAGAACAACGCCTCTCACTTGAACAACAGATGGAAGAGCGGATGGAACGCTGGATGGAATTGGAGAAAAAGCGTAATTTAACATTGCGATGATTTTGGGTTATTTATGTAGAAAGTATCTTTATTGACTTATTAGGTA